>CAZXYA010000212.1:0-13631 GCA_964644655.1 uncultured Saprospiraceae bacterium | reverse complement strand
TATTTCAAACAACTTTTTTTATCACATTCTTTTTTACCTTATTTCAGTAAGACCATATAAATTAGAATATATTTAATTATTAGGTTTCGCTCTATTTAGTCAAAACAAGTCTTTATCTAATATTTTTAAGTTTTCACATCCACAATTTATTTCTTTTAATATTTAACTCTCAACAACTTTTAAAAGTCTTTTTTTCTTTTTCTAAAAATAGGAATGATAAAACAAGACATTATAAAGAACTCTGTAGTTACAAATACGGATGAATATTCTTTGAGATACTAAATCAATCAAAGTCTAACAATAAAAAAACAAAACCAACATATTTTAATTAATTGATTATATTTTATCAAAAAGTACTTTAGCCATCATTCATAAATAATAAACATGACAGATAATAATCAAGCAATAGATACCGCAGCTAGGTTTGGAGAGATTCCTTTTGTAGAATTTACGACCGAATTAGTAACAGGAATTTTTGATTCCTTAGTCGAAGCTCACATTCTTCAAATGGAGGAATACGCCACTTTTGTAAATTCTCTGACTCAAGACTTATCAACGTATATTAATAATACTAAAGATGGGGTTTCTTTTGACCAAATTTCTGATTTTGTTTTAAATTATGAGTTGCCCGATATTGATCAAACTGCTTTAATAGATGTATTGAAGCAATTAGAAACATCTGATAATTTAACACCAAGTATATCACAACCTAGTTCGGATACGTCTGCTACTAAAGATACATGGTGGGGAGGACTTATTAATGCATTGGCTCCTGCAGTTAATGGTTTAGTAGATAAGATAAATGATCCTTCTGAAGCCTTGAGTTACCAGGCCCTAGTAGATTATAATAATTTAATAATTTCTGGAGCAGATATAGTTGCAGACAAGATTCCTACCTATAAGCAAATTCATGATGCCATTGCAGCACTAATTGTGTCTAATAAATACAGCCTTCTACAAACGATGGCAAAACAAGGAGTAATGAGATTAGTAGTTACTGAAGGAGAAATAGAAACAAAAATCACTTTCTCTACTTGGAATAATTCTACTCGGGGTTCATCTAATAGTTATTACAGAAAAGAGAAAAATAAATATAAAAACAAACAAAGAATTGCGGGTGGAATCTTTGGTGTTTTTAGAAAAAAGCGAAAACAAAAAACAGTCAACAGAACAATTACCGTTAATACAGCAAAATCTTATCAAAGAGATTCGAGTGGAACCAAAGTAGATATTTTTGGACGAGTATTAGTGAAATTTAAAACGGATTACGCACCACTAAATGGATAGATTATGGAAAATTACAAAGAAGTTTCTTTAGGGTTTGCAGAATTTGTTTCTCAATTAATTCATGAAACATTTGATGCTATTCTTTCTGCTCAAAATTATCAATTAGAAAAATATGAAGAATTAGAAAGAATGCTCAATATATCAGATGCCACATTCAAAGAGCAATATATTACCGAAACTCAAATTAAAGATAAAGAACTTGATTTTTTTGGATTCGAAATAATTGAACACATGATTATTAATCAGGAATTCACAGATTTTCTAATGGAACAATTTCAGAATCCTCAAAATTTTTTTTCTAAAAACAGGTTAACATCAAATGGCTTTAATGCTATTAAATCTTTTGTGTCTAATCTTTTAGTAGAGGAAAAAAAGAGTATGCTTAATCACTTAGTTAATAAATCTAACAGCGTAAACATAGTGGTTGATTCAGGAGAAATTTGTACTAAGTTTGAGTTATCCAATCTTTACAATTATTCCAATCAACAAGAAAATACTGAATTACAAAAAATTAAAAAAAACAAAATTGATACAAATGAGTCTCGTTTAGATTTCTCAAAAATTGATAGAACAGAAAATCTTTTAAATAAAAGAGCAATTAAATTTACTGAAATAATAGCACCTGAATCCAAAAAAACTACCATTTTAATTGATAAATCAGAAATTATTAATGAAGCAAAAACAAATTTCTCAATTCCTCCTGTAAGGTTAGTTGCTCAACCAGTCAAAATGATTAACAATAGCAATTTATTTACAGAGTTGAAAATAAATTTCAAAACAGTATGATTGAATTGCTAAAAAAAGAGTTGGTTTTAGCTTTTAAGCTTATAGATATTGTAGATATTGAAATTTCTTCTTTGTCGATTTGTTTACCTTCTGGAATAGTCATCAGAATATCCTAGAGAGAATAAAACAGCTAATTTTTAAATTTTTAAAAAATTAGTAGCATTAAAATTTAGTATTAAATCAACAATTGTGCTGATTTAAGCAGAAAAACTCATGCCATTTCTGATAGAAAACCAGTATTATTTTTAACAAAAAACTAAAACTATGTCAAAATCAAGTAAAGACAATTCTAAAACCCTCGACCTTCAAAACAAAGCAAAGCAAAGCTTGAAAAGGAAAGCGAATTGGGATGCGGTTTCTATTACCTTAGTAGAAAATCGAGTGACACCAACAGGGCAAGTGATTTACAGATACACGGGTAATCACCCAAAAGATAAAACACAAGCCCCTTTCTCTATTAATGTAGATAAAAATGGAAAAGAAATCAATTTCCAAGAAGTTGATAGGTCAAAAAATATCGAAGCAGTATCTAATACTCAACTTTTAGAAAAAATAGAAAAAACGAATGCTAAAGATAGATGTGAAAGAATTGCTAACTATGTGGATGATTATTTAATCAGGTATTGCGATTCTAAATTTAATTCATTGAATCATTGCAACCCAAATACACCTAATTCTACTTGTACCAAAAACATAGGCAAAAGAGGAAAAGTAGATTTAGTTATTTTAATTGACACAAGTGGTTCAATGAATAAAATAGGAGCTTTAATAAGTAAAGCCGCTACAACTGCTCTAGAGCAATTAAATTGCCAAAACGATTTAAGGATAACTTGGCTGGGAATTGCTGGTACTTTTTCTGGCACTAATTTTTTACAAACTAGCAATAACTATTTAACTAAATTAGGTTGTACTTCTCTGATTAAACTACCCACAACAAGTGCTAATTCAAATGAAGATAAAGAAGAAGGAGCTAGAACAATTATTAACCTCTCTAATTGTTTTGATTGGAGGCGAGGCACCTGTCGATCTATTTTTTACATTAGTGATGAAGCTATCCATAGAGGAAACGATGACTCTGGTAATCAAGCCCAAGATGATATTCAAACTGCTAATGCAATTGCCGCCGCGCAAGCGAATAATGTAACAGTATTTGCCCATTATCTTAAAAAAGACGATGCTTCAGCCGATGCACAAAATTATAAGGATTTATGCAATACAACAGGAGGTATGGCATTTATTGATGAAGTAGCGACGGAAGAAAAATATGTAGAGTTGTTAAACCATGCAATTTGTAATGCCTGCGGCAGTTGTAAAACGTATGAATGGCAAAAAATAGAACCCTGCTTTTCTATTTCTTGGGGGGATAGTGATTGTGACTGCTTAGAAACAGATGATTTTGAAGTCCTTTGTATTAATGTTTGTAATTGTTTTAATAATGTCATCTTTGAAGATGTAACAATTGGTTGTTTATATTTAGTTGATGAACATGGACGTCCTGTGCCTAATCTGCCTGATGGAACGCCTTCCGTTGAAATTTATCCTTTAGGACCTATTTGTTTTGGAAATTTAGCGCCCTGTGAAAAGAATGTTCCTACCTGTGTTTCAAGGCAAGTGGTACTTCGGACTAGAGGTGCTAAGAAAGGAAAATATAGTATCAGAATGAAAAATATTTGTTATAAGATTTCCCATTCTTTTTCAACTTCTGACTGCTTTGAATTTGAATTATGCAAAGATTAATTCGTTGGGGTACATCTCAAATTGTCGTTAATTGAAAATTTAGATTCACTAAATCTCGGCTGCAATAATTTGGAATGTATCCCATTGACTATCCTTTCAAGATAATATTTTCTCAAAAACAATTACTCAAATCTATGCTCCGTTACTTACTATTTTATGTCTTTTTATTAAGTAGTGTATACCAAGCCCAAGCCACCATCTACTACGTAGACAACACTCCGACCGCCGCCACAGACAACGGCACAAAAGATCACCCGTGGAGTCTAGAAACAGCCATCACCAACGCCACCGTAGGCGACATCGTCTACATCCTAGCAGGCAACTACGGCGCAAAAGCACTAGTTTTCCCCAACTCTGGCACAGCCACCGATTCCATTTTTTTCATTGGCTGCACAACTTTTCCTGAAGGAGCAGATATTGGACGAACAGATATTTCCATTGCCGCTCCCTTAACAAGTTTCGAGGATTTCCTAAACGCAGAAATAGAAGATACAGGAGCAACGATAATGCCGATGCTTAATGGAAATTATACTTTAGATAGGGCGATAGATATTACTCGAAGACGCTATTTAGTCATTCAAAATTTTATTGTGACCAATTATGTGGAAGGAGGCATTCAAGGGGAAAATGATTGTGGCCATTTGGTACTTCGGAATGTGGTCGTCACCAATATTGGAAGTAATGTTCCTGATGGGGAGACTAGGGAATGCGGTTTGCCCAACGGAGAATTAGACGAAGAAACAAATGAGCCTTTCTGTGGTTATGGCATCGAATTATACGGAGATTCTTGTCTTATAGAATCATGTATAGTAGTAAATGCAGGCGCACATAATATAAGTGTTTGGCGAGGAATAGGTAATCGAATTAGCAATTGTAAATCTTATGGAAATCGCAAAGCGACCAATGGTTCCGATTATTATATTTTAGTCAATGAAGGTAATTTTAATATTGTTGAAAATTGTGTGATAGAACGAGAAGATGGATTAACCCATAGAGGACATGGCATTGGCACAACGCATGGTAGTTTCAATCGTTTTATTAATTGTAGCGTCAAAAATACTAGAGAAGGTTTATATGTAAGAGGAGCAGCGCATTATAATACTTTTGAAAACTGTATGATTTTGGAGGATTATGGCGAAGGAGTTAGGGGAAAATTTGAAGCCATTCAAATTAGAGATGGTGCGAGCTATAATCAATTTATTAATTGTAAGATAATCAATCCCGCTATTGCAGTTAGAATGTTAGGAAGTAGTATTATAGGCATCTATGAAAATAAGATTGCAGGATTGGGGACAGGACATCACAATCTGTTTTTTAATTGTCTATTTGAAAAAGCCTTTACTTTTATCGAACTCCGAAATTACCGAACACAAGACTGTAATCAATTAAATAGTTGCACTACCTGTGAAGGCTTCTATGACAGCAGTCTTTGTACGGATTGTACCAATCAACCTACTACTTGTCTAGCGCCGCAAGGTTATGAAGAAGGCGGTAATCTTTTTGTGCATTGCAATTTCATCGGTATTCCTAGTGTATCTGGTGGCATCCCCGAAAAACTTATCAAAACGAATCAAATAGCACAAACCTCTAATAAAATCATCAATTCCATTTTTTATAATATTCAATATTTTAGAACGGCTATGGATGATACGCCCTTACCAAATAATGGTTGTGATGCTTCCACTTTAATCGATGATTTTTTTGACTTTGAAAATTGCATTTATGGAGAAACAGGAACGCTTAACTTATTTTGTTTTGAACAACATACAGGTTTAAGTGAAAATTTGGCGGTCTTACCTAAATTCTATGATGTTGCTAAGAGTTATCATTTGGATTGTGGTTCTCCTTGTATTAATGCCGGAGTTAATCCAATGACTATTTTGCAGGCTACTTTCGGAGATAGTCTAGCTTCTAATTTACCTTTTTTTGATTATGACAACACGATTCGTCCAGTTAATAATACTTATGATATAGGCATGTATGAATTTAATGTATCAGATACGCCATTACAAATTATGGAAGATACACTTCAACCTCATTATCGAAATAATGCGCGTATTCTAACCAATGGTATCATTCTAAAAGAAAAAACAACTACTTTAATTTCAAGCGAAAGCATCACCCTAACCTCTGGTTTCCACGCACAACCAAATAGTCTTTTTACAGCAAAAATTGAAACTTGTGCATCCATCAACGAATTCATAGATAACATTTCTTTAAATCAAAATTTGACAAACCCTAGAAATGAATTAGCGCAAACTGAGATAGATTTCTCCGTCGCCCCCAATCCATTTCAATATGAAACGCAATTCTATGTCCAGTTGCCAAGAGAAAACCAAGTAGCAATTCATCTCTATAATCAATCCGGAAAACGCTTAAAAGTAGTATTAGCACCTCAAGTGCTATCAGTTGGTCAACATCAACTCAATTTATCTCTAACGGACTTACAAAATGGGCTATATTATGTCATTTTACAAACACCACAAGAAAGAGTCATTCAAAAAATAGTTTGCCTAAAAAATAGATAAGGGAATAGGAGGTATTGAAAAGATAGCTCCTATTTTCTTTTTTGTGGTCAAAAAATCAAAATATGAATCAAGTACGCTCTGAACAATCGACAAGCTTCCTTCAACGATTAAATCAACTCTTAGTGCAAAACGCTGGAGATCCTGATTTTGGTATCCAAGAATTATGTCAGTCTTTATTTATGAGTCGAAGTAGTTTGCATAGAAAAATAACAGCAGAATCTGGTACATCTATTGCTATTTATGTCAGAGACTTTCGATTAAACAGGGCGTATCAATTATTGCAATATAGGAATCAGACCATTAGAAGCATCGCTTTAGAATCAGGTTTTTGGGATGTAGCTTATTTTTGTAAATGTTTTAAAATCAAATTTGGCGTAACGCCTACGGAAGTTAAAAATCAATATCTTTCCTAAAGAAAAAAGTCCACAAACTAATTAGTTAGTCAAATTAAATCTGTTTTCAATAAACAATAGCTGTTTTCCCATTTTTAAGCAGCCATTTCCCTATTTATGGGATATTTTTACATAGATATATTATTATTTTTGCATATATTAAAATAATGCAACTTGACATTCCTCTCTACTTCAATCATCCAATAAAAAGAGTCGACTCAATTTAACTGACAGTTATATTAATGCTAAAAACCTGAAGGAAGTATAATAGTATATCTTTCATGTTCTTGGTTATTGAAGCTAAGCATACTAGTAGCTTCACTATGAAACACTATTTTTTAAACTAAAAGGAAACAATTAACCCGTTATAACAATTTTTTTAACTAAAAAGCACAAAAAATCATGCAAAAAGCCATTAATTATGCACCTTATGTTTATGCTTGTCGAACAAGCTTAGATGATGTTACTACTGTTCACGTTTTTACATTAATTCCCATTCCTAAAAGTAAATCTATTCATTTTTTCCATAAATCAACTTTAGGAATTGACAGAGGGATTAGTATAGAAGAAAATACTTTGGGGATTCATTTAGAATCAAAAAGAAGTCGTACTGAATTTGGAGATAAAATCGTTTCCAATAATCAAACATTTTGGGCAGGTTATATTTCTTTTGAATATTCAGGTATAGATAACATGCCTGATGATAATTATGAATATTCGATTAATGTTCATAAGAATAAAGATGGTCAACCAAAAAAAGCCATAAAGATAATTTATAAAGACATCGAAACACTATCTCAAGTAGATTTTAATGAATTAAAAGATGGTGATTTTGCATTGGCTTGTCCTTATGCCTATCTTTACCAAAAAGAAGTAAGGAAACAAATTACTTTTTTCCCTCAGGTATTAATTCCTGCATTAGAGAAATATGCGGATACTCCTCCTTTTGAATCCAATAGAACAGAGGAAGGTACAACGCTTATTTTACCAACTCGAATGGTAACTTCAGCTAGTATTACCATTCAAACGGTTAATACTACTTCGCAGGAAGCATCTATAGAAGTTTCTTCTGAAGACGATAATAATGCTCATTCGCTTACAGTAGATTATGCAAGTAAACAGTTCTTATCAAGATCTCCAGGACAAAGGAAAAAGAAAAAAATGAAGGTACGCGTTAAAGGTTCGAGTATGTAGTTGCCCATCAAACATTCAGGATTAGAATGTTTATTTGTGCATAAGTAGTAAGATAAAAATAAATTTACATTTCTTTGAGTCGAGCGATTAGCTAAAACACTTAAAATGAATCGTTTATTTAACTAATCACTCGACGAAAATGTAAATTTATTTTTATCGCATTCCTAAGCCAAATTTTATATGAATCTCCATTTAAATATTGTTTTATTATATCTAATAATTCTATTTTCGACAATCAAATTAAGTGCTACAGAGAATTTAGATAGCCTTTATCAAGAGGCAAAATCAGCTTATCTAACTGATGTAGATAAAGCATTGGGGTTAATACAACAAGTAATTGATGGGGCAAGACAACAAAAGGATTCGGTTAAGCTATGGCAAAGTATTCAGCGAAAAGGTATCATACTGCAAGCGACGGGTGATTTCCTTACTGCTACCAATCATTTTCAAGCAGCTTTATCAATAAGTTTTGCACTAAAAGATAATTGCGGAATTGGGCAAATTCAGACTCGTATCGCCTTCCTTTCTCTACAAAAAGGAGCATTTGGTGACGGTTTGATGTATGCTGATTCCGCAATTGCTATTTTTAGAAAGGACTGTCCCAATCAAACATTATTAAGCAAAGCACTCAATAGTAAAGGAGGTATCTTAATAGAATTAGAAAATTATCGAGAAGCAAAAAACATCTATCAATTAGCAAAATCTATTACACCAGATCAAAGTGATCTAACGACAATTAATGAAAATTTAGCAATTATCTATTATTATGAAGATGATTTTCAAAAAGCAAAAGATATTTATAATACTAATTATGAAATTTACGAAAAATTAAAAGACATTAATTCTTTAGCTCAAGTTAGTAATAGTTTAGGTGCACTTTTCTATGAAATGAATGATTTAACAAAAGCAACCGATTATTTTAAAAGAAGTGTCAGCTTTTCCAAACAAGTAAATAGCAATCTTTTATTAGTTGATGCGCTCATTAATTTAGGGCATTTAGAAATGGAACTAGGAAATATAGCAACCGCAGAAAATTACCAATTAAAAGTCAATGAAATCATAGAACAATCAGGAGGGCTCGACGAAAAATTGCAATTAGCTCAACAATCAGTAGAAATATATGATTATTTAGAAATGTATGAAGCTAAATCTCGAGCACAAGATAAAGTGTTGTTATTTTCTGATTCTTTAAATATAATTGCTAATCAAGATTTATTAACAGAAAAGTTAGCTGAGTTAAATATAGCGGAAGCGGAGGCTAAAAATCTAACTCAGAAATTTTATATTGCCTGCCTTGCTGCGGGTTTATTTCTTGTATCCCTAGTTTCCTTTTTCTTTTATCATCAATATCAAGAAGAAAAAAGGGCATTTTTGACAACAATCAAGGAAGAAGAAGCCCTCACTCGCAAAAAGATTTTAGATACATCTTTTCAAATCAAACAAGAAATTCACAAAAAATTACATGATCGAGTGTCCAACCCATTATCTACTGCTGCTATTTACATGGATTCCTTTTCAGAAGATAATTCCAAAGTAGAGGATTTGGCGATTGCTACTAAAATTATAGATGAAGCTTATGATATTTCTCGTGGCATTGCACACGAACTTTTACCATATAAAATTGACTGGGTTGACCGCATTAGTTTGGTATTGGGGGCATTAGAACGTTCTAAAGGCATTCTCTCTACCATTAATTTTAATAGAAAAAGTATCAGTAATAAAACATTCTCCCCCGGAAAAGGGGAAAAGGTGGCAGCTATAATAGGAAACCTACTAGTAAATGTAGAAAAACATGCAAAGGCAAAAAAAGTCCAAGTAAATATAAAAAAACAAACAAACGACATACAAATCATCATAAAAGATGATGGCATAGGTTTCGATAAAAATCAACCAACAGGTATCGGGTTATTAAGCATTAGAAGCAATATTAATGAATTAGACGGTACACTAAATTTAACCTCAATAAAAGGAGAAGGCACAAAAGCAGAAGTATTAATACCAATAGCATAATCAACAAAATGGCAGCACCAACAATTAAAATTTTCATGGTAGATGACAATCAATTAATGGTTGATTTAATTACAAAAGATATCAAAGGGTATCCTGAATTACAATTAATGGGTACTGCTGCGAGTGGGGAGGAATGTCTGGAAAAAACAAAACACATGCCCTTAGATGTAATTTTAATGGACATCGGTTTACCGGGAATAAATGGCTTAGAAACAGCTGAACAGATAAAAAAGAATAAAGGGGATAAAGCGCCAACCATTATATTCCTAACCGTCTACAAAGATTTTGACTATGCAGAAAAAGCATTAGCATTACGCTCTTCTTTATTGGGAAAAAGAATCAAAAGTAAAGTCCTTTTTGATAAAATAGTTCAAATTGTTACACAGGATGAAATCATCATTAATCCTAATCCAAAAGGAGAAGCTAGCGGCCATAAACATCAAGAACAAGTAAGGAAAATTCTACAACAAGAACTAAGTTCAGCACAATTAATGATTGCAGCGTTGATAAGAGAAGGTAAAACAAGCCAAGAAATTATGACCGAATTAAATATGAAAGATAACAAAGTACATGATTTAAGACGAGCTGCTTTTAGAAAATTAGAACCGTATTTTGGCAATGTCAATGCCCCCTTATTAGCAACACTAATGGAATATAGTGGACTTTGCGAAAAATTATCAGTTACCTTCCCCTTGAAGTAGCATATCCCTAAAAATAGTAAACGTATCCCCCATTTATAAGTAAATTTAACAAAAAAGTACGATTATCTTTGCAAAGTAAACTCTTTCAAATTTAATATTAAGTAACGACAAAAGAATAAGTCCGCCATTTGGTGCAAAAGATTAGCAGCGAAGTGATGGAGTTATTTTTTTGCCGATACTAAGTGAAGAAGCCCCTTTCAGCCTTATTTAAACCAATTTTCTAAATCCATGCGAAAGATACATCAATCAATTGCTATAGCGCTAGTAGTGCTAGGCTTAGCCAGCTTATTCGGGTGTTTTTATCATTCGAACACACTATCAAACACAAATAAATCTGTTAAAATCATTGTTAAAGGGCTTAAAAAAATCCATACCCATAAAAACATCAAGGTCCATGTTTCAGGCGTTAATTTAGATATTAATGAAGATCTTAGATTATCCAATCATTTTAGTATAACGGAAACTTACCAAAACGTTAGCGATTTAATGAAAGGTTTAGAAATCAACTCTCGTAAATTAAGTCAGGGCAAATGGCGAATAGCTATTGAATTAATTGGTTGGAAAACCGCTTGCTCTACTATTATCGGGGATGATCAAAAATCTCAGATAATCTTTAGTTACCAAAAACATCTTTGCCCTTAATAACAGCAAAACAAGAACTCCGCCATTTGGGTGGCTTCTTTAGCACTCAATTTCCACTAAATTGACGCACTTATTATTTCGTTGTTACTTAGAAAGTTTTTTCCTAAAAATAGTGTTTGGTTATCCTAATTACTGGTGAAAACAATTTGACATATAAGTTAAATTTGTATTGCAAATAAATATTAGGTGTTAGACATTAATACAAAGGGGCTGCCATTTTTAAGCATCACCACACAAAAAACCAAGTACTATTTACCTATAACACCTTCGACTTAACTCCGTAAAAAGGCCTTTATTCGTACCTTTCTACGGAGTTTTTTATGTGTTAAAGCAGCTAAATTCAAAATCTAAATTGCCTCTTATGCGTTGATAAAAGATATTCCTTAATCGTATCATTCCCATCCAATGAAAAAATATCTCTTCTTATTCTTTTTAAGTTGTCCTTTTTTTGTAAATGGCCAAGCTGCCAAATCAACTACCACTACGAATATTATTATACGGCTACAACCCACTATAAAAGCGAATCAATTTTTCAAAAAATACATCAATAGTAATCAACATACTGGCTTACAAATAAAAATCAATAGAAAAGTCTCCACTATTTTTAATATTTATTCCGTTCAATCTAATGATAATGAACTATTAATCAACCTATTGAGAAAAGATAACGCAGTTTTAAAAGTAGGTTATGATACGCCTGTAATTTATCGAGATACCGAACCTAATGATGCCGATTTTAGCGAACAATGGAATATGCTAAATGTCCAAGCTGATTTGGTTTGGGAGGAGACGACGGGCGGACAAACACTAGATGGAAAACGAATCGTCATTGGCATATTAGAAAAAGCATTTGACCCCACTCATGAAGATTTAAGGGATAATGTATGGACAAACCAAGCAGAGATTCCAGATAATGGCATAGACGATGATGTTAATGGGTATATAGATGATTATTTTGGGTTGAATTTATTGGATTTAACAGATGAACATACCCCTACTACAAGAGAAGACTTTAGAACTGCGCATGGTATGCAAGTCGCAGGCGTAATCGGAGCAAAAGGTAATAATGAAATTGGGGTAACAGGCATCAATTGGGATATTGAATTATTGTTATTTTCAAAAGTGCTACTTGTCAGCGAAGTATTGGAAGCCCATGAATATGCTTATAATTTACGCAAGAAATTTAATGAGACCAATGGGGAAGCAGGTGCTTTTATTGTTGCTTTAAATCATTCTTTTGGTTGGGATGGAAAACCTAGAGATCTTGATATGGGTGAAGAATTATGCGAAATGACGGAGCTACTGGGGCAAGTAGGCATATTAAGCGTGGTTGCCACAGACAATAAAGCTATAGATGTGGATGAAGTAGGAGATGTTTTGCCTAATTGCGCTAATGATTTTGTAATCGCTGTCACCTCCTCTAATGAACAAAATGAACACACAGAAAATAGTGGCTTTGGCAATGAGTCTATTGATTTAGCTGCACCAGGAGAACAGATTTACACCCTTAGTTTAGATAATAAATATGGATTTATTTCTGGAACTTCCTTAGCATGTCCTTTGGTAACAGGTACCGTCGGCTTACTATATAGTCTGCCTTGTAGTCAATTGGGAGAAGATGCAATCACTACACCAGTTTCAACCGCAATTTTCATCAAAGATGCTGTATTGAATGGCACACAGCACATTTCAGGATTTAACAGTCGATCACTAACAGGTGGTCGTTTAGATGCTTTTGCGGCTATGGAAAATGTTCAATCATACTGTGGGCAACCACAAAGCAATAATTTTGACATCTTGCAAATTTATCCCAATCCAACTACTGCCGATTTAACTATTACTTTTGAAACTCCCAATTTTGAAAATCATCAATTATACATTACGAATACTTTAGGGCAAATTGTACAACAAAAAGCGATTCAACCTTCCCGATTTGAAGAAAATATACTCACAGAGTCGGTTCAGCATTTTTCATCTGGAGTTTATTTTTTGAGTTTAGTACAAGGGAAAAATACGATTACTAAACGGTTTATAGTAGAAAACTGAATCAGTAGTAAATTAGAGCATGTTTAAAATTCCATCAATTGGCTACAAGCGGCAAATTTTATCTTGTAGGTTGTTAAAAATTTTGACCAGCCAAAAGGATGCTAATTTTTTTTGCCTACTACAAAATAAAATTTACTCACTTTCGCTCAATCATGAAAATTTAAACATACTCTTAGTAAAGCTTGAAAATAATACTTAACTTTGGTTAGTTTGTTTACTTAAAAAATACTGATTGTAACGTTTTGCGGTGAATTTGTCCCAGCGGGACAAAATGTTGGTAGAAATATAGAATTAAGCCGAATCCCACC
>CAZXYA010000211.1:0-13633 GCA_964644655.1 uncultured Saprospiraceae bacterium | reverse complement strand
GATTTACTAAATTTTTAAAATTTAGCAAATCGGCAAAAACCTACACCTCCCGCCCCAACTCAATAACCGTAATCTCAGGCCACATTCCAATTCGCCCAGGGAAAGTCAAAAAGCCAAAACCACGATTGACATATAAATACTGCTTCGCTTCTTCATAAAGCCCCATCCATTTATCGTAGCGATATTGAGCAGGCGACCATTTAAACCCAGGCATATTAATGCCAAATTGAAAGCCATGAGTATGTCCACTTAAAGTAAGATGAATATGTTTTTGGTGGGGGAGGACTTTATCATCCCAATGCGTAGGGTCATGGGAGAGGAGGACACAAAAATCGTCTGCAGTAGTATTGTTTAAGGCTTTGTTTAAATCGCCTCTTTTGGGGAAATATCTTGCACGTCCCCAATTCTCTACGCCTAATAAACAAATGCGTTCGCCTTCTTTTTCGATAATAGCATTATCATTATTGAGCAATTGAAAACCCATTTGTTTGTATTTTTTATGGAAATCTGCCCAGTAAGCTTTTTGCTTGGCAATACCATCTGGTACCCCATAATAATCGTGATTGCCCAAGACGGAAAATTTGCCTGACTTGGCTTGAATGGCTTTAAAAACATCAATATAATCATTGACTTCATCCTTATCCGAATTGACTAAATCCCCTGTGAAAACCACTATATCTCCTCCTTCTTTATTAATCATTTCTACCCCTTTAGCGACACTAGACACACTATCCAAACTACCTGCATGAATGTCTGAAATTTGCACAATTTTAAAGCCATCGAAAGCAGCAGGCAAATCGGCAAAAGCTATTTTTACTCGGTTGACCGTATAAGCATACTTACCTCTAGTAATGCCGTATAACATGGTCGAAAAAGGAATAGCCGCCAAACCAGTAGCCGCCAAGGTCAGAAATCGACGGCGACTAGGAAAGGTAGTTTTGTCTTCGGGAAAGTCTTTGCCCGCAAAGAAAGTATAGAGAAAACGACCAATGCCATAGAAAAAGCGCCCTATATCTTGGGGCAATAGAAATGCAACAAAGACTAATTTGGTGACAATAGCCGTCAGAATAATGCCTAAATGGAGGTTGGCTGCGGTACTGCTAAAAAAGCGACCACCAATAAAAGCTTCGTGAAATTTATAAAAACTGTAGTAAATAAAGGCACTTAATAACCAATAAGCAACAGAAAAAAGGACCTGCTGCGTTTTGTTTTTTAGGAGCGATTTTAACCCGAAAAAGGTGTAAATATCTAGGAAAGCATAAACAAAGCATATCGTATAAAATGTACTTAATCTGGATCTCATTTTAGGATATTATGGGTGATTTACTACAAATTTCTGTTATTTTTTTTAAAAAATGTAAAATCCAAGGAAATTACTGACAAGTTTATCAAAGTCACAAAAGTAGTTGACATTTTAATAAAATATTTTTTGACAGGATTTCAAGATTAACAGAATTAAAAGGGATAAAATCATGTAAATCCTGAAATCCTGTCAAGAAAATTACTATTATTTTGTCAGTTTTTACTTTTTTCATCCCTCTGCCGAAAGCCCTAAGTTCTTTGCTGAATAAATTTACTGTTCTTTCTTATTTCCTATCCTGACTTATCATTTCACAAAATTCATTAACTAACAAAAGAGAGAATGCTGGATAATGTTTTTTGTGTGTTAATCGCCGCTGATGTAAGGTCCAAATTTCGGGATCTTTGGCTAAAAATTTAGCTAAGGTTCGATTAATCTTAAAAAATCGTTCCACATCATTTAATTCGGGAATATTGCGACTGCCTAAGTTAATCATCGTTTGTCGAAATATCTTAAAATCGTATAAAGCATATTGCTCAGGAAAACGAAAAGAAAGATAAAGCGAAATGATTTGATAATGGTGGTAATGATTATTTTCAATCTTTAAGGGATACTTTTCTTTATAAGCCTTCATCAATTCATCACAGTAAAAAATAAATCGATCCATTCTGCCGGCAATATCTTTATCCTCATTGAATAAATCAGTAAAAGCAAATTGTACATATTCAGGCTGCAATTCACAAAATAGCAACATAATTTGTTTGGGGAAATATTGATTGCCTTTCCAAAGCCGAACCGTTTGGGTATTTTGCAAACTTTGGTCATACATTTGAGTAATGTCAGCTGTTTCAAGCGCCCAATTTTGTTGAAAATTTTGCAGACTTTCCCACCTATATAAAGTAGCTTCTCGATGCCGACTTTTTAAATGCCGTTTAAATTGAATCAGGTATTCTTCTATTTTCTGTAAATTCATATAATGAATAGTTAACTTTGAGCGCAAAAATACGAAGTAAAATGATGAATGATGAACGATAAACGATGAATTCTATATAATAAAATATATAATTTAAATTGTGGATAATCGGTAGCAAAATCTTTAGCCTTTCTTGTCCAGAATCTTCAAGTTATTTTGGTCATTGCCAAATATTAATATATTTAGTATTCGACGAATTTCTACCTGTCGATAGACAGGCATCATTCATCATTTATAGTTCATCATTCTAAAGTCATTTACCTAATTAAAAAATAAAATCACCATTTACTATGCAAGCATTTGATCTTCAGGTTAATAGAAAAAAATTCCACGATTATAAAGTAGTGACAAAGGATACACCTACCGCAAACGATTTAGCGGATGGGCAAATCTTAGTTAAAGTGGACCAATTTGCTTTTACAGCGAATAATATTACTTATGCGGCGGTTGGAGAAATGGTTGGTTACTGGAAATTCTTTCCTGTGTCTGACGATTGGGGCATTATTCCTGTATGGGGTTTTGCTGATGTAATAGCCTCCAATAAGGAAGGGATTGCAGTAGGGGAGCGCTTTTATGGCTATTATCCGATGGGTTCCCATTTGATTATGTCGCCAACTAAAGTAAAACCCACCAATTTTATGGATGGCGTTGAACATCGGGCAGCCCTACCACCCATTTATAATAATTATATCAATACCAAAACTGACCCTGGATATTCAAAAGATGGAGAAGCGATTCAGAGTCTCTTTCGTCCCTTATTTACCACTTCTTTTTTGATAGATGACTTTATGGACGATAATGATTTTTTTGGTGGTCAAAATATTATTCAAACAAGTGCTTCTAGTAAAACAGCTATTGGATTAGCTGCTTTATTGGCACAAAGAAAAGGAGAGCGATCACTAAATATTATTGGTTTGACTTCAACTGGAAATGTGGATTTTGTAAAGGGTTTAGGGTATTATGACAGGGTGCTTGCCTATAATCAAGTTGCTCAATTGGCGAAAGATACCGCAAGCATTATTGTTGATTTTTCTGGAAATGCCCAAGTACAGGAAAATTTGCAAAGCCATTTAGGGAGTAGGTTAGCCTATAATTGTTTGGTCGGTATGGTTGATTGGACAAATAGAGGCGGCGCTAAAAGTGCTGCTACTAATGGCAAATTTTTCTTTGCCCCTACCCAAGCACTAAAGCGAAATAAAGAATGGGGGGTCGCTGGTTTTCAGCAACGAGTCGGCATGGCTTGGATGAAATTCACAAGTCAAGTTGGTAATTGGATGATGGTTAAGGAAGCTGATGGTGTGCATGAATTGGCACAGTTGTATTTGCCAATGTTGGAGGGAAAGATGAACCCGAAGGTGGGGCATGTGGTGCAGTTGTAAAAAAATAATATTAAAAAAATAGACATCTTTGCATCATTTTATCTACAAAATAAATGCAAAGATGTCCTACCTTATCCAAACCCAACGGCTAGGTCTCAGAAACTGGAAAGATACCGACCTAAAAGCCATGACTGCTTTGAATCAAGATCCCAAAGTCATGCGTTATTTCCCGTCTATGCCAGATGAGGTTGCTACTTTGACGTATATTAAAAAAATGCAGGCACAATTTGCTGAAACCAAATATTGTTATTTTGCGGTAGAAGTTTTGGACACCCAAGAATTTATTGGTTTTATAGGCTTAATGTATCAAGATTATGCCGCAGAGTTTACCCCCTGTGTGGATATTGGTTGGCGGCTAAAGCAATCTGTTTGGGGAAAAGGGTATGCAACAGAAGGAGCAAAAGCTTGTTTAGATTATGGATTTACGAAACTTGATTTACCGACTATTTATTCCGTAGCACCTGTTGTTAATACGCCTTCCATTGGGGTCATGAAGAAAATTGGGATGACACTTTCTACAACTTTTAAACATCCTAAATTAGGTGATTTTCCAGTCTTAGAAACTTGTGTTTTATACCTTATTCAACGACCTCAATAATGTTTGTATTACAAATTGTCTTACCTCAATTGAATCGGCCAGATAGGTGAAGAAATATATTGAAATGAACAGGGAAAACACCTAAATATGTTGTTTTTTTCATGTTTTTCATGTTTTAAAGTATTGATAATCAGTTGATTGTGATGGTTGTAAAAACTTTGACATTCTGTACTCTTTTTTCGTAGTTTTGTAATAGTTTATCAATGAACTTTTTAGGAAATTGCCTTGTTCTTAGAGTCCTTTTCCTTCACAAAATAGCATGAAATATATGTTTCCAGCAGCAGTAAAAAAGAGAGTGTTAACCGAAGAAGAGATTGCTCAATTAAATACCAAATACAAGGATTTAACAACTAGTCAGCGAATCGCTCAATTGTATAAGGATTTTGATGTGAATGAAGTCATGTTGACCAGTTCTTTTGCTGCGACCTCTGCTTTCCTATTACATGCTTTTGCACAAGTAAATAAGGAACAAAAAATCTATTTTATAGATACGGGCTATCATTTTACGGAAACGCTGAATTATAAAGAAGTCTTAACGGAACTATATGGACTAAAAGTAGAATCCGTTACAGCCGACGCCTACGAACATAATTTTACCCAAAAGGATAAAACTTGGACCAAGAACCCTGATTTTTGCTGTTCTATCAATAAAGTAAAGCCACTAGATTTAATCAAAGAACGTTTTACCGTTTGGGTATCTGGCTTAATGGAATGGCAAAGTGATCACCGATCTACTTTGAATATTTTTGAACAGCGAAAAGGGATTCTTAAATTCTATCCACTATTAGATGTAACAGAAGAAGAAAGAAAAGAATATATCAAGAAAAATTATTTGCCTTTTCATCCTTTAGTGAGTAAAGGTTATTCTTCTATTGGTTGTAAACATTGTACGGTGCCAGGAGAGGGAAGAGCAGGACGTTGGAATAATAGCCCTAAGACGGAATGTGGCTTGCATTTATAGGAGTGAGGTTATGAGGTAATAAGGTGATGGGGTAATGAGGTAGTAGAGTCATGAGGTAGTTAGGTCATGTCTTTCTTTATCGAACAGGCTTATTCCCTTCTAACCTTATTAACTTATAAGTTCATTCACTCTCGACGCCAAATCTCCACCGCTAAATCATCTAAATAAATATCCATTTTAGAACCATATTGAATAAAAATCTCTAGTACTGCATCCTCTGGTAAGCGAGGAACATGGGAATAAAAGGGAATTTCTGACCATACTTTTCCTTCATATTTTCCCCAAAAAGAATGGATTGGATTCCCAATTTTATTATCCATTTTCATTCTTCTAGTTTTTAAACCTTTCCCTTTCCCTGTTTCAAATCGAATAGAAATCAAAGAAGAACTGTACATTCTAGCGCCGCCTACTCCTTTCATCGCCCATGCATTGACTTTGATATAATCTCCTTTTTTTAGGCCTAATGTTTTAATTGTTTTTTTAACTAAGGTTACTTTTTTAGGAGCGCCCATTTTATAGGCTTTTCCATCATGAGGAATAGGTGGATTTAGGGTAGCTAAAGAATCTGTTTGTAAAAAAAGCCTGCTAAATATTGAAAAAATACATAAATAGGCGAAAAACCATCCGTTGGATAATCTAAATAGGGCGCTAAAAAATGGGCTATTCCAAAAAAAGGGGTCATTGTAATGGCTAAACCACAAGTGTATTTAATGACTTGATTCCCATTTTCTGTTCGATTGGTAATGAACTGTTCCTCGTAAAAATTATCACTAAACTTTCTTGGTAGGTATTTGCCCCTCGCTACATTCGTTGTTGCTAAGTTTTCTAAATCTTGATAGAGGAAAGTAGCAGGTAAGTAAGAATAATAGCCTAACGGATCGCCTCCTTTAGCCCCTGTCTTCCACATTTCAAAACTACTAAAGACAAAGGCATAGATGCCGAATATGAATAATAGGGCTAATATGGATAATTTGTTTTTTGGCATTTTATCAAAAGTACTATTTTTTTCGCTCTATTTTCATATCCAATATTTTATCCATTATTTTTTAAATACTTCCATAGGTTAGGAATGAATTAAAATTAAAATGACAATTAAAATTAAAAAAAGTACTGTGAATCAGTAATTTATGATTTTAAAAATGTAGAGTTATTTTTTCAGCGTTCCTTAGCCAAATATTTTCTTAGTAGCCGAACATAATTGTTCTACCTGTTCTACGGTTCCCATACTCATCCGACACCAATCCAGCATCGGCGGAAATGGTCGCCCTACTTTTATGCCTTCTTTCATATAATCCGCATATACTTCTGAGATATGACGCCCCGTTTTACAAAATATAAAATTGGCAGCAGAAGGGACATATTCCAATCCTACTTTATCTAATGTATCGGTTAGCATTTTTTTACCAATGACCGTTTTTTCTAGTGAAAATTGATAGAATTCCTCATCTTGCAAAGCTGCCTTTGCCGCTGCTACTGCCAAGATATTTGGTCCTGCCATAGTTGATTTCCCAATTCGATTAATAATATCTGGTCGAGCAATCAGGTAACCAATCCGAATACCTGCTAATCCATATACTTTAGAAAAAGTCCGAGCCACAATAACATTCATTTCCTTTTTGACCAACTCAATCATCGACGGATAATTCGAGTCTTCGATATAATCAAAATAGGCTTCATCGGCAAAAACCATCGTTCGATTAGAAACGGCCGCACAAAACGCTTCTAATTCTTTGGCTGGTTCTAAAGCACTCGTTGGGTTATTCGGATTACAAACATATACCAATCTAGTTGATTGGGTAATACGTTGTTCCATGCGCTCTAAATCATGCCCCATATTTTTGTTAACAGGTACTTTATGGATATAGGTACCAAAATGTTCGGCATAGCGAGAAATAGCTAAAAAAACGGGGTCAGCGGTTACTATATTTGACCCTTCGCCACCATAAGTAATCCCTGCCATTTTTAGCCCTTCGGTAGAACCAGCTGTTAACATGATATTATCGGCATTAACGCCATGTTTTTTTGCCAACATTGCTATCAATTCTTTGTACCAACCATAAGGGTATCTACAAACAATATCATACGCATTGGTCATGGCTGCCCTAACTTTAGGAGAGGGACCATAAGGGTTTTCATTGGAACTTAAGCGGATAGGATTTTCAGTTGTTCCCTTAATGAATGAGGTATTAGCAGTTAAGTTGATGGGCTGCCCAACTATAGATGCTGCGCCTGTTAAACCCGATATTTTTAACCAGTCTCTTCTGTTGATATTTTTCATAATCGTATTTTTAGTGGAGAATTTTTTTTGGCCTTAAAGCTAAGGAGATTTTTTTGGTCTTAGAAAATTTCTAACGAGTTATTTATTAGAGATTAACTTCACACCCAGGCTACCCGTCTAACGTTGTTCACTACTGAAAGACACTTGATTTTATAACTGTTTGTTTATCAAAATAAAAACATAAATAAATCATAATTTTAAACCGTGTCCTTCCGTGTCAAAAAACAATATTAGATGGATACCCCACACCCATAAATACACATCCATTGTCTCCTTACCTTTAATTTCCACATTTGGTGTTTTTTCAAAGGCCGCTTCATTTTGTTTTATTTATGTACTATCAATTCAACCCCAGTCCAATTTGCTGCCACTCCATTTTTAATTAAAGATTTTGTTTTTTGTAAAAATATTTGAGCCGTTTTATCAACTGAATTTTGATGGATAATATTATTAAATTTAGTTTCTGCGGCTAAAAAATTTTCATCAAAATAAGCATTCATTCCAGCTTCAAAATCGGCAAAAGTCTTCTTTTTTAATTCAATCATTCCTGGAGCATCCCCATCAAAACATTCATACAACTTTATCACTTCCTGTTTCCCTTTGACCTGCACCAATCCCAAATACCGCAAATTAAATAAATCCCGATTCGACAAATTATCTACAACTGCTTCGCTCAATAATATATTAGCCCCAAAGTGTTTGGTCAATCCTTCTACTCTCGATGCTGCATTCACCGTGTCGGAAATCGTGGCGGCATCCATTCGTTGCTCATCTCCGATAATACCCATAATCAGCGGACCTGCATGGATGCCAATGCCCATTCGAATCGGAATCTTATTTTTGGCTATTCTGTTTAGATTATAAGCTTGTAAAGTTTGCTGCATAGCAATTGCAGCTTTCAGCGTATCTTCCGTCTGCTCTGGGAAAATAGCCATCAAACCATCCCCTAAATATTGATTGACAAAACCTTGATGCTTGCGTATAATAGGCCCCATTCGTTGATTAAAAGAATTAACAAAACGGAAGTTTTCTTCTAGTGTCATTTGTTCGGAAAGGGTGGTGTAATCTCTAATATCCAAAAAGAGGACAGAAACTTGTTTTTCTACATAATCTCCTAAGGTGGCATCCAGAATGTTTTCTTTTCCAAGAAAGTTTAAGAAAGTCCTAGGGACAAATTTGGCGGAAGCTGCATTTATTTTTTTGAGTTGAACTGCTTTTTCTTCTGAAACTTTAAGAATCTCCTTGGCGTTCATTTTGACTTCGGTGTTAATTTCTTTGAAGCGCAAAGAAGTATAGACCATCATAGATAAAGGCAGGGCTAAAAAACCACCTGTAGTCAGAATATGTGCAACTTCGTCAGGAATCGAGATATACCTACTATCGTTTAAAAAAGCCAAGATGACCACCATCATCATTAAAAAAACAGTCCCTAAAATACCAAATACAAAAGCCCATTGTGCCCCTTCCAACAACTTCCAATTTTTTACACCAAAATAGACGATAATGCCAAAGCATAGTATCGTTATCAGTACCATCGGCATAATACTTAAGGTCATAAATACATTGATTATACCAATGATAAATAACCCTGTTGTTAAGTAATTGAGCCACTTATCAATTTTATTGGTAAATATCTGGGAAACCACACGAGGCATAAAAGTTATGTAAGCAAACATGGCCGTCAAAAATGCAGAGAAATAGATGCGCCATTCTTCGAAGGAAATTCCTTTGATGTCAATTGCGGTTAACCCAATCGCACTAAGCGTACCTAAGGTGACGCAAATTGCAATAAAGCGAAGATTTTTTTCACTAGGATTTAAGAAAACCAGAAACCAGAAAAATAGAGACAATAAAGTACAGGCAGTAACCCAAATAGTCTTAAAGGTTAATTTATATTGCTCAAAAGCTTTCATATTGGTTAAATAATCTTGATTCGTTATTTCAAAGAAAATAGGGCTTCCAGAGGTAGAAGTAATCAAACGAGGAGGCGTCATGATGGTGTAATCTACCGTATGAATAGCAAATGTGTAGAGTGAATCTGACTTTAAATTAATGGCTGTTGGAAATAACCCATTATCAATATAGCTTTCAAAACTTGCTCTATCTGAACCTATTTTACCATAGGATTTGACCAATTCTCCATTGAGGTAAACATCGGCAGCATCCCTTGTTCTTTTATTATAAAAGAGTTGTTGATTTTTTAGGGAAGGGGCTATTTTGATTTTTATTCTAAACCAGCCTTCGACTCGTCCCGTTTTGTCAGCATCTGCGATAGATAAGTTAGTGGGTTTAAACTTTTTCCAGTTGGAAACATCTAGTTTTGACATTGCCCATGCTGGATTATTGCCTTTTTGAAATAGCCAATTGTCCGCCTCATCCAAGATTAATTGCTCTTTAGCCGAGAGCATATCTGAGGTGATGGTCATTACTTCTTGCGCAAAACTGTTTATCGAATAAATCCATCCAATAAGGAGTAAGCAATAAATTTTTATAGTTTGTCTCATGTATGTTAGTACTATGTCGGGGGCGTTTCAAACACCCGAGTCGTTTAAGGTGTCAAATTGGATTTTGAGTGAAAATAGAAAAAGTTGTTGAGAAAGTTAAATTATGGGGGATGGGATAAGCATTTAAGTGAGCATCAACTTTAAAAAATAGAACTTTGGAGTCTCTATCTAATCGAGCTTGTTCTAGCCATTTAAACCCTTGGTCGGACTCATCCAAAACAAAATAGCTATAGGCTTTATCAAAAGCATCCAGAGCATCTATTTTTTCTAAAAATGTTTTTTAGCCTCTAGTCAATGGTTTAATTTAATTAGAATGGCTAATCATCTTCTGTCCCAAAGTACCTGTCATAGCAAAAAAACCGCCAACTAATCCACCAATCAAGCCTGTCAATAAAATGACGCTACCGCTAGAAATATTCCCAAATAAATTCCCCATTCTTTCGGATAAAATATGGGCATTTCCCATATCCAAATAAGCAGCATACCCACTCCATAATAATAGGACAGCTAAAAAACCTGCTAAAAAACTCCAGCCGCTATTGTCGAATTTGAATAAGAACCCAACGATAGCAGCTATAATAGCAATCGACCACCAAGGTAAAAATAATTGGGTAAGTCCACCAATAAGGATAATCAACAACATACTTATTAATAATTTTTTCATTCTTCGTTTTTTTAGTAAAATTAAGAACCCCTTACCTCGCTCCGATTTATCGGAGCGAGGTAAATATCAACTTATCTTATCTACACCTTCCTTATTCCTGCAAAAAATCTTGCTTAAACAAAATACCCTGTTCCCGATCTTCCTCATTTTTCATGAAAAACAAGGAATGGTATTGTCCTTCTGTCCATTCATCAATACTATCATCATAATATTTGCTGCCGGGATTACCAGATTGACCACCAGGAAAAACACCATAAGCTGTTACTTCTTCTCCTAATTCAACGACCATCCGCCAAGAAGGGCCGTTAGATTTACTGACAGCATTCAGGGCATAGCGATAGCCACCATTTTCAATTTTTCTAGCAAAAGAAGGAATACGTCCTAAGTGTTGAATAACGGTATTTTTATGCTTGGTCCAGTTATAATCGGGGCTAGCTATTTTATCTTTTAGAGTTTCCTCCATGGCTTCAAAAGAGCGGGTGACAATTTCGGTTGCCGTTTCGGTTTCTGGTGTATTTATATCATCAAAAAAGCGATTATCTGGAGCATTTTCCAATAAAGCAATGGTACGCCAATTTTCTGGTAATAAAATGGGCATTTTATCTCGTTGCGCATATTGCTCATCCCAAGTCATGCGATAAAATTTTTCCCACCATACTTGAAATAAAACAGGTGCTCTACTATCTTTTTCAAAATGATAGTCCCAATCTTCCAAAGTTTTTACTAATTCTTTTTGAGCATCTGTTAGGTTGCTTGTATTTAAATTAGCTAATAAAAGTGGGGTTAATTCTTCTGCAAAAATGCTCAAATTACTATTCTGCATTTTCATCATGTCTTCGACCGTGATATTTTCCATCGGTTCTAAATAGCGATTGGCGATTCTACCCCGATAGTCTCCAAATCCCCCGTTATAATAATAAGGATAATCGACATCCGTAGAATGTTGATTGGCAGAACTAACATAACCCCTTTCTGGATTTTTGATTTGAGGGACTTGTGTTTTAGGAATCCAACCAGCCCAACCGTTGGCGGATTTATCGCCTTCTTGTACAAATCGCCCTTGCTGATTCTTTTTCAATGGCAATTTGCCATTTACTTTTATAGCAATATCTCCATCCCGAGCAGCAAAAACAAAATTTTGCGCAGGCGTTTCATATTTCATAAGCGCATTAGAATAATCTGTATAATTAGCCGCTTTATCTAAATCGGTAATGAATTGCAGTTCTTCTCCATTTCCGGGATTATGCGCCACCCAATGCATGGCTAAATCATGTTTTGGTAAGGTATCATTTTGATAAACAATTGGGCCCCAATGCGTATATTTTACGGTATCCACCAATGTTTCCTTTTGACCATTGATTCTATAAGTTTCATAAACATAATCCACTTGTTTTTTCTCTCCATCCAACCAATAGCTGGTTTTCGCTTCATCGACCCATTTAATCCGATACCAATCTACTACATCATGCCCAACATTGGTTTGCCCCCAAGCGATATTTTCATTAAAACCTATAATTACGCCTGGCACACCTGGCAAACAAACCCCATAAGCATTCATTTCAGGCGTATGTAATTGGGCTTCATACCAAATGGAAGGTAAAGTCAATTGCAAATGCGGGTCACTTGATAGAATGGGGTGTCCATTTTTAGTTTTTTTAGGAGCTACTGCCCAATTATTACTACCTAAAAATTCAGAAGGTTTGGTATAAGGATTATGTTCTAAGAAACCAATTGGCTCGGAAGTAGAAAAATCAGCCGTATCCTTTTGAAAGGCAATTTCCCACTCAAATTTTGTTCCTTTTGGAATAATGGGGTCTTGCTTGGGATTCCATTCAGGATACAAAAATTGGAAGGTTTCTTCCCCAAAGAAAGCTAGGGCATTGGTGGATTCCAAATCATTTTCTCGACTGGCTAAGTTAAGCGCCATATACTTAATGACTAAGGCCGTTTTTAGCGGTGTCCATAATTCTGGTTCATAGCTTAATATTTTAAATTCTATCGGATAATCAGCTGGGCTAAGGGTCTGCATATAGGCGTTTACCCCATTGGAGAAAGCATCCAAAGCCTTAAACTCTTCTTCATTTATTTGCCATGCCTCCACCGTTTTTTTAGCCGACCAAAGCATGCCTCTACGCCGCTGCAATTGGTCTGTGGCTAAGAGTCTTTCTCCTAAAACCTCTGCTAATCGCCCGCCAGCAAATCGACTCAAAAAATCCATTTGCCATAACCGATGTTGCGCCATTACATAGCCCTGCACATAAGCTAGATCGACATCATTTTGAGCAAAGATATGGGGCACCATTCGTTCGTCATACACGACGGTAGCTTTGTCACTCAATTCGGAAAATTGTAAGCTTTGATTTTGAAAACCTGCTACCTTTTCAGCATTTTGCCAAATGCCCGTAAAGGGATTCATCAGTTGTCCTAATGGAGGAATGTCTAAAGGAAGGCCTGTTATTTTATGGGAACTATTTAGAAAATAGAGCAAGCCTAGAGAAAATAATAAGGATAATATAAATTTTATAGGGCGCATGAGGAATAAGATTATAGGGCTGATTGAATGAGTGTCGCGATGTTTATTAAGGTGATTTTTTGGACAAGCTATAATATAAATAACAAGGTACAAAAAAACGATGAGAATAATAGATTCAAGGTTAAAGTTCGAGAAAGGAGATGATTTATTCGTTTTCCATTTGAGAGACTAAATTATAGTTTGCTTATATTTTTCCTAATGCGTTCTACATTCAATGGCTCGTGGAGAAATTGCACTTAAAAACTATTAACCGCAAAAAGATAGCAATTTAAAAATGATAGATTGAGGTGCATCGCATCGACCACTTTTGTATCTAATTTTAGCTACTTCTTTAAGGTACAGCGTACCGACCACCTTTGTAAAAAAGTGTAAAATGTGGTCGATGCGTTGCACCTTAGGGCTTATTTCCAGTACTAAACCTGTCCCGACCCTTCGGGATGATA
>CAZXYA010000210.1:0-13713 GCA_964644655.1 uncultured Saprospiraceae bacterium | reverse complement strand
GGATTATTGTTAAGTGGTCCTATGAATTGGGGTAAGCACATATTATCAGTTTTTATCTGACGGTCTATTAAACTAAGTAAATAAGTAACTATTTACCACCTACTAATTTCCTTACTGCCTTTGGCAGCTTGGGAAGGGAAGTAATTACGTAAATAATATCATATCAAAGGATTAAGTTGAACATCTCCCATTTGGTATTAAATCCGTTGGGAAATCAGCTACTACTTATTCAAGTAATTTTTTATCCATTATTAATTAAACAACCACCTACTAAAAGTAGGTGGATTGATTAGGCACGACTAAAGTTGTTCCTTATTGAAAGATTTAAACCTGTCTTAATTATGACAGACGAGCTATAAGAATATTCGAGTAGAATATAGCAAAATGAATTTATTGCACTAAAGTGCGAGGTTTTAAACCTCTTTTGTGACCAATAAAATAAATCTTTTCTGAAGATGATTTTTTTTTAATATTAGTAACAAACAAAACGATAAGTTATTTGTGTCAAAAATAATTTTATCCCAATTAATGTAATTCTCTATGCTGAAATTTCAAAAAACTCCAAATCAATTCCTATGGTTTCTTATGGCTATAGGTGTACTGGCTACTAGCTTTTCTTTAGAAGCACAACAACAAGCTCCTTTTAAAAGTGGGCAAGTAGTAAAAGCCGACATTATTGCGATTAATGTCCCCATCATGTATAACCGTTTAGGAACTATACAACCCATGGGTTTAATGTACGCTTTAAAAAGCGACGTAGAAAAAGATCCTGATTTAACTACTATTTTCGAAGGAATAGTGACAAAATGTAGTGAAATACCATTAGATGTCTGTGCTGGATGTATGCGCCTTAAAGACGGAAAGCGTCCACGGCCTTTAGTACTTCGGGCCAATGAAGGTGATATATTAGAAATCACACTTACTAATGGAATTTATCCACCTCCACCTCTTCCAGGAGGTAAAAAAGGTTATGGTATATCTAGTAATCCAGATACTGCCAATGCTGCTGTGTTGTTTGTTGGAATGACCATTCACGGTATGAATTATGTGGATAATATTGGTTCAGATGTGAATTTTATAGGTTCTAACTCCAATTATTTAGTAAAGACGAATCAATCACACACTTTCAGGCTGTATGCCAAAAACGAAGGAGCCTATTTAATTCGGGATCCTGCTTCCAACGCTACTTCTGAAGTAGGGCTTTTTGGTTCTTTAAATGTACAACCAAGAGGAGCCGAATGGTATCGAAGCCAAGTTACCAGAGAAGAACTCTTTGCTGCAACAACAGGATATACGAGTCCAGATGGTACCTCTATTCCTAAACCAGCAGGAAGTGTTTCACCTGACACCTTACCTGGTTATCCTGTTATTGATTATGATCAACTAAAAATGTATACGGAAAGTGGAAATGAAAGAACCATTACTCACACAGATTTAACCGCCATTATTACAGGTCCAGGGCACGGAGATTTTACAGGTGACTCCCCTCTTTTTGACCCTATTCCTGCTTCCCCTAATAGAAGAGAACCCTATAGAGAAATAAGTATTCACTATCATGAAACATTATCGCTAAGCCAAGCTTTCAGGCAAAATAGTGGCTTTAAAAAGTTAGAAGATGAAATGGGGATAGTAGCCATGCAAGGGATAGATTTATTTTCTATTAATTATGGAAATGCAGGTATCACCAATGAGATTTTTTCTAATAGAATTAAACAAGGCCCAATGGCCAATTGTATAGAATGTGCCTACGAAGAGTTCTTCTTAAGTTCATGGGCTGTTGGAGACCCCGCAATGGTAGTAGATAATCCTACTGGAAGAACTGGAAATAAAGCCACCGTGGCTTATTTCCCAGAGGATCCGTCCAATGTGTATCACAGTTACATGAATGATCATACCATTTTTAGAATTCATCATGCCAGTAATGCGATTCCTCACGTCCACCACCAACATGCGCACCAATGGTTGCATAGTAGAAATAGTCCAGATGGTCATTATTTAGATAGCCAAACCATTATCCCCGGAGATTCTTGGACCTTGGAAATGGTATATAATGGTAGTGGTAACAGAAATAAAACGGTCGGTGATAATATTTTTCATTGTCATTTTTATCCTCACTTTGCGGAAGGAATGTGGGCATTATGGAGAGTTCATGATGTTTTAGAAGCAGGAACAAAATTAGATACCAATGGCAAACCAGCTGCTAATAGTCGAGCCTTACCCGATGGAGAGATTCAAGCAGGAACACCAATTCCTGGCCTTGTTCCTTTACCAACTAAGGCTATTGCGCCAATCCCAAGTCAGGTGCATATCGAAAACGGTCAAGCCATTGTTGATATTGAAACAGATAGTCGAAACCCCGGCTTTCCATTTTATATTCCTGGAGTAGCAGGAAATAGACCACCGCATCCTCCTATGGATTTTGCTACAGATGGTCAAGGAAACCCCTTAGATGGTGGTTTACCAAGGCATTTAGTCATTGGTGGAGATATTCTTTGGGAGCAGCATAATAGATATGATTGGACAAAAATAACAGGTAATTTAGAAGCTATCAAATTACCTGAAGATGGTACGGATGTAGAAAAGGTAGCCATGGCTACTCATGCTATTAGAAACCATTTTACACCAACACCATCAGGCGTAATAGATACCTTCTTTTTAAATGGTTTGGCACCAGCTCCAGGAGCTCCTTTTGCAGCTCCTTATGTTAATGATTCAGGTGATTCAGTAGGAGTTAAACTTACCTATAAAGCAGCTAACATTCAAATAGATGCAGCATTAAATAAAAGCGGGTGGCATTATCCTCAACAAAGAATTATTACCTTGGAATCGGATATTGCAGAAACGGTTGCTGGTCTTCGACCACCAGAACCATTCTTCTTCCGTGCTAATTCCAAAGATCACTTTATTGAATTTCACCAAACTAATCTAGTACCAGAATATTTTGAGTTAGATGATTTTCAGGTTCGTACGCCTACCGATATTATTGGACAGCACATTCATTTAGTAAAGTTTGATGTTACCTCTTCGGATGGTGCAGCCAATGGCTTTAATTATGAGGATGGCACTTTTGCTCCAGGTGCAGTTCGTGAAAGAATAGAAGGAATCAAAGATGGATCTTTTAATGAGTATCAATATGATCCGACAAAACCCGTTCAAACGAGTTTAGGAAGCCTCATTAATACTCAGGGGATGGAACCAAGTGAACCAGATCCAACATGGGGTCCAGCTCCATCAAAGCAGGATTGGACTGGTGCTCAAACCACCGTTCAATTATGGTATGCTGATCCATTATTAGATGGCAATAGTCATGATCGAACAATGCGAACCGTATTTACACATGATCACTTTGGTCCTTCTACTCACCAACAGGTAGGACTATATGCAGGCTTATTAATTGAGCCAGAGGGTTCAGAATGGAGGAATATGGAAACTAATGAATTGATGGGTCCTGGTCCAAATAATCAGCCAACAGCTACTAGTTTTCAAGCAAATATTATTACACCAAACCCAGACAGCAGTTATAGGGAATTTGCCTTAGAATTTCAAGATTTACAATTGGCGTATTATGGAGATAGTGATACACTAGTTCCTTACCCACATCTTCCTGCAGACCCGAGAGATACTGCAGCTATGCGGGTTTTTAGAGAGGAAGTAGCAAGCTATTCAGGATTTGCCCACCCTATTAAATCAATCAATTCACCATGGAAAGGCAATGGAAATATAAACCAGAGAAGATCACCTCAAATTATTTCCTCTGCAGCAGGAGGAATATTCGGTATCTATTCCATTAATTATAGGAATGAAATGCCTCAGATGCGGATTAAAGGTTCTTCAGCAGGAGGAGGTGTATTTAATACGGCAGATGGTATACCTGGAGACTTGAGTTACGCTTATAGTTCAAGAATACGAAGAAATGATAGTGCATATAATGCTCAACCTAAATTAGGTGGACCACTTACGCCTAACAGTTATTTTAACTTCCCGAAAAATCCACTTACCCCAGGGATGTTAGCGACAGACCCTTTTACGCCTTTATTAAGAGCCTATGAAAATGATAAGGTTCAAATTAGGACATTGGTAGGTGCACATGAATTACCCCATAATTTTGAGATTAATGGTTTACCGTGGTTATTTGAACCATCTGACAAAAACTCTGGCTATCGGTCTTCTCAAGTAATGGGTATTTCAGAACATTTTGAAATGCTATTTACTCTGCCCGCTGGTACAGGAGGCTCGAATGGTACAACAGATTATATGTATAATGCCAGTAATGACAATCCTGGATTAAGAGGGGGTATTTGGGGCTTATTAAGAGCTTATAATTCTACACAAGAATCCTTAGAGCCGCTTCCAAATAATACAAACTTTGCAACGGCGCCAAAAACTGCTGGTTGCCCAGATAATGGAGAGAGACGCGTCACTTTTAATGTAAGCGCAGTTATGCTAAAAGATATTACAGGTAATAGTGATTTAGTCTATAAAGTAGTGAATGACACCTTGAGTCTTTATCAAAAGAATGCGATGATTTTTGTGGAAGATAGCGATTTAGATAATACCGGGCAATTATTACCTAATAAAAAAATTGAGCCTTTAGTACTCCGAGCCAATGCAGGAGACTGTATTGCTATTACCTTAACCAATCGAATAGATACTGCTAGTGCAGGTTTTGAACAATTTATAATAGAGGGGTATTCTAATAACTTTGATGCGACTCAATCGAATCAGGTCAAACTATCTGCCTCTCCAAGTGTAGGGTTACATGCTCAACTATTGTCTTACGATGCGAATACGAGTGATGGACAAAATATTGGTATGAATGACATTCAAACAGTTCAGCCAGATAGCGCCCGAACTTATGAATATTATGCTGGAATATGGGAAGATGGACAGCCTGTACCTGTTGAATTTGGAACTGTTTTATTAACTAGTTCCGATATTATTGATCATTACGCCAGAGGACTTTTTGGCGCTATCATTGTTGAGCCAGCAAATTCAACTTATACATTAGATCAATATACTGATGTATCAGGAACTATTCATACAGTTGAAGGTAGTTTTAGAGAATTCGTGGTTTTTGCCCAAGATAATATTTCCTTAAACAAACCTTCTATCACTTTTGGTATTAATTATAAAACAGAACCTTATACCTACCGAGTAGGCCAACAAAATGGTGTTGCTTTACATGATCCTTGGTATAGTTTTGATGCAGATGCCAACTTTGCCATTTTAGATGATCCAGGAACACCTATATTCCCAGCGGGTAAAGGTATGCCTGTTAGACTTCGGCTAACACAAGCAGGAGGTAGTGGAGAAATGCTTACTTTCGTTTTAGCTGGTCACAATTTCCAAGAAGAGCCTTATCAACTTAATTCTACAAAGCTTGGCTATAATAGAGCCTCTAGTTGGCTTGGATCTAGACCGCAAGTAGCCCCTAATAATACTTTCGATTTAGTAGTTGGACCCGCAGGAGGAGAAAATGGAATACCTGGAGATTATTTATACCGATTCTATCAAAATGAAGCGAATAAGGATGGGGCTTGGGGCTTGATGCGGGTAACCGACGGGAAAGATCAACCAGTTGCGGTAGAAATTACAACTAATGTTGACGGAACAGTAAATATTAGAGGGACTGCTACCGTAAATCCACAAAATGGAATTTTACCTACTAAAGTTAATTTAGTAGCAACTGGTAATGGTCGTAGCTTAAAACGATTAGGCCGAGGAAAGGGTACTAGAGCTAATATTTCAGCCCCATCAGGTAGCTGGGAATTTAAGAATCTACCTAGTTCAATTTGGAATGCGGAGACTTTAACTTTCTTTACCAACCAAGGAGGTAAAAGAAGATATACGCAAGATCAATTACAAGGATTAAATTCTGATTTAGAGGCAGGACGACTTCAGGTTCGTTTACCTGAAGATCCAGAGGACACAAGATTGGATACGGATAAAGTTAGAAAAACAGGTAGAGTATTATCAACAGTAGGTGGAGGAAACTAAGTGACGAGCAAATAATAAGTGGTGTATTTTGGTAAGGGAGATTTAGATTTAGACAAGGCAAAAAACGCAGACGATGCCTAGCATCGGCGAGTATTTTTAACGCAGTATAAATTTAAATTTGACAGTCATAAATGCGATAGTTATTTTTTACTCGTTACTAATCTATAGAAATAATTAGAGATGTTTGATTTTACAACAATATTGTCAAATATCCCTTACGCTTACTATATTAGACTTTATGCTGAAATGCTAAGAGTTTCCAGAACTTGGAGTTTTGGAAGCTCTTCCTATACAATTTATTTGTAACTACTTAGGGGGGCAAAGGTGGAGAGGATTAAAGGTATAAAGGATAAACCTGTTACCTTGCTGATCATTTAGGATTCCTTTTTTTTTTACACCTTTGTAACTATGCACCTTTTAATATTTAGTTACATTATTATCATATTAGCATTTTGTCACACTAAGAGCATGTTTAAAATTCCATCAACTGGCTACAAGTGGCAAATTTTATCTTGTAGGTCGTTAAATTTTTTTGCCTACTACAAAATAAAATTTGCCCACTTTCGCTCAATCATGAAAATTTAATCATGCTCTAATTTATTTCCAAATTCTTTAAATATTGGTCAAATTGAAAAAAGTCATCCAACAAAAATGGTTTTGGTCTTCATTAGTGAAGCTAAAACTTTTTTTGCTTTTAATAAGTATGCAACTGACGGTTGCTATTGCACAGGATTTCCCCCAGTCTATTGTCTTTCAAGGGATTAAAGTAGAATGTGATATTAATCATGTAGATAAAAATAAACAAAAGGGAGTATATTTTGAAGGAGACGATGTCAAGGTTCAATTTAAAATAACGGATACTCTAACAAATGAAGGAATATCGGGTGCATTCCCTGCGGCCTGGTTAGGGTTAAATTCTCCTATAAAGTCCATAGATTGCTCAAAAAAAATAGAGTCCTTTCTAAGTGGGAGTATTTTCAATAGGGCTGAGTTAGACATGAATGTGTACTATGTGCTAACCATGAATGAAGATGCCTCTTTAACGGTGGTAGATCCACTTTTTGGATATGGAGGAACAAAAATGTTAGCAAATATTCAATTAAAAAGCCCTGCTATGGACTGGGTTATTTCAAAGGATCAAGATAAAATATTCGTTTCTCAACCAGCGGCCAAAGAAATAGCTATTGTCCAAACTTCTGATTGGAAAGTCATGAAGAATATTCCTATACCAGGGGTGCCAGTTCATACTAGACTTCAACCTAATGAAAATTATTTATGGATCACCTTCGTAACAGAAGAAGAGAATAAACAAGATAAAACTGGAGTCGCCATTCTGAATACAGCAACTCTAGAATTAGAAACTACTATTTTAACGGGAGCAGGTTGGCATGAAATAACTTTTAGTGAAGATAATGCTTATGCTTATGTTAGTAATGGGCTAGACCATAATTTATCTATTATTGATATTCCTAATTTTAAAAAAATAAAGGATGTTCCAACTAGCAATAATCCTACCTCAGTAGCTTATTCCCCCTTAGCCAAAACCATTCTAATTGGTCACAAAGAAACGGGAGAGATTACCGTTGTAGATGGCCAAAATCCCGCGGTAATTACTGTTATCCAAGCTGAATCAGGTATTGAACAAATTGCTATTGAACCAAAGGGTCGTTTTAGTTTTGTTGTGAATCCTCTAGAGGATATTGTTCATATTATTGATAATGTAAACAATACCATCGTACAAACAGCCGATGTTGAAGATCAACCAGATCAAATCAACTTTACAGATGAATTAGCTTATATAAGACATAGAGGAAGTGAAATTGTATTAATGATTCCTTTAGAGTCTATAGGCATTCCCAATACGCAAGTTCAAGTAATAGATTTTCCAGGTGGCCAAAACCCACCTGGTGCTACTCCCCTACCCTCTGTTGCATCGGGTATAGTTCAAGCTCCTGGAGAAAGTGCCGTATTAGTTGCGAATGCTATGGATAAAGTCGTCTATTTTTATATGGAAGGCATGGCTGCTCCTATGGGCAATTTTAGTAATTATGGAAAAATCCCTAGAGCAGTTATGGTGGTTGATCGCTCTCTTCAAGAAATGGGAGATGGTCTTTACCAAACAACGGTAAATTTACGAGATCCAGGGAATTATGATATAGCCTTCTTTATGAATGCGCCCAGATTAATCCATTGTTTTAAATTGGATATAAAAACTAGTGCAGCTTCCTTATTAAAAAAGGAAATAGCCACTTTCGGTAATTTAAGAATTGAATATTTAAACCAAAATGAAAGGATTTATTTATCAGAGACCAATAAAATTAAATTTAAAATCTATGATCGAAGGACGAAGGAATTATTAGTTGGTCTAAGAGATGTAGAGGTTTTGCAAATGACCAATTCAGGAATGTGGTACCAAAATATGGTCGCCTTCCCAACTGAAGAATCTGGTGTCTATGAGGTAGATATACAAAATCTAAAGGATGGTGCCTATAGTTTTTATGTAGGCTGCCATTCCAAAGATTTTTCCTTAAATCAAAGTCCTCCTCAATCTTATGAAATTATTAGTTCTTCATCTACTACTCCCAAAAAATAATTTTATTAATCGACCCTTAAAAAATTATCATGAAAAATATTCTGTTATTTATCAGTAGTCAAATTTTCTGTTTAGTTCTATTTATTAATGGGATTTCTGCTCAAGAAACTCTTATGCCTCCACCGGCTGTAGCGGATTGTCATCAGCCTAACAAGGATTTGTCTAGTACTATTAATTTAGGTGGTGTAAATATTCCAAACGTTCAATTAATCAATCAACATGGAGAAAAGGTAAACATTCATGACTTAGTTCATAACAAAGTAGTGGCAATTAACTTTATTTTTACGACTTGTACTACTGTATGTCCACCTATGGGTGCTAATTTTACAAATCTTAAAAAAAGACTACAGCCACATATTAAAAATCAGGAATTAACTATGATTTCTGTTAGTATAGATCCAGTTACTGATACCCCAGAACGATTAAAAGATTGGAGTAATAAGTTTAATCCAGGCGAAGGTTGGACCCTTTTAACAGGAAAGAAAGCACAAGTAAATACTCTTTTAAAGGGACTTAAGGTATTCACCCCTTTAAAAGAGGAACATGCCCCCATTGTATTGATAGGAAAGGAGGGAGACGATAATTGGTTGCGAACCAATGCACTTGCTGCACCAGATCAATTGGAAAAGAGTATCTTGAATTATTTGAAACCACAAGCCAAACAAGTTGCTTTGGAGGAAAATAATCCAGAAAGAAATTATTTTACAGATGTAAAATTGGTGAATCAATATGGAGAAGAAATGCGCTTATACTCTGATTTAATGAAAGATAAAATAGTGGTCATCAATCCTTTTTTCTTAAAATGTACCGGAGCTTGCCCAGTCATGAATACGATGATGAAAGATTTACAAATTTATTTTGGCGATAAGGTTGGTAAAGAGTTGCATCTTTTATCTATTAGTGTAGACCCAGAACATGATACACCAGCTAAAGTAGCTGCTTATGCTGAAGCTATGGATGCCATTCCTGGTAGATATTATCTAACAGGATACAAGGAAAATGTTCAACTGGCACTTAGGAAGTTAGGCAATTCAGTTGAAGGACCAGAAGATCATAAAAATGTTTTAATGATAGGTAATGTAGGCACCCGTTTGTGGAAAAAAGCAAATGGTCTCGCTGCTACAAAGGATATTATTCCTATTATTGAAAAAGTATTACAAGATATAGAATAGTACAGTGTTTCAAAAGTTTTTTACGATTTTTACTTGTCCCCCGAGCGCAGCTATGCTGCTACTCTTGGGGATATTAAGGAATGGCGTTAAATTAGGATTATTTTAAGGAGTTTTTTTATCACTTTTGATTATTTTTGATTTTATCTCAAATTTAGGTATTTTACTAATTTCAATTCTCAGAAAAATCCTTTAATGAAAAATGTCATTCTAATCAGTTATACTTTATTACTTATACTATCCCCTAATCCAAAAGGAAACGAGTATATTGATAAAATTGAAGAACCAAGCCCAGAGGAGCGAGGTAAACTTATTTTTCAAAAAGGAGAAAGCTACGGAAAAATTCCTGTGACTGCCTTAATGTCTAATATAGAAATCCCTGCTACCGTACTACCTTGTGCTAGTTGTCATGGCATGGATGGTAAAGGTAAACCAGAAGGTGGAGTTACGCCCTCGAATATTACCTGGGCTTCTTTAACGACTAATTATTCTGGAAAACGAAGTAACGGGCGGACGCATCCAGCCTATACCAAGCAAACGATAAAACGTGCGATTAGTATGGGTATGGATCCCGCAGGAAATCCGTTAAACAATACGATGCCTAAGTATAAGATGAGTCATCAAGACTTAAACGATTTGCTCGCTTATTTAAAAATTTTAGGGTCAGAAAAAATTACGGGGATAACGGAAAGGGATATTCAGATTGGTTGGTTGCCGATTCTACAGAAAGGACTTCCAACAGTTGATGCCGCACAAAAAGCGGCTGTTACTGCCTATTTTAATGAAATAAATACAAATGGAGGTATTTTTAATAGAACGCTTAAGTTGACAACTATCAATCCCAATGAAGAAAGTTCAGTAGCTCCTTTTGCGGTATTGGGTAGCTCTGTATTAACCCATGGAATAGGAAATGAAATGTTCAAACTACCTAATATACCGTTTATAGGTGTAGTAACACCCATGCCAAATACAATAATCTATCCAGAGCAATCTTCTTTTTTTGTATATCCTAATTTAAAACAACAAATAAATCTATTTCTAAAAAATCAAAAAGCTACTAATTCTTTATTAATCATTCAAGAAGAAGGGATATTAAGAGAAATCAATTTAACAGCCGAATTAACCAATTTAAATCCAACTATAGCAGTACTAAAAAAATCAAAAGAACAAAAAAGCTTCAAGGAAATTTTTCAACAAATTGAAAAAACTGCACCTAATCAAGTGTTATTAGTATTAAGTCGGTCTGCAGAAGCACAATTTTTCAAGGAATTGGAAGCCATCAAATTACCTATAAACATATTATTATTTGGTTCTTTTTCAAAGACCTCTATTTTTGACTTGCCGCCTTTTTTTGATAATAAAATTTCCTTAATTTATCCTTCTTGGGTACCTACAAAAACAGGTAAAGGAATTCAGTTTTTCCAAAAACTCCAAAGTAAATATAACTTAAGCTCAAATTTTAAGCAATCTCAATTAGCTGCTTTGGCTGCAGCAAAATTAATGATAGAAGGGATTCAGTTAAGCGGTAGATCCATAACACATGAAAATTTCATTAATCAATTAGAAGGGCTTTATGGGTATAATACAGATTATTCACCTTCTTTAAGTTTTACAAAAAATCAACATACAGGTTCTAACCAATTATTTGTTATCCGCTACTTGGGGAAATCTAATGGCTTAAAATTAGATTATCAAATTGGTAATAAATAAGTACAGAGATTCAAAAGTTTTTTATCATTTTAACGTGCCCCCCGAACGCAGCTTTGCTGCTCATAAAAGGGATTTTAATATATTTAGCTAAATCTAAATACATATAAAAAATTATTTTAGCTTCATTTCTTCATCTGCTACGACTCTACAAGGGAGAAAATTATCTTGTAATTAGAAAGAAAATGTCACCCCCAAACTAGGCAAAATAGGCAATTGATCTTCCCGTTCAAACCGTACTCGATCAAAGAAAAAGATATTGTCTCTATTATAAGCATTGGTTACACTTGCCGCAATTTCCAACTTGGCATATTTGGAAAAAGAAATCGTTCGTTTTACAGAAGCATCCAAACGATGGTAATAAGGCAATCGACCTCCATTTCTATTTTCGTCAAAGATAATCCCCAAATCAGGATTATCTGTCAAGACATCCGTGCTAATCCCATCTTCAAAAGTATTGAAGGTATAAAATCCTTGGGCCAAAGTAAAAGGAAAACCAGAACCCATATTCCAACGAACACTTGCCTCCCAGCCTCTATCTGTACCAAACGTGTAAGTCCCTAATAAATTGACATTATGCCGACGATCAAAAATAGTGGGAAAGACTTGTGCTCCATCGTCTCGATTCACATTGCCCCAACTGTAAGTACCCCATAAATATAAATCAGCAGTTTCGTATTTTACAGAAAAATCAACCCCATAGGCTGCTCCTGTTTCTACTGCAAAATCGGAATCTTGTGGGGTCAGTTTATTTCTATTTAGATTAATTAATTGGTTAAAGTCCTTAAGGTAGGGTTCGATATTTAATTCCACATTTTTGCCTAAATCAATCTCTAAGCCAGCTACAATATGACTCGCTCTTTGCAAACGATCTGACGTACGTTCAGTTGTTCCAGGCTTAAAAATACTTTCATCAGGACCACTTAAAAACCCGACAAATAAATTGACAATATCTCTTTCGTTAACGGTACTAATTAAATTTTGGGAATACAATCCACCTGCAATTTTAAAGCGCAAAGCATCATTAATATTATATTTTATCCCCAACCTAGGTTCAAAAGAAAAATTATTCAAAGAAGCGTATAATTGTGCCCGAATGCCCGGTTCAATAATTAGCTTTCCAAATTGTTTTTTGAATTTCACAAAACCTGCTAATTCCGTAGTATTTTCAAATTGTTCAATCGTTAAATCCAAGAAATTAATAAATTCAAATTCGGTTCTAAAACCATTGACTTCAAACCCATAATTGATTTCACTATTTTTTCCAAAATAAGTAAAATTTAGACCTGCATTAAAACTCGTAATTCCACTCGTCCGAGGTTTATTATCAGATTCAACTAAGCCAATATCATAATCTGAAAAAGAAAAATTGCCATTGATTATGGAAGAAGAATTATTAGGAATTAGTTTAAATTGTAAACCACCACCTACGGTATTCCAATCTAAATTCGCCAAACCATCAAAATTGACTCGATCTTTAAAATTAAAGCCAAACAAATTGATTTTACTTCCATTCGCTCCCACAAAGGATAATTTCCCATAAATATCGGTGAAATTGAAAGGTAGTCCTATACTATCATTTTCTACTGCGTAAGGATATAAGTTGGGGGATGTTTGGTCAATATAAGAATGCTTGCCCGTCACCAAAAAAGATAAGCTATTGCCTCTAGTTTCGTCTAATTTAATAATTGGTCCTTCCAATAAGACTTTTGCTTGAAACGGATTGGCAGCAATAGTCCCGCCAAAACGTTTTTTATTTCCTTCTCTTGTTTTTATATCCACCACCGCTGATACTCTTCCTCCATGTTCTGCATTAAATCCACCTGTTAAAACATCTACTGAACGAATGGTTTCTGTTTCAAAAACAGAGAAAAACCCTAGCGAATGAAAAGGATTATAAATAGTCATTCCATCCAATAAAATCTTATTTTGCACAGGTGAACCGCCCCGAATGTATAACTGCCCACCTTGATCGCCTGAAAAGATAATCCCTGGCAGAACAGGTAAATATTGTGCTATATCTGGTTGTCCACCAATAGACGGTAAAGCCGTAATCTGCTGAGGGGTCACCGTCAAGGCAGAAACTTGCACTTCTGATCTTGCCTTTTCTTTTCTGGCGGAAACGTCTACGGTGCTTAATTGTATGCTATTTGATTGGATATTAATTCGTTGGTAAGTAATTTGATCTTCCTTAATCGTAATCGGGATAGACAAACTGTCATATCCAATATAGGTGGCGACTAATTG
>CAZXYA010000209.1:0-13728 GCA_964644655.1 uncultured Saprospiraceae bacterium | reverse complement strand
TTTTACCTACCAAGAATTAAAAGGAAGCCAATTAAATTATGGCTTGGATTTGAAAGGAGGTATGAGTGTAATCCTACAAGTAGATTTAAGAGAGTTCATGAGGACTCTGGCCAGAGATAGCAAAGACCCCACTTTTTTAAAAGCGTTAGAAAATGCATCCATTGCACAAAAAAATACTCAATCAGACTATATTACTTTATTCGTTCGAGAATTCCAAGCAGCAGGCGGTGACGCTCAAAAATTATCGTCTATTCTACAGAAAAATGCTGTTTTAAGAGAAGAAATCAATTTTGAAACTTCTTTGGGTGAAATGACTCGGATTCTACGAACAAAAGCAGATGAAACGGTTGAACTCACTTTTAAGCGATTAAAAGATAGAATTGATAAGTTTGGCGTAACGCAGCCTAATGTAAATTTAGATGCGGCAAGAGATATGATTTTGGTAGAATTGCCTGGGGTAGATAACCCCGAAAGAGCAAGGAATTTCTTAGGCGCAACTGCTAAATTAGAGTTTTGGGATGTATTTAGCGTAGCTGATCAAAACATTTTACAATCGTTGACTACTGCTAATCAAAGATTAAAAGCAGCCGCAAATGGTGGAGAAGTTGCACCAACTACTAGAACAGAAGAAAGAGTTTCTTATACTAGAGACTCTTTAGGTCAGATTATAGATTCTACAACAACTACCGTAGAAGTACCCGTATTACCTTCTATGACAGATGGACCACTATTTAGTTTATTGACGCCAAATGGAGTCAATACAGCTGGACAATTAACCAATCGATTGTGCGTAGTTGGTACTGCTAAGAAAAATAACAGAACTGCCATTTCTAATTTACTAGCACAACCTGAAATTAAAGGCTTATTTCCACAAGAATTATCTTTCAAATGGGGCGCAAAGCCAATAGTTGATTTTGATACTAGAGAAGCAACAGATGATTATCAATTATACGCTATCAAAACCCGTAGAGGGACGAGTAGTGCCCCATTAGAGGGGGATATGGTCGTAGATGCACAACCTACCCCTGACCCAACAACTGGTCAGATGCAGGTATCTTTGAGAATGAATCAGAAAGGCGCTAAAATCTGGGGAAAGATGACCACAGAGGCCTTTAATGATAATCGAAGAGCAGTTGCAGTAGTATTAGATGATGAAGTAGTTTCTGCTCCGAATGTACAAGCTGCCATTCTTGGTGGTAGTACTTCTATTACGGGTAATTTTACGATTCAAGAAGCGAATGATTTAGCCAATAATCTTCAAGTTGGTAAATTACCTGCTACGGTAAATTTTGTACAAGAATCAGTTGTAGGACCTTCTTTAGGTGCAGATAATATTAGTAGAAGTCTTTGGTCTTTGGCGATTGGATTTGTCTTGGTATTGGCTTTTATGATTTTCTATTACGCTAAAGGTGGTATAGTCTCAATCATCGCACTTTTGGCCAACTTATTCTTCATCTTTGGTACACTAGCTTCTTTGGGTACGGTTTTAACTTTACCTGGTTTAGCGGGTATCTTGCTGACCATTGGTATGGCGGTAGATGCGAACGTAATTATTTACGAACGTATTCGAGAAGAATTAAGAGAAGGAAAGAGTACTTTAATGGCGATTTCAGATGGTTTTACCCATTCTTATTCTGCCATTATTGATGCCAACGTAACGACGCTTTTAACCGCCATCGTTTTAGCCTACTTCGGTTTAGGTCCTATCAAAGGGTTTGCAGTTGTGTTAATCATTGGTGTAATCTCCTCTTTATTTACTGCCGTTTTAGTGGGTCGTTTAATGATTGACTGGTGGACAAAAGATAAAGGGAACGATATGACTTTCTGGACGGGCATATCTAAAAATGCTTTTGCCAATTTAAATATTGACTGGTTAGGAAAGCGTAAGATAGCTTATGTTATTTCTAGTGTCATTATTATTTTAGGAATCGGTTCTATGTTCACTAGAGGGTTTGATCTTGGGGTAGATTTCCAAGGTGGTTATTCTTATAATATTGAATTTGATAATAGTGTAAATGTTACCGCTCAACAATTAAGAGATGCCTTAACAGGGCCTTTTGAAGGAGAACCAGTTGTAAAATCTGTATCAGGAGAAAATACCTTCAATGTAACGACTAGTTACTTAGTAGATGAAACTTCAGATACAGCAGCAGGTCAAGTAATGGCTAAATTACATGAGGGCGTTACTTCTATTAGTGGTATAGACGCTACTTTAGATAGGTTTAAATTACCAGGTTCAAGCGGAACTCACGTAATTGCCTCTACGAAGATTGGTCCAACCATTGCAGATGACATTTTCAAGGATTCCTTATTCGCAGGTGTATTAGCCTTATTATTAATCTTCTTGTATATTTTTATTAGGTTTAGCAAGTGGCAATATAGTTTGGGTGCAGTTGCCGCCTTATTCCACGATACCTTAGTGGTGATGAGTATTTTCTCTATCTTCCACGGTTTCCTTGGATTTGCGATGGAGATTGATCAACCATTTATTGCAGCTATCTTAACGGTAATTGGTTACTCTATTAACGATACCGTAGTTGTATTTGACCGTATTCGGGAATATATGAATGCTTATACTAATAAAACGAAGCTTGAGGTTGTCAATATGGCTATCAATAGTACTGTAAGTAGAACGGTCATTACTTCTTTGACGACGCTATTTATGGTCTTGATGTTATTCATCTTTGGTGCAGGAAGTATTAAAGGATTTGCCTTTGCCTTATTAATTGGGGTATTGGTGGGTACTTATTCTTCTATCTTTATTGCAACGCCAATTATGTCAGACTTTACTGGCGAATTGACACCAAAAGTAAAAAAGAAGAAGAGTTTCTCAAAAGCAGCAGCTGCTGCCAAGTAATTATAACGTTAGAAAAGAAGCAAATAATTTTGCATAATTCATAAATACAAATCCCATTGAGGCACTTGCTTCAATGGGATTTTTTATCTTGTTAGTTTGAAATATGGTTCAAAAAGTCATAAATCCTACATCTGAAATTAGGGGTATTAAGAGAAATTCTGAATATAAAAATTAAGCACAAAATCTGAATGTGTGAAGGGTATTATCCACTATTGAAGGCAAAGGGATTGGCTCTAATTTTAGGTAATTAATTGCTTTCTGGTTTTGCCCTAAAGTTTCGACTATTTGAGAAAATCGTAAATCATAGTTCATAGTTCATAAATCTTAAATATGTCCCGTAAAAACTATATGGATTTATGATGCCTGCCTGCCGGTAGACAGGCATGATTTCAGATGTATGATTGAAGTTGATGAAATGCTAAATCTCAAACCCCTCTGGCAAAAACATAGTCGCATCTCCCCCACCCTTGATTACTTCTCGAACCAAGGTAGAACTAATATGAGAAAATTCAGGTTGACTAATAAAAAACACCGTCTCTACTCCATCTCCTATAATTTGGTTCATTTGAGATAATTGTTTTTCATAATCAAAATCAGAGGCATTTCTTAAACCCCTTAATAAATATCTTGCATTTTTTTTGATACAATAATGAGCTGTTAATCCTTCGTGCTTATCTACGTCTACTTTAGGTTCCTTAGCAAAAACTCGATCAATTCCTTTTAATCTTTCCTCTAAAGAATAAAGGTATTTTTTTTGAGAATTTACCCCAACCGCTATAATTACCTTATCAAATAGTGGCAATGCTCTTTTTACAATCTGTACATGTCCAATGGTGATTGGATCAAAGGAACCAGGAAAAACTGCAATTTTCATAGTTATATCATTTTGAGTAAATATTATGTGTGCCAATGTTAAGCATTTTTTATAACAATCAGCAAAAAAATAATGAATTATTAAAATATCAACTCCTAATCAAAAAAGAGGAAATAATAATTAGTTTTACGAATTAGCAATTTTATAAAAAAAATTAAAAAAGAGGAAATAATTTAAGAATATAATAAAATACTAGAATAAAAATTGTAATTCCCCTAAAAAGAAATTACTTTTGCTTAATATATTAAATAAGGTTTAATCATTCCTTTCCCAACCCTTAACATAAATTTCAATTACCGAATTTTCCTATTCTTAATCTAATTAAGTCCTTTTATCTATGAATATTGATCAGTTGGATAAAGACATTCTTGCCATTTTAATGACAGATGCTAATGAATCCTTTACAAAAATTGCCAAAAAATTACATGTTTCAGGAGGAACGGTTCATGTTCGAATGTCGAAACTTAAGGAAATGGGCATTGTAAAAGGCGCTAGTTTGACCATTGACTACAATAAATTAGGATATGATATTAGTGCCTTTCTAGGCATTTATTTGGACAAGAGTTCCTTATATGAAGATGTATCTAAACAATTGGAAAGTATTCCTGAAATTGTAAGTGCCCATTATACAACTGGTATTTACAGTATTTTTGCAAAAATTATTGTCAAAGACACCAAACACCTAAGAGCAGTCCTACACGATAAAATTCAAAAAATTCAAGGTATCCAACGGACCGAAACTTTTATTTCTTTAGAAGAAAGCATTAATCGCCCTATTGTGGTCAATGACAGTTAATTGCTTTTTTTGTTTAATTATATGAAAATATTATCATATATTGTAATCTTAGTATTTAAATCATAATAACATCGCCAAATGATGAACTACGAATTATCAACAATTCATCATTTATAGTTCATCTTTCATCGTTTGGCAAACATATTAACTTCGTACTTCCAATATCAAAGATGTCATGAATGAACTAGCAGCTAATCAAGAAATGTTTGAAGCAATCGCTAAAGAAATTCACAGCGATAAAAGTCCTGTTGGTATAGACGCCAAAAAGACGCATGTCCTAATTTTAGAAAAATTAATCCAATTAGAAAAACGCTTAGATCGAATTGAGACTAAACTGGATAAACAAGGATAATGCATAAGTTTGCCAAATATCTACCCATTCTTGAATGGTTACCTACTTATACCAAGTCTCAGTTTAAAGGAGATTTTGGAGCAGGTATAACGGTAGGTATTATGCTTATCCCTCAAGGAATGGCTTATGCAATGTTGGCAGGCTTACCTCCAATTTATGGTTTATACGCCGCCATATTTCCACAATTATTATATGCTATTTTTGGTACTTGCCGCCAATTAGCCGTTGGACCAGTCGCAATGGATTCCATTTTAGTTGCTTCAGGGGTTGGGTTAATGGCAACTGCTGGGAGTGAACAGTATATCCAATTAGCTATTCTATTAGCTTTAATGGTGGGAGTGATTCAATTACTCATGGGCGTTTTTAAATTAGGCTTTTTAGTCAATTTTTTATCTCGCCCAGTTATTTCTGGTTTTACTTCGGCTGCCGCTGTGGTGATTGGTTTAAGTCAATTAAAACATCTTTTTGGTTTAGAGATGCGCAGTACGAGTTATGTCCATGAAATTATTATAGCTATTTTTAACCAAATCCAAGCAATTAATATCGCTACACTATTATTAGGCTTGGCTGGAATTGGTGTCATCGTATTCTTAAAGTATGTAAAATCATCGATTCCAAGCGGACTGGTCCTAATCATTTTAAGTATTCTATGCGTGTATGGTTTCAACATGCCTGATTTGGGCGTTAAAATAGTTGGTTCTATTCCTGAAGGTTTACCCGCTCTTTCTTTACCTATTTTCAGTCTTGAAGACTTACAAGCCTTAGCACCAATTGCCTTTTCGATAGCGTTTATTGGTTTTATGGAAAGTATTGCGATTGGCAAATCTGTACAACATCAACATGGAGATTATAAAATTCAACCTAACCAAGAATTAATTGCATTGGGTGCAGCCAATGAAACGGATGCCCTTATCTTAGATGTCAGAGATAAAGAAGAATTTGTCAAAGGTTTTATTCCCAATTCTATTTTTATTGGTTTGGATGGAAGTTTTGCACCTTGGGTGGGCGCATTGATTGCAGATATGCAACAACCTATATTAATCATTGTCGTTTCAAAAGTGCCTACTACTGCTTTTGTTTGTCCTTCAACTTTGGAGTAATTGGACAGAAACAACCTACCTTTTAATTTTAAAACTTGAATGATGTTATGAGCGCTTATCCTCATTAACTTATTTACTCTTTTTGTAAGTGTCGTTTAATTTTGTTCAAGTACTTAATTCCCAAAATAAAATTTATTAATAGCATCTGAATTGCTCTCAATAATATCCAATAAACCATCACCATTTAAATCCGCAGTAATAATATCATAGGTATTAAGCTTATCTTCGCTTAATGATATTTGCTTCCATTCTTGTCCTTTGTTGTTATTCTTAAAGACCTGATTCCCTGCCCTAGAATTGCCAATTACAATATCGGGATACCCATCTTTATCCAAATCATCAACTGCCAAACCATAAGATCGAGTATGGCTCGTATCAAATACAATTCGTTCTGAAAATAGCAGTTGATTATCTCCAAAGTATAGGCAATTGGGTTCGCCTACATTAGCCGTAATAATATCCAAATGTCCATCCTGATTCACATCAGCAATCTCTACCGAACGAGTATTATCTTTACCTGTTCCAAAAGGAATTTTTTTAGAAAAATTTAAAGTACCTTCTTGCAAGAAAATATAATTCTGTTGTTCATCTCTATTTGCCAAAACCAAATCTTTGTCTCCATCTTTATCTATATCAATGACTGCTACGTCTATCGTTGAATCATCCTTTGAACCAAAACCCATTGTTTTTGAAAAATTCCCTGTGCCATCATTTAAACATATTTCATTTTCCCTACCTCTATTAGTGATTAAAATATCCACATCTCCATCTTTATCAAGATCCGCCACGGTTAGGTTTCTGGTAGAAGAGTAGGTTTCCCCAAACTTGTTCCCACGCCTAAAATTCCCATTTCCATCATTTATAAACAAAACATTAGGTGCCATATCATTCCCTACGGCTATATCCAAATCTCCATCTCCATCAAAGTCCGCTAATTCTGTAGCATAACTGGTAGCACTTTCTATGCCCAAAGGTTTAGATACTGTGAAAATACCTTTTCCATTATTGATAAAAATACGATTTTGCCCGGGCCAATGTCTGCCATTAGCTACGACTGCATCTAAATCCCCATCTTTATCTAAGTCGCCAATGCCGATAGAAGCCGTTCTTTCTTTATGGATGCCTAGGATACGACGGTTATTGTTTTGAAAGGTCTGAGTTATTGCTAGAAATGGGCAAAGTAATAAAAGAATTATGAGGTGGGTTTTGGACATGTGTTTATAGTTTTTTTCTTTCCTGTATGGTCTAAATACGGCTTATATAAAAAAAATTATAGTTCTGCTCAACGTCTTCGACGCCTCACAGGGGATTTTAAAGGGAGCTGTATCAAAACATAAAATTCAAAATGAACCACAAAATTTATTTACCATTTAGTCATTTAAGACCATATAGTATTCTCTTAAATGAACTTAAATGTCTATATGGTAAAAGAAAATATGGTTGCATTTTCTGAAAGGTGACTTTTGAGACAGTCTCCTTTAAATCCCATTTAGTAGCAGCAAAGCTGCGCTCGGGGGACACGTCAAAATGATAATTTTTTTTGCACAGTATACTAAATTCACAATTTCTGAATGAATACAAAACGCTTCAACCTACTCCTTCACCGAAAATCGATAAACTGTAGATGTTTTATAAGAGGCTCTAGGCATTAATACAGTAGAAGGAAATTTTTCTTGATTGGGCGAATCGGGATAATGCTGAGTTTCTAAGCAAAAGCCGGTACGAAAACCATATTTATGCCCATTTTTCCCTTCAATAGTTCCATCTAAAAAATTTCCTGTGTAAAACTGTACACCAGGTTCTTCAGAAAAGACATCCATTTTTCGTCCGGAAATAGGTTCTATTACGGTTGCTACCCGCTTTCTTTTACCGCCAGTATCTCCAAGTACAAAATTATGATCATACCCATTCCCGTATTTTAATTGCGGGTCATCATTCGCTATTTCTTTACCTATGGGTTTAAATATCCTAAAATCGAATGGCGTTCCTTTTACTGCCATCAATGATCCTGTTGGAATCAATCCTTTATCTACAGGAGTTATCCAATCTGCGTTGATTTTTATTCGGTGATTTAGTATGTCTCCATTTCCTGCTCCTGCTAAATTAAAATAGGTATGATTGGTTAAATTACAAATGGTTGGTTTGTCCGTATTTGCCTCATACCTAATCATTAGTTCATTTTTATTATTTAACAGGTAAAACACTTTGACCTGTAAATTTCCAGGATAGCCCTCCTCCATATCTTTACTGAGATAAGTTAACGTTAGTCCCTTTGAATCTCCTCCCGAGGTTTCTTGGGTCTTCCAAATTACTTTATCAAAACCTTTTACGCCGCCGTGCAAGTGATTCGCATTATCATTGGTTGCCAATACATATTTTTTCCCAGCAACACTAAATTGACCTTTGGCTATTCTATTTCCGTAGCGACCAATAATCCCTCCAAAATAGGGGTTCTTGGAACTTAAGTAACCCCTAAGACTGTCAAAACCTAGTACAACATCTCCTAGTTGTCCATTTTTATCTGGCACTTTAAGCGCAGTAATAATACCTCCATAATTAGAAATACAAACCTCCATCCCATTTTTATTCGTCAAGGTATATAAATAGGCAGTACCATCTGGTGTTTCCCCAAACACTTTGGAACTGATGGTCAATCCAGCTTGTGGGTCTGGTAATTCAACTTTACTTGTTGATTTACTGCTTGAATCATTTTTACAACTAAAACAAAGAAAAAAAAAACTAGAAAGAAATAGAAAATTCCGCATTTTATTGAAGATATTATAGTATTAGTACTGTGTAAATTAAGCTTGTTTCAATACGTCTCACAGCCTTGTAATGCTTAAAAAATAACTTGTGAACTTAAACCTAAGTACTTGAGTAAAATTAAACGACACTTTAGAAAATGGGTAATGAGGTGATGAGTTCAGAAGATGAATGAGGCAAATAAAGTATTCTAGACTACATCTTATGCTCCTATTATTCTCATTAACTCATTAATCTTATTAATTCATTACCTCTCCCATAACCGTCGATCTAGGTAATCGTCCAATTTATAAAAAACTCCTTTTATTTTTACTTCTCCTGCTTGATTAATTTGAATGACCCTATTAAAACCCTCTGGAATAATATCAGCATAGCCATCTCTAAAAATTCCTGGTTGTTTAATCCTAAATTTAACCAGATACTCCCCCTTTTTATCAATTAAAGCCCATTTATTTCCTTTTTTCACAAAAGTAGAAGGGCCTTTGAAAGCCACCACCATATCGTATTGATAAGCTATGGCTAATTTGTTAGACTTAGTATCTTTAAAACCTATTTTTCCATTACCATTTGGATTATATACTTTCCTAAGCGTTCGCTTAGATAAGTCTGTAGTAGTTGTTTTGGGAACGGTTATAGGAGCAGTCGGTTGAGGGGCTTCTTTATCAGGTGCAGTTATATTAGGTTTTGCCCCTGGAACAGGTCCAAAATTGCTGGTAAGTACATTATTACCAATAACTAAAAAAAGTAAGGCGGCAGCAATCCCGCCCAAAATTTTATATAATGGGCTGGTTGATTTTTTATTGGAATCACTTGGTAGATTAGCTGGTTTACTTGAACTAGCAGTAGGTCTGTCTATAGGTGGTTGATACCGTTTTTTACCAGCGTTTTCAGTAGGTAATGAGATTGGTGAGAGCTGTCCTCCAAGACCTTTGACATTCGCTAGAGAGAAAGACAAGGAATACCCTGCATTTTTAAATGTTTCAGTAGGAAATGTAGTTAATTGATTAACCACATGGATAGTTTCTTCTAATACAATTTCTTTTTTTCGCTCTTTTCCGTACACTAATTCAATAAGAGTTACTTTTAAAAAAAGCGGAAATTTTCCCGCTTTTTTAGGGTTCACATAAAAAAGCCATTGGGTAAAATCATTTTCATCAATAATTTGTTCTTGCTCATTAATTGCCCTAATCTGAAAATTACCCGCAGTTAAAGGATCTATTAACTCAACTTCCATCAACTGAGATACTCTAATAGCTTGAATAGTAGCTTCTTTTGACAGATCTAACGCTTTGCGTAAAGTCGCCTCTTCAAAGGCTATTCTAATAAGACATTTAGTGTCTTGACCCAATTCCATTTGTGCTGGAATTTGGTATAAAATACTTCCATTCCCAGTCTGGTGGATCGGATTACCTTTTTGGAAACCTCGTGGATGAAAAAAGAACTGTCCACCTCGATGCCCTTTTACTTTTAAAGGTTCTCCTCTAGGTGTTTGTTCCGCTGCTGCCACCACATTTTCTATTACTCGATTGCATAAAGTTGCCACACCAAGAGGTGCCTTATTATTTTTTAAATGGTATAGCAGGCTATCTGCAAAAGGGCTATGGTCTCCAACTTGTCCATCAGAAACTACTTCATTTCTGCCCGCTGTTAGTCCCCAGCGGGAAGGGTCATTTTCTAGTCTTTCAGCAACTGCCGTACTTTTAAATTGGGTAAATAGACTACCCGAAAAGCAAGAATCCGCTATTAGAAAAATATGTTTGGATTTAATCGCTTCGAGAATATTCTTTATTTTACTGTTTGGCACAAAATCTTCATGTGCGCCTAATTTAGCATTGATAGGTATCCAATATCCTTCATCAAATACTTCATCATATTCGCCATGACCAGAAAAATAAATAATAACATTATCTTCAGGCGTCACCTTGGTAATCAATGTTCTAAATGCCTTAAAGATATTCCCCTCCGTAGCTTCCTGATTGAATAAGGTTTGAATATGAGTTTGTTCAAATTCATATTGTTCTGTCAATATTTTTATTAGGGCTTTGGCATCCTTCAAACAATTGTAAAGTTTGGGACAATACTCATAATCATCAATTGCAATAACAAAAAGATGATTAATTCCTTTTACTCTATTATGTTTTCGCTCCGAATCTGTTCGACTTATTACGGCTTTATTGGTATCCTTTTGAGGCATAAATTTATTTAAAATGAAGGTATGGAGCGCTAAAATAGGAATTTTGTACTAAGGTTGCAAGCAGACAGTGAAAGGAAGGGAAAGATATTAAATAGTACCTGTTTAGATGTCAAGAGCGAGGAGTCAGGAGTCAGATGAATCTGAAATCGTAGAAATTAAGACAATAAGCAGCAGAATTAGCTAAATTTTAAGCACGAATAATTCTAATTAGCAAGGGCTAGTGATACTTAAATAGAAAAATTGTAACTGTTTAGCAAAAGGCTTAGGGCGTAGAGCAGAGCGTTATTAAACAGCAAATCAAAAACATTTAGGATTAAAACAATCAATTACTAGAAAATAATTCTGTTTTAACCCTTTGCTCTTCGCCCTCAGCGCTATGCTGAATAGTTACGAAAAATTTAGATATTACTATGCTATGTAAATCTTGCTTTCCTGAAAAAAAAGGTCTTCCGAAGCCGATCGAAAAGGGTATCAAAACATTTGAACACAAAAACTTCGGAAGCCTACTCTTAAGTTTTAGGTATTCCATCTTTAAAAAACCTTATCCTTCAAAATCCTGTTTAATAGTTGCACTCAAGAGGCACGTTATTAAATTTGCACAGTATCTAAGCAGTTGCAGTCCATCTTCCATTGGGGGCACTCAGGGGATAGGGGGTTACCTTTAACTGCAACTGCTAATTACGAGGGGTTTCTTAAAGATCAATTCTCAAGCTGCTTGGTATCTTTTAATAATACCAAGCCTATATTCAAGGTCCTTTTGGCTTAGTTTGATATATTGGTCATCTGCCAAAAGAGATAAAACCAACATGGCCTTTTCTGGATTTTCATTATTTCTAAGCAAATGTTTTTTTAGCAATAATAGTAATTTTTTAATCTTGCTATATTTCTCAAAGGCTAAAAACCATTGTTCTGCTGTTTTTAGGTTTTGTAGCGTTTTTTCTTTGTTGGACTTCGAGTCCGTCATTGTGTTTTCTCCAATAAGGGGGCGCAAAAGTTCTCTCGTTTGATAATCTAAGTATTGAATTTTTGAATCAATAATACTGTAGATGCCTTCAACAAAAGCATTATTACCTACCTTTGGATCGCACGTTTCCTTGTTCATGTTCGAAGAGATTAAGGGGGTGAAACAATCTTCGAAATGTAAGATTCTAGATGCCAAAGCAAGGTCAATAGCTCCAAAAGCAAATTACAAAAGTAATCCTTCTTGGTTTCATCAACTTTTTAACGAGTGCTTCGATAGTGCAACTAAAAGTTACCATTTCCTTAAACGTGTGCAAAGTTTGCATGGCTTCAAAATTGAGCATTGAGCTCAGTTTTTTGGTGTAGCAATTTAGTTTTTTGTCAAAAAAACAGAAACATGGAATTGGGGGTAATTTAACAATTATTCATTATTTTTTAGCAGGTTCTATGAGTGAACAAATAAAGTTAAATCAAATAATAGTTAAACCTAATTCCATGAATCCATTTGGAAAAAATCACTTTGCATCATCAAGTCATCGCCAACAATTGTCGGGATGCTAAAATTCTTTGATGATTAATTCCGTGTTTTTTAACCTTTAAACTAAAGTTTTACAACCTGTTAATGTTGAATTTTTAGCATAGGCAAGTTTAGTTGGAAAATAGAAAAACTCTATTTTCGTTTAATTTTGAGAAATGCTTCCGTAGGATAGAAAATTTGTTGCGAGATTAATAATTTGTATATTACTATAAAGGCAAAGACTGTGCCAAATACATATTAATAAAAAATAATTTATTTTTTTATTTAATATACTCTGAATTAAGTAGTGTACGAATAAAAAAAGGTCATCCTGTAATAATTCACAAGATGACCTCTTTCATTAAATAGCTCTGGAAATAAATAATGCACATTGGAAATAGCTAAGAGCTTCCAGAACTTGAAGTTCTGGAAGCTCTAGAGTATGCAAAAATTATTTCCAGAGCTAAAAAAACGATTGGACTTATAAGACCATAAACCGTTTAGACAATGTTTCGTTTTCCAGTTGAATTTGAATCAAATACACACCAGATATTAAATCGCTTACATTAATTTGTAAAGATGGATCTAAAGGAGAAAAAGTTACTTCTTTCAAAGATCGCCCCATCTTATCATATATCCGAATTTGAGTAGCAATTTTTAACGGTTGTTCCAAAGTCAAATTTAACAATCCATCAGTTGGATTAGGAAAAACAGTAAGCGCATTATTATCTAATGTTGAAGAGGAATAAGCTTGTGGATTCACTACCGTCAATTCATTCAATGTTAAAGGTGCGGGTAAGATTGGACTAATTCTACTATTTGTTGAATTTCCTGTAGTGGTAAAATTAGCAGATGCTGAAAAGTTCGACCATTTGTTTGCAATACACTCATGTCTTACTTGGAATTCATAGCTCGTTCCTAATGATAAATCGCTTAAATATCGATAATATAAAGTTGACATTTCAGTCAATGCCCAACTAGTCGTTCCTACAGGTCTATATCGAAATTGATTATTAACGGCACCAAAAGGTTGCGGTGTATATACATAAGCATTATGATTTCCGATGCTACTAGTAAACATTTGACTAACATCAATATTATCACAATCCGATTCTATGGCTTCCTCTTCTTCATTCACTTCTTCCTCTTCAGTCGCTTCCTCTTCTCCATTTCCTTCTACCTCCTCCGCATGCTCATCTCCTGTATTTTCCTCATTTTCTTCTGTATCATCGGTGGCATCTTCATCCTCCGTATCCTCTGTCTCTGTGGTTGCTGTTCCTGTAGTTGTAAATTGATTAGACGTCGAAAAATTCGA
>CAZXYA010000208.1:10578-13816 GCA_964644655.1 uncultured Saprospiraceae bacterium | reverse complement strand
CATAAATATATCAACAAGACTTTTTTCAAGACCATTTACTAACAGAAACACTAAAGACATCATTAATAAATCTTATTTATAATGAAAAAATAGATTCGGTTCTAAAAATTTTGCTTTAGCCTCCTTTTTATAATCAATGAAATTGTTTACAAAAAGAAAACTAAAACAAAATGGCGAAATTGTTTTTTCAAGGTTATTAATGTCCTTTTAAGTTTTTTAACTTTAAAAGTGCGTGTCAGTTAGATTTACTTCCGATTTTATTGGAGCATCTATATTTGACATAAAACTGTTACGACGCCATGAATATATCTTTACAAAAAATCAAACATTTTCTCCTCTTTGCCTTACTGGCTATTCCCATTCTGGGACAGGCACAAGTTGGGCTACTCCAAGAAAAGACTGCCTTTAAAAATACTCCATTAAAAATATGGGCACAGGATTTAGCTGGGCTGAGTCTTGTTCCAGTAACAAATCCTCAACAAGGGGTAATCCTTGACATTGTTGATGGTTTAAATGGAGTAGATACGATCATTTATTTACCTAATCTAGATTATCTTGGTTTAGATGAATTTATTTTTGAACATCTTGCTATTGCTGATCCTGCACTACCTTTTCCTACGACTATCCATACCACCGTTAAAATAAAAGTATTACCTTCTTATGTAGAAGCACAGCATGATTATACAGTCATGACTGTTGGAGAAGCCGCAAGTATTCGAGTCATTACCAATGATTCTGTTACACATGGTGCCTTAAGCATTGATCCTATTTTTCCAGTTGTTAATCATGGTACGGTAAGTGTTGGCGCAGAACGAGGCTATGTTAATTTTATACCAGAAGCAGATTATAGCGGTCTAGCAGACTTTAATTATATTGCCTGTGATTCTATTGGGACTTGTGCCATGGGATCGGTTACGATTTATGTCAATGAACCCAATGCTACTTTTAATGATGATATTCGTTTAGGAACAGGACAAAATACAAGAAAGGCGATTCCTATGCCTTTTAAGGTAATGAGTGTAGATGCGGCTACCAATGGTCAATTAAGTATAGAAAGATCGGAATATGCAGTAGTTTATCAGCCAAATTCTGATTTCTTTGGACAAGAAACATTTACGGTTTATGGGGAAAATGGAAATCAAAGAACGGTAACTTTAGATGTAATTGAACGACCAGCTAGCTCCCTTTCATTGGCTAATGATGATGTAGTTTATTCGATTTTAGGAGAAGCTGCTAATATTAATTTACTAGCCAATGATGATTATATAGGCGTTAGTGTAGTCGATATTATAAATGTACAAGGTGGAACGATTTCTAATAAATCAGATGCAAAGGATGGAGACATTACGTTTACGCCTAATGCTGGATTTAGAGGGGTCGGTCAAATTTGGTATAGAGTTTTTGATGCAGGCTATGCTGAGCATATAGGTATTGCTTATGTCGTTTATGATAGAAATAATTTTGGTCCAAATGTAAGAGACTACGAATATATTTTTAAAGTAAATCCAGGTCAAACTAAAATTATTGATTATAAAGCACCAATTGATAATTATAATTTAAGTCCGACGGAAGGTTTTGATAATATAGCAGGCTATGTTTCTGCTTTTGATAGTCAATCTATCAGATACGAAGCACCAGAAGAAGCACCTGCTACTGATGAATTTGAAATTTCTTATTGTGTGCCTGCCAATTCTAGTAATTGTCAGCAAATAAAGATTAGAATAGAAGTTGTTAGTGAAAGAGTAGAAGATTGCCCTAATGATTGTGTTTTTCCTGGGGATTTAAATGCGGATGGGATTGTTAATAGTGCGGATTTATTGCCATTAGGTTTATATGTGGGAACAAAAGGACCTGCTAGAAATGAAGCTTCTACTCGCTTTAGTGCCCAAGCAGCAATAGATTGGGATATGTCTTTAGTTGAGGAGGAAACAGTTAATTTAAAGCATTATGATGCCAATGGAGATGGTATTATCTCAGAAAGAGATGCCGATGTGGTTAGTAGAAATTATGGGGCGGTCACCCAAATCGTACCAAATGCCTTACCTGCTTTATCAAAAGGAATTTCTATTACACCTAATCGAGTAACACCTAATCCAGAAGAAATTCCTCTTGGCGCGTCGATTCCAGCAGGTAGTACCATAGAGTTTGATATTGTTCTAGGAGAGGAAGATTCCCAAGAATTAGACTTATATGGTTTTACCTTTCCTTTTAAAATTTCGGGCAAATCTTTTATTGATACCGAAAGTATAGAAGTGAGGTTTAGGGATGGAAGCTGGGCAGCTTTAAATACACCAACGATTGATTTAGCACAGAATGTTAGTAATGAGAATACGGATGAGGTACAATTTGATTTGGCTTTTACTCGAACTAGTGGACAAGCGGTTAGTGGGGTTGGAGCTGTAGCAACAGTTAGTTTTGTCGTTATAACGGATGTAGCAGGCTTTAAATTACCAGAAGGAGAAGCTCAACTAAAAATAGAAGTCGGACAAGGTTATGCCTTAGATGGGCAAGGTACTTATTACCAATACGAAGGTACAGAAGCTGTCACTTTACCCATTACCTTCGAGCAAATAGCAGAAGATGAATTAACGGCTAATAAGCTATTAGTTTTTCCAAATCCAGTATCGGATATACTAAATGTGCATTTAAATAGTTTTAATTATACCATAAACGAAATCTCTTTATATAATATCACAGGACAAGAGGTCTATCGGTCGCTTCCAGTAGCAACGAAGCAGGTGCCGATTCCAGTAGCTAATTTAGCAGAGGGATTATATATAATGAGTGTACAAACTGACGGCGGGGTGTTGAGTAAGAAGATAGAGGTTTTGCGTCAGTAATCTAGCATAAACGTTTGTAACTTAGACTTCTAGCCTGAGTAGCAATGTTATGCTAAGCGTATAGTCTAACGACTGTACCACCTTAATTCGGATATATTCATGGTCTTGATAAATCTGGGCTGCACGATGTCGTGTTAGCCCGATTTTTTTTGATAGGTGTTTTTTTGACACGGAAAGACACGGTTTAAGATTATGAATTATTATGTTTTTCCTCTTGATGTGATAAAGGGATAAGGTAATTTATTTTTGACACAGAGAGATACGGTTTAAGATTATGAATTATTATGTTTTTCTTCTTGATGTGATAGAGGGGTAAGGTAATTTATTTTTGACACGGAAAGACACGGTTTAAGATTATGAATTATTATGTTTTTCCTCTTGATGTGATAAAGGGATAA
>CAZXYA010000208.1:0-10478 GCA_964644655.1 uncultured Saprospiraceae bacterium | reverse complement strand
TATTATGTTTTTCCTCTTGATGTGATAAAGGGATAAGGTAATTTATTTTTGACACGGAGAGACACGGTTTTGAATTATGAATTTATTATGTTTCCTTTTTGACGTGTTTATATGGGGTTGCCAAAAGTGTGTTTAAAACTGCATCGCTCCATGTCAGCATAATTAAGGAATTCTTCGCTGCGAGCGCTTTAATTCATTATCAAATACTTTTCTTTTGACTTTAAGTTCTTCCCCAAAATTAATAAGTAACCCTACTTCAATAGCTGTGGATTTTAGGTAATTGACCAATTGTACTTCGTGTTTTGGATGTATTTTTTCTACTGCTTTCAATTCCACAATTACGGTATCATTTACGATTAAATCAGCTTTAAAATTTCCAACGACTTCTGTCTCAAAATAAACAGTTATTGGTTCTTCCATTTTTACGGTAAATCCTCTCTTCCTAAGACAAATAGCCAATGAATTTTGATACACTGATTCTACATGTCCAAATCCATGATATTCATATACATAATAAGCAGCCTTGATAATCTCGGAAGTTAATTCGGAATGTTTAAAATTGTGTTGAGTACTCATAGTTTGTATTATTTTGGTTTAAGAATAAAACAAACCTAGTAAAAAACACCTAATTACTCAATAAAATAAAAATAAAATCATAAACCAAGACTATGTCTCTCTATAATAAATCAAGTTGCCTTTCATATTCTCCATTTTAATCCTTCCCCCCTAAATAAAAAACATAATAAAATCATAATTCAAAACCATGTCCTTCCGTGTCAAAAAAAACTATTCTAAAGCACTAGCCTTCTCCAAAGCCACAGTTCCCAACGCTGTATTCCCCGCATTCATATAGGCATTCCCTAAATTTCGCCAAGCACCTGCGCTAGTCGGCTCCAATTCCGTACTTTTTTTAAATAGTTCAATAGCTTTGGGCAAATTACCACTCATGCCTTGGGCTACGCCTAAACCAAAAATGGTCTCATAATCATTTGGTAAGCCTCGCTGTGCTTCCGTTAAATATTGAATTGATTTTGGCAAATTCCCTTGTTGTTGTCCAAAGAACAAGCCTGCATCTCTATAGGTAATGGCCCGATTATTAAAGGCATCCGTATAATTGGCATCCAATTTTAAGGCTTGGTCATAATAGCCAATTGCCTCATCGTATTGTTTTAAATAATTATGGGCATTACCCAAAAGTAAATAGGCATTTTTATAAGTAGGATGTATTTTTACCGCTTCTTTTAAATGACCTACTGCTTCTTGTAGCATAGCTGTTCGTTTGACTTCCTCTTTTTCTTTAATCGCCTCAGCGGTTAATTCTCCACCTGCAGAATTACGCAATTTGGCACTATTTCTTGAAACTTCAACATCGGTGGTAAATAGGGTGAAGTTACTTTGCCAGGCTAAGTTTCTATGAATGGTCTTTGCACTTAATAAGAGTAACACGATGCCACTAATAGCGAGCAATAAATTCAATTTTTGCCCCAAACCTTTTCCCCCGTTGGCGGCGGTTAGGGAGTGGAAAAACACAACTATTCCCAAACAAAATCCCACCGAAGGCATAAATAAAAAGCGCTCGGACATATTGGTTCCAATTGGAAAAACAATATTAGAGACTATGGAAAGGGTAATCAAGTAGTATAAAATTCCATAACTCCACAATCGTTTTTTTAGCAAACCAATCAATCCTACTACTCCTAACCCAGCATATAATAAGGCACTCAAAATAACCTGCCAATCTCCCCAAGTCATTAATGCTACATGTCGAGGATAATAATCATGCGTCAAAGGATGTGGAAAAATTAGTAATTGCACATATTTACCTAAGGTATAAGTAATCGTCGCCATCTTCTCTCCAAAAGCCAATTCGACCCATCGGTTATTTTCTATTTTTAGAAAGGGGTTATTCATTAATTCCATAGAGACTTCACCGCCAAAATTACCGCCTAAAACTTGTCCTCTAATGACTAAAAATACAATAGCACCCAATAAAAAAGGAAGGGTTTGCGTCGCAATTTTTGTTGTATTAGCTTTGGTAAAAACAAAATAGGTCAATGGCACGACGGCTAGAAAGGTAATGGCGTTTTCTTTTGACATTAAAGCCAAAAAGAAAATAATGCCAGCTATTATATTCAACCAAGCCTTTTTTTCTTGGTATGCTTTTAATGAAAATAGCAAAGCTGCCAAACTTCCTAAGAGCGTCATAATTTCATCCCTACCTTTGATATTCGCTACTACTTCGGTGTGGACAGGATGCGCCATAAAAAACAAAGTCGTTAACAAGGCAATCAATGCGGTCGCTGGCAAATCTCCTCTAGCTCGAAAGAGTTGGATCAATAATAAATATAAAACCACGCCCAGCAATCCATAAAGTAAAACATTCCCTAAATGACCAATCAAAGGATTTTCGCCAAATAGAGCATATTCTACGGCAAACATCACCAATGTTAATGGTCGATAACGACCACCCGCCACTAATTTGTCTTTGCCTTCTACTTTAAAAAAGCCATAAAAAGTATCGTATTTCAAAATGCTAGGAATACCACTAAAGCCCTTCGTCGTAAACATATTATCGTAAATGACAATGGCATCGTCTTGAGTATATTCGTGGGTTAAAGTATTGCCATAAAGAAGGAAGGCAAGTACAAAAACGAGCCATTTATGTAGGCGAGTATTAGTTGTCCAAGTACGGTTAGTTAATTGATTTTGAACCGTCTTTTTTTTAGAACCTATCTTTTTTTTCGGCTTTTTATGTTTCGACATCTGTTGAGTATTTGTAACTGCTTAGCAGAGGGCTTAGCGCAGAGGACAAAGGGTTTAATAGCCTAGCAAAAAATAGTTTTTTCCTAAACTTTATAGATGGTTAATCTGATTTTACAGCATGGTTTACGCTAAGCTCCTTGCCCTCTGCCCTTTACGAGTATTTATAAAATCTCCTTTAATTTTTTCATAGAAATATTCGCTCCACAAATAATCAATACGACGGTTTTACCTCGATAGGTTTCAATTTCTTTTAAAAAACTAGCCACCGCTACTCCTGCTGCTCCTTCAATAATTTTATGATGCTTTTGCGCAATCAATCGAATACTGTCTGCAATTGCTTCTTCCGACACCAACGTATAATCATCTACATATTGCTGACAAATCGGAAAAGTAATAGAACCATCTTCTAAACCACCTGCTGATCCATCGGATAAAGTTTCTTCAAAATCAATAAAGACCACCTTTCCCGCTTTCACACTTAGGTACATCTCTGGTGATTTTTCTGGCAAACAACCGATTACTTTTGTTGCAGGACTAATATTTTTAATGGCAGTTGCCACGCCCGCCATCATTCCTCCCCCACCAATACAGCCTAATACATAATCAATTGCTTGTTTGGCTTGAAAATTCATTTCTAAGCCCATTGTCCCTTGCCCTGCAATAATCATTGGATCATTATAAGGAGAAACCCAAATTAAGCCTCTTTTTCCCGCTACTGCTTTGGCATGTAATTCTGTTTCCAAACTATTATTCCCAAAAAATGCTAGTTCAACTGGATAACTTTTAAGGGCTTCCACTTTTGCAGGAGACGCATTTTCGGGTAAAAAAATAGTGCCTGATGCGCCTGCTATGGACAAAGCTCTAGCAAAACCTTGGGCATGGTTTCCTGTGGAGGCTGTAATAAAACCGATTTTTCGTTCCTCAGGATTAGTCGATAATATTTTATTTAAAGCACCTCTAGCTTTAAAAGAACCCGTATATTGCTCATTTTCTAGTTTTAAGTAAACTTGCCCCCCAGATAATTGACTGAGGTAATTAGAGGGATATAAAGGCGTTCTTAGAATATTTCCTTTTATTCTTTTTTCGGCAGCTATGATTTTTGGAAACAGATTCATTTAAGTTGTTTTTTGCGTTTTGCTTCTAGATGGTCAGATTAAAAACTGATAAAAAATCCGTTGCTAACTTAATTCGTTGCTGACTATTTTTTTAGCAACGGATTCTGTACAAATTAACAAATATCAATTTTCAATCTGATTGCCTAGTCACAGCTCAGAGAGCTGTGTTACAGCAATGTACGAGTGTCGTAAAATACTACTGCAAGTTACGGAATGATTAGAGAATTCGATTAAAAATGAAGCTATAAGGAATCAATTAAAATTAAATTGCAAATTAAAATTAAAAAACGTACTGGTAACTAGTGATTTATGATTTCAAAAATGCAAATTTATTTTCAACATTCCTAACTTGATGGAGTTAGTACGATACTGTTGAATGAAAGAATAATCTAGGAAAGAAGTCTATAAAATAAAAAAGACCGCCTAACGAAGGCGGTCGTAAACGGACTATGAGAAAACCAAATGAGAAAAGAAAAAACATTAAGTCTAAAACACTATATCTTTATAAATTTTCAGTCAAGTGATCTAATTGATTTAATTGATATTTTTCGATTACTTGAATTAATTGTGTACTATAATTATTCGCTTGACTAAATCCTGCTTGCTCCAAGCCTATTGCCCATTTTTTATAATTCTTTTTGTATGCTTTTAAAGTAGCATATTTTGAAGTGGACAATAACTGACTATGATTTCTCCAACTTTCCCAAGCATTTTGATAGCTTTTAATCATCGCTGATTGGTCGCCAATTTGAAAGTGTTCGCAATTTGCGCCTTCTATGCAAGTAATGGCAAAGTGATTATTATATTGATTGGCTAAACTATTTGTTCCTGCGTGACTAGCTAAAAGTGCTTGTCCCATCTTAATGCTGGCAGGAATACCAAATTTATCCATTTCTATTACTGCTATTCTCTTAAAGCGATTAATATAGGCTTCTACCGATTTATCATTTAAATTAATGGTTGTTGATTTTGGCGTTGTATATTTAACGGTTTGTGGAATACCACCGACCATTAATTTAGAAGAAGAACTTGTGGTTTCTTCAGATAAATTATTAGGCCCACCTAAATTGATATTAAATTGTAGGTCTTTTTGGAAAAAGGCATATAAAAATAAAAGGATTAATGCCAATCTAAACCAAGGAAAAGGATGGGTCGTTAAATAGTTTTTAACACTAACTTTTACATTGGTTATGATTTGATGTTTAGCCGCAATAAATGGAACTTTCATCGAAACCAACAGTTTCTTTAATAATTGTTGCCAAGAAATTTTTTTATATACTCTTCTGTAAATATCAATTTTATGAGCAGTATTAGTGTTTGTTTTTTCTTGCCCCTTTTTGGTTGTTGTTTTTGGAAATAAATTGAGTTGATTCATCATAAAATATTTAGTAGTGACTAAACTAAATGTTGATTTGATTTTATGGGTGTTATCTAAAACATTTACCAAAAAAGTGTTTTTGTTTTAAATACACTACAAAATAAAACAATTTATGTGTTAAAAACAAGTAAATTAAAACAAATAATTTTATTTTTAGCTAAGAGTGAAATTAAATAGCTGTAAATCAATATTTTATGATTATGTTTTTTACGAATAGAAAAGGTGGAATGGAATGATACGCTATCCTATTAAAATTATTTCGGTGTTTTCGTCGCGCAGGTGGGAAAAGGGCGGTAATCCTCGTTTTTCGTAGGGTAGAGTAATGGATAAATCTGTTTAGGATAGGTTCGACTATGCACAATTCATAGTTCATCATTAAGGGTGTTAAGAAAAATTTGAAGATGTACTTTTTGACACATGAACAAACAATGTTTGTGAACCGCTTGCGGATGGGCTGCTAACGGTTTGAGGTTATGATTTTTTATGTTTTCTTATTTATCGTGCAGAAAGTCATATAAAAACATAATTTTTTCATAATAAATCCGTGTCCTTCCGTGTCAAAAAATGCTTAATTATTTTTCTTAACAGCCCTAGTTCATCATTTATCATTTGGGAAGTAGAAGTAGGTATTGCTGCTTAAATATATTTTAAGGAAAACTATTCTTATTTATCTAAGGTAATCTTAATTTGTTGAATTCGTTTTTTATTCACTTCTAGCACTTTGAAAGTAAATTGGTTTTCTTTTATGTCTCTTCCTTTTCTAGGAAAGCGACCTAATAATTCAAGAATCAGACCTGCTAAAGAATCGGCATCACCTCTAATCTCGTCAAATGTATTAGTATCTAAGCCGATGACTCGACAAACATCATTTAATAAAGTTTTGCCTTCAAAAATATAATTATAATCATCTATTTTTTGATAATCTAATTCAATTTCATCATCAAATTCATCTCGAATTTCCCCGATAATCTCCTCCATTATATCTTCTAAAGTCACAATACCTGCCGTTCCTCCATATTCATCTACGACGATTGCCATGTGCAAACGTTTTGCTTGAAATTCCTTTAAAAGATCATCTATTTTTTTAGATTCAGGGATATATAATATCTCGGTTCTCAATAAAGCTTGCCATTCAAATTCATTATCCTCCTCTAAATGCCCGAGTAAATCTTTAACGTAGAGTAAACCTGTAATTTGGTCAAAATTTTCATTATAAACAGGAATTCGGGAATAGCCTGATTTTTTGACTACCGCCAATAAATCTTTGTAGCCACTTTGGAAATCAAGGGCAATGACATCTACTCTTGGTTGCATAATTTGCTTAACCGAGACATCTCCAAAAGTGACAATACTTTTTAAAATATCAACTTCCTCATTGGCATTAAATCCACCTTTTACCGTAAGGTCAATGGCTTCCCCTATCTCTTCTTTACTCGCTAAATTATTGGAAGCTCTGTGGGCTAATTTCTTTTCTATAATAGAAGTTAGGCTAATCAGCATTTTACTAAGTGGGTAGCACCATTTTTGAAAGATACTTAAGGGAAAGGACATCAACTTGGCGAGAAAGACATTATTGATTTTTGCATAGACTTTAGGGGCTACTTCTCCGAAAAGGACTAAGGCAAAGGTGACGATACCTACGGTTATGCCCAAATTAATTGTCTTTGATAGGAAAGAAACGGTCCAAGGTAAAAATGGAAATAATTCCATTAAATCAGATGCCCAAGCCGCACAGGTTTCTCCAGTAATCGTATTGCTTAAAACATAATCTGAAATAATGACTATAGCAATATTAAATAAATTATTACTGATTAAAATAGTGGCTAGTAAAGTTCGAGGAGATTCTAATAAGGTTAAGAGCCGTTTCGTATTTGGCACACTTTCTCTTTCTCCTTTTAATTTTTCTAAATCATTAGGTGTAAGCGAAAAAAAAGCAACTTCTGAACTGGAAACAAAGGCAGAAGCAATCAGCAATAATAAAATCAAGAAACTAGCTAAAGCAATGCTAAGACTTGAGACTTCAAGTAGTAAGAATGGTAATAAATTTAAAGCTAAATCGAGCAAATCAGGTTCAGCTCCCAATATCTTTTTAGTTGTTATTAAAAAAAACCTAGTAGATATAGAATAAGTAGCAAATTCAAGTCCAAAAATTGGTTATAGCAATATATTGAACTTGAATTTTCACTTATCTTTCGTTCTTAAAAGGTGTGTTAGAAATCAATTAAAATTAAAATGCAAATTAAAATTAAAAAACGCTTTGATAATCAAATCAGTAATTTGTAATTCTAAAAAGGGGCATTTATTTTTTAGCATTCCTTATTTTATCTATCCTATATTAGAACGGTAAATCATCCTCTCCACCTGCATCTGCTGCTGGGGTAGTCGGTGCAGCCGTTGTAGTTGTAGTTGGTGCAGGAGTAGTTGTTTTTTGTGCAACTGGAGGAGCGTTCTCTGCTCCTGGAAAATTCGAAGAATATCCACTACTACTATCTCTACTGCCTAACATCTGAAAATTATTGGCTACGACTTCTGTAGTATATCTATTGTTCCCATCTTTATCTTGCCATTTCCTATGCGTTAATTTTCCTTCTACATAGACTTGTTTTCCTTTTTTTAAGTACTTTTCCGCTACTTCAGCCAATCCTCTCCATACAACCACACTATGCCACTCTGTTTGACTTTGCTGCTCTCCATTTCTATCCTTATATCTTTCGGTAGTTGCTACACTAAATTTTGCTACAGCAACACCATTTTCTAAACGACGTATTTCTGGGTCTTGTCCCAAATTTCCAATTAAAGTGACTTTATTTACCATTGTGTAGATTTCTTTGGTTGAATAAATTTGATATAACTAAATCTACTATTTTTTTAGTAGCAGATTTAAAACAACTCTAAATATAGGGATTTATCTTTAAAATACAAATCAACTATTTTAGGAAAGGCAAAGTTATTAATGTTTTTTTGTTTGACCTCAAAAAAATCAGTTTCATTCGTAGGAAGCGGAGATTTTAATTCAATTTCCCAAAAAATAGCTATTATTTTTTGATGCGTCAACAATTGTTTGAATGGTTTAGAGGCTTTTTTAATGTTGTATTTTGTAAGACCAATTATTTGTTGAAAATCAGCATGCTTAGTCAAAGATGGCTCGTCTAATAAAGCTGTTGTTTCTATCAACGGAAAATCGTACAAATTCAACCAAATATCTTTTTTAGTACGTTTATTTAAAATAAGGGTCTCTTCTCTTTTACAAACTAAATAATTAAAGAAGCGATTTCGTTTTTTTATCTTTTTTGATTTGACAGGAAGCTTATCAATCAACTTATTATTAAAAGCGATACAATTTTTTTGCATTGGACAATTAGCACAATCTGGATTGGTAGGTGTACATTGCGTAGCGCCAAAATCCATAATGGCTTGATTATAAATAGCGGGCATTTTTTTAGCTAATAAAATATCGGCTAATTGATTAAATTGTTTTTTCCCTTGAGTTGTATCAATAGGCGTCTCAATCCCAAAAACTCTGGACAATACCCTGAAAACATTGCCATCAACTACTGCATGCGGCAAATCAAAAGCAAAGGAAGCAATGGCAGCGGCTGTATAAGGACCAACTCCCTTTAAGCCTAAAATAGCACTATGTGTATTAGGAAAAATCCCATTTAGTTCTTCCGCAATAAATTTAGCAGTAAAATGTAAGTTTCTTGCTCTAGAATAATAGCCCAAACCTTCCCATAATTTCATCACTTTGTCTGAGGAGGCTTTTGCTAAATCAAAAACAGTAGGAAATGTTGCTTTAAATCTTTCAAAATAAGGTAATCCCTGTTCTACTCTAGTTTGTTGCAAAATAATTTCGGACAACCAGATATAATAAGGATTTTTTTCTCCTTTCCACGGTAAAGGGCGATCATTCGTTTCAAACCATGCCAATAGGTTTTTAGTAAAAAATCGTTGTTTAGCCAATTCTTTCATATAGGATGTAAAATAGAAAATGGCGATAAGAGTTGCAATCTTATCGCCATTTCATTGGTATATTTATTTAATTTACAATTTGTATTAAGCAGTCTGTCGTAACTCACTCACATTATCATATCGCTTCCTAATCAACTCTTTTAATTCTTTTCTAGCAAAGAAAATTCTGCTTTTTACGGTGCCTAAAGGCAATTCCAAATAATCTGCAATTTCTTGATATTTATACCCTGCATAATGCATCATAAAAGGTACTTTGATACTTTCGTCTAAATTGCTAATCATTCCTTTTAATTCGGCTACCATAATATTAGATCCTGCTTTGTTGGAAATAGCTACATTGCCAGAATTGATATAATAATTATTATCTGTAGAATCCATGATAGTATTGGCTTTTACCTTCTTTCGATAATTATTGATGAAAATATTTTTCATAATGGTAAATAACCATGCCTTAAAATTAGTACCCACTCGAAATTTTTCTCGATTGGTCATTGCTCTAAAAGCAGTTTCTTGATACAAATCTTTTGCGTCCTCTATGCTTTTGGTTAAATTATAAGCAAAAGAGTTGAGCACAGGCGTCATCTTATCGAAGTTATTATAAAATTCTAAAGCAGTCATAACAATGGGTTTTGGTTATATTAATTATTTTGTTGAACCAAAGATAGATAAAAGTTAAACAAATAACCAAATTCTGTTAAACATTTCCTCGGTATATGCTGAATAAATTTTATTTATCTGCTAATAGATTTTATATTAAAACATTGATAACCAAATATTTATGTTCAAAAAAGCACTTTTGTTTTATTTATTTTATTTTCAGAAAAAAATGAAAGTTTGTAGTTTTTACTCATTTTTTTGTTTAAGCTAAACAAAAAAGCCTTTATAAACAGCTTATATAATCTACTTATAAAGGCTTTGTTTAACCTATTCTAATAATTGTCTAGGTCGATCTAGTAGTCTAGGAATTAGATAAATACCAGTTTAATTTGAAGAGTTATCAGTTTTCGGTTCTCTAGTTGCGAATCTAACTGATAACCGACAACAGCCATAAACTATCAGGAATTTAATTCCAGAGCTACTAGCTATATCCATTGGGTAACTAATCCATTGGGTTTATTTTTTCCCAACGGATTTTTATTTTTTATCTGGCAGTTATTTTATTGGTTACCGCAAATGCGTATATAAAAACCCTGTCATTGCCTTATAAAATTCAAAGCGATTTTCTTCATTTTGAAAACCATGCCCTTCATCAT
>CAZXYA010000207.1:0-13855 GCA_964644655.1 uncultured Saprospiraceae bacterium | reverse complement strand
TGCTGGGCAGCAAGTGTTCCTAGTAACAGAAATATATTTATTAATATTAGATATACATTTTTCATTATATTATTTTATTCATAGGTACTATACTGTAACAAAAGTTTTTATAATTTTAACGTGTCCCTCGAGTGCAGCTATGCTGCTACTAAAAGGAATATTAAGAGTGAGTAAATCTAGATTTTCCGTTGGAAAACCTAGATTTACTCACCCTTAAAAATCCCCCGAGCAGCCGAAGGCTGCGAGGCGTATTAAAAGAAACTTTTGATTCACTGTAACTGTACTACCCTAAAATGTTAATTCGACAAAGTCAATGACGAATATCAACGGTCTTAATTCCTTCATTTCCCTAGAACTATAAAAGCTTCCAATTCATCGGCGTACCTCCAGATATCTTTACTTTAGCCACTTTTCCAAGAATATGATTCAAATGCTTCGGTGCCAACCCATCTCCTGGTCGAATAACCCTCAAATTATTTTGGGTAAATCGCTCCCCTACTGCTATGTCCTGCGCTGCATAAATTGAGCGTTTAAACAAACGACTTTTTTGTTCGGATGCTTGAATGCCATATTGTACTTGACCAAGTGCTAAAAATGCTTTTTTCCCTTCTTCTACCAATAATTGCATCTCTTGTGGTTCTAAAGAAAAGGCACTATCTACCCCTCCGTCCGCTCGTCGAATCGTTAAATGTTTTTCAATGACTGTTGCACCTAAAGCGATAGCTGCAATAGAAACACCAACCCCCAAAGTATGGTCAGATAAGCCCACTAAGGTATTCTGGAATAATTCTTCCAAATGAGGAATCGTTTTTAAATTAGACGTAGCAGCGGATGCGGGATATGTACTTGTACATTTTAATAAAATCAATTCTTTACAGCCATTATTTCTTAGTACTTCAACCGCCTCATCTATCTCTGATAATCTACTGGCCCCCGTTGACATAATAACAGGTTTTCCTGTTTGCGCTACTTTGGTCAATAAAGGGTGATCCGTATTTTCAAAAGAAGCAATCTTATAAGCAGGTACCTTCAACGTCTCCAAAAAATCAACTGCCGAGCTATCAAAAGGAGAACTAAAAGCTATTAATCCAAGGGCTTTTGCCTTGGCAAAAATGGTCGCATGCCATTCCCAAGGGGTATGTGCCTGCTGGTATAATTCATGTAATTCTTTGCCTTTCCATAAAGAGGTAGTATCTTCTATTTTACAAACGCCTTTGATGGTCATCGTATCCGCCGTATAAGTCTGCAACTTAATGGCATCGACTCCTGCTGCTGCTGCCGCTTCTACCAAAGCTATTGCTCGGTCAAGCGATTGATTATGATTTCCTGAAAGTTCGGCAATAATAAAAGGGGGATGATTTTTGCCTATTTTTCTGTTGCTAATTACTATTTCTTGCATGTTGTGTTTATTTATCTAGCTCAAATTTCAAACAATGAAGAGTAGAAGAGAAAAAATTAAAATCATCTGAAAAATGGCGGTTCTTTGAAAAACGATCCAATGTTTTTCGATTCTATCGAGTTATCTCGCTTCTCTACTCTCTATTCTCTTATCTATTCAAGAGGCTTTCAAACGATATTCTAATAAATCTACATCCTTCATCACTTCATTAACTTGAAAACCTAAGCGTCTGAAAATACCTACTGAAGGCTGATTTTGCTTAAAAACTGCTCCAATTATAGTTACCTTTCTAGCATATTCTCGTTGAAATTGTTGAATACCATATTCTAAAAGATACCCTCCTAAGCCTCTTCCTCGAAAAGCTTTATCCAAAGAATAGCTAATCTTAGCTTGATTGGTTATTACCTCAAATCTTATTTGGCCAATAGGTATTTTTTTGTAGGCTAAAACATACATATAACAATTAGGATTGGCTATTTTTTTGGCAAACCATTTATCATGTGTTTCAAAGTCTATAGGATCTTTATTAATAGAAAACTGTCTGGTAGCTGAATCATTCACCCATCGATGGTATAACAAAAAATCACTTTCTTCCGTCTTTCTAAAGGCATTATGTTGTTGATAATCTAATTGCCTCACCGCTTTTAGTAATCGTTGATCTGAGCATCCGTCAAAATAAATAGATTGATTTTGCCTAGCTATCCTCTTTTGATCTATCGTAACCTTTCCATAATTTTCATACGAAAAAGCCAATTCATTTTTGATTAAAAATTGGTAAATCTGTTTTTGATTATCAGCTATTGGTTCTAAATATAAATTTCCTCCTATTCCTAAATATTCATAGGCTACCGTACTCGGTGTACAAATAGCTTCAGAACATTGCTGCATATAATAGCTCATTTCAGCAGCCGTCAAGTTGTATAAAAGAATTATTTTTTGAGGTAGTTCTTTAGTAAATTTTAATAATTGATCTTTATAAAGATAGCCTGATCCTAAGACTACGTAAAGTGTATGCCTTACTTTTTTATCTCTTAAATCGGAAAGTATTTGCGCTATCCTATTATGCTCATCCGATCCTCCCATGCTGATAAAAACACTTGATTCTCTGCTGGGTATCAAGGGATTTTTTCTATTTTTGGGTAAAAAAGCTTGTTGTAATAAAGCATATTTAGGACCGAGGCAAAAAATAGGATTATTATCATTCGGGTAATCTTGCGAAGCAACATCCCCTGCTTGGTTGATGATTAAGTCTGCGTTAATAGTTCCTTTAAAATCAGTAATATAAATTAAGGAACAAGCTGTTTGTTTAAGAACAGATTGAAATTCCAAATTGAATTGATACCCATCAAGTACGATAATAACAGATTCAGATAGATAAGTATGTTTCAAAAAAATAGCCTCCTCTATTACATTCGTAAATATTGGAATAATGACATGTTTATAATTAGCTTTTTCCAAGCTTGTCTTTAAGGAATCCAAAGTATTTTGAAGTATAAAAATACAATCAAATTCCTCTTTTAGCATATCCGCCAAAGCCAAGGAACGGAAAAAATGTCCTAACCCAATAGAAGTATTGCCGTCTGTTCTAAAATAAATGGTCGTTTTCTCTACTTGCATAAATAATCTTTTTTAGTTATCGAATCGCTTTTTCGTACTGAAAAGGTTTATTAGCTACCAAAGATGCTTTTCTTAAAATGATATGATACTGATAAATGCAAAGCGCCGCGATATAATAAACAGTCCCCAAATAACCATCCGCTGCAAGTCCCCATGTTTGAGTGGTTAAATATCGCTGAACATAATTTTCCAACTGGAATGTTTTGATAAAAGATTGTTCTTGTTTTAAATCTCGGTTAAGAATTACTTTTATTTTTTGCCCCATGATACCATTATTCAATTGATGAAAAGTTTGGGAGACCGCCTTAGCTCGATAAAAACAAGTATCAGATAATTTATCTCTAAAGGCATTCCGTAAAACGTATTTATAAATAATCGCCTTTTTCTTCCCAAATCTAGAGCGACCAATCATTTTTTTTGTCGCCAAATTAAAGGGAATAGAAGAAGAAAAACTGGCTAATTTCGGATGGTAAAAAGGCATAGCCATATAAGTATTATTTAATCTTGCTACATCTTGCATGTACCGAATATCAAACAGGTATTGTTCTTTCCATTTCTTTTCAATAATTTTATTGTACAAGGCTCGCTTTGTCTTAATTTTAGTAAGATCAAAATCAAAATGCTTCTTAAAGCTAGCATAATAAGCAGTAGGTAATCCTTTTTTGCTTATTTTATCTTCATTTAATTTTAAATGAAATTGATTGATATAAGCTTTAGTAGCTGCTACATGAAGTATTTTCCACCCATTTCGCAATAGTCGATTATTGCTATCCTGCCAGCCCAATAATTTAAATATCATTCTCCCAAAATGTAATAATGGTCGTAATAGCCATTTTAGCCAAAAACTATTTTGTGATTTTAATAAACCAAAAGCTATTTTATCTACTTCGTTAAGTGCAGGGGTATGCAATCTAGTATCTTGCCCTGCATAATACATTTCATTGAGTTGTCCTTCCAAATTTCCAAAAATCCAAACGCCGTAATAAGGATTATTCATTTGTAAAAACCGTTGTTCAAAATCCTTAAAATTAGCAGCATCCCTTGCAGCTATTTCTTTAATCGTAAGCGGTTGGTCAAGCTGTTTGGCGGCGTCAGTAGCATAGACCGTCTCATCTTGGATAGTATCTTTTACTCGAAAAGAAATATTACTCACCTCTTTAGCTGTAGGAAGATCATCTAATGCAATTGACATGGCAATCGAATCTAATCCACCAGATAGTAAGACCGTATTTTTAGGTGCTAAAAATCCTTTATGTGCTTCTTGTATTTCTCGACGAAGTTGTTTTATATTTTCTTCTGTCGTCAATTGATTTTCTTTCTGAAAATTAATTGTTATTTTATTGTAATATATTTGAATTAATCCTGCATTATACTGTTGATGTACGCCTGCTTTTATTTCAAAAATTTCTTCATAGTAGGTATAGCCATCTAATAAATAGTTGGCATAAAGTAATTGATGAACCGCTTCTTTGGAAAATTGAACAGCTGATTTCAGTTTAGCAAGCTCGTGAACAAGTGTTCCAATATATAAATCATCTTCTATAAAAGTATAATACCCTGTCTTAATGCCCGCAACATCCCGAAGTAAATGAATGGTATCTTTTTCTTTATCAATGACAACTAAAAAGTAAGCCTCATTAAATAATCCGCCAACCTGTTTAGGTATAATTGTTTCTAATGAAGCTAATTTAGCTTCTACTTCTGCTACCCTACTCTTATCTAGAGTAGTATCTAATAAAAATAGAAAGCTGTTATTTTCAAATTCATACACTAAATCATTGGTTCGGTACTTAACTTTGAAACCTCCTTTTTGACTAAAGCCCTCTATAAACTGCCCATCATTTTTTTTAATCTGTATCAACATCGTTAATTATTTTTGATTTAGCTGATATTTAATAAGCGCCATTTCCCAATCTGCTTCATTATCTATATCTTGAACTTGTGTTTCTGATAAAATAACCGCTCCTGTTTTAGACATCCAAAGGTTTTTACTTTGTAAAAAAGGCTTCGTCTTAAACCAATAAAATTGACCACAATCATGATACCTAGCAGGCAAATCTTGTGATCGAGTATTTTGGTGAATAGGATTGACCATTGATGCTTTGCCCCCTTCTACTTTTAAGGCTCTCTGGATAGGATAACTAAATGGGACTACCGGCAAAACCATGTCAAAACTATTGGTTCTCAATAATTTATAAGCTGCTAATAAATCAGTAGATTTTATTAAGACAGAGGTCGGATAAATACAACATACAAAATCGAAATATTTGCCTTTATCTTTATATTTATTTAGTACTTCTATTAAAACAGCGGAGGTCGTCGCCGTATCACTAGCCGTTTTTGGGCTTCGCAAAAAAGGAACATTTGCGCCGAATGCTATCGCTATATCTGCTATTTCTGGACTGTCTGTAGACACCATGATTTCGGTAAACACCCCAATATTTAATGCTGCTTCAATAGCATACCCAATAATTGGTTTGCCCAAAAACTCTTTGATGTTTTTTCTAGGGATTCTTTTACTACCGCCTCTTGCTGGAATGATGGCTAAAGTGTTCATGGTTTCTAAAATTGTTTTTATAAAATGTTCAAATATTCTGTAATCTCTAAATTAAGTACCTGAGCAGAAATATTCGACACCTTTTTAGGATACTAAGCTAATGAGCTTTATGAGATTAGCATTTGATCTAAAACGCTTTGTTTATCTCATTTACCTTATGAACTCATCAACTTATTACCCATTTTCTAAAAGGTCAATTACTTTTGTATAAGTACTTAGTCGGGGTTGTTGAGTAATTACTATTCTGTTAAGCTTTCATTTTCTTTTTTCAAGATATTTATCTGTTTTTCCATTTTTATTAAGTGCAACCATAATTCTTCAATTTGTCTTAATAAAATAGCATTCATATCGCCTATATGAATACCTTCATCAACAATCTCTTGAGCAGAAGGTACGTTTGGTAAATGATTATTTTTTTTGATGAAGTCTTCAATTGTTTTAATTGATTGAAGCGGATAATTCTCTTTAAATACATCGTCTGCCCATTGATTCGTGTTTTTGACAGCGATTACAACTTTCTCGGTTAATATTCCATTTTGTACATATAATTGGTAATCTCCTGATTTTTTAGTCCCTTCAGAACCAATTAGGACTTTCCCTTTGCTATATCTAATATCCGTTGCTCCATCTGCTACAAAAAATGAAGTATTTGTCCCCGCGGGAAATTTATCTTCTAAAGCTCTAACTTCAGTTATGCCAGCCCAGCCACTTGCTTTAGCCCCTGTTATTATTAACTTATAATATTTATAGGAAACATTATTGTCGAATAAATAGTCGTTCCATACATTTGCTTTTATAGACGAGTCCGCTACAGTTAATAAAGTAGTAAAATTTATTTTGTCCATTGAACCTGAAAAAGTGAAAACTGTAGGGGTATAAACTTCACTTGTCCACCCTCCCGCTATTTGGCTTGTTGAGAAAAAAAAACCAAACCCAACCAAAGTAGTTACAGCAGGTAATTCGAAGTCAACATCATGTGGGGGAGAATTATCAATAGATCCCCAACCAGAAACAAGAGAATCACCATCAATAATATTAGCAACTGGATTAGGGCTATAATTTGCGCCCGTTACTGCTGTCCCTGTCCAATCAAAATTTGTCTGTGCATATATATTAATGCCCCACACAACAAAAAACAAACAAAATAAATTTTTCATTATTTAATTTTTTATTCAATTATTTCCAGAACTATGCTAACTGTCAACTGTTTACTGCACTAATAGACACTACTCCATTTCAAAACCTTGTGATACTGCCCATTGTAATAGCCGCTCCATTAAAGAAGTAGAGCTTATCACACATTTCTTGTTTGCTGAAATGGAGTAGAGTTTGGAGTTAATATTACGAGTACTGCCATTATAATAATTAGCTACTAGTACATATTGTTTACCTTTTATTTCAAAAGATTCAAAGTCAAAAGCACCGTTAGTAGAATAATCTTGGATTGGCGTCAGCTTTCCTGTATTGATACTAATTGAATACAGTTTAGAATTAACATTATAGGTACTATTATTTTTGAAATTAGCAACTATAGCATAATAATTATTATTGATGTTGAGTATTTCCCAACCCACAGCTCCAATTGTAGGAATATCTTGGATCGCCGTAAGTTTGCCTACTTAAGGGATCAATCTGATATAATCTAGAGTTAATGTTTCGTGTCGTACCATTATAATAATTGGCAACTAAAGCATAATGCTTATTGTTGACTTCAAAAATTTCCCAATCATAGGCACCATTTGTAGGTATATCTTGGATTACTGTCAATCTTCCTGCTTGCTCATCAAATTCATATACTTTGGAATTAAGATTCCGTATAGTTCCATTTAGATTATTAGCAGATAATGCATAAGTTTTATTATTAACAGTATATATTTCCCAATCAAAATTCCCAGTAGTTGGTATGTCCTGAATTGCTATAAATTTTTCAGATGAAGTATCAAAAGAATATAATTTGGAATTAGTGTTATGTGAATTACCAGTATAAGCATTAGCAACCAATGCGTAGGTCTTTCCTGATATGTTAAAAACTTCCCAATCTGTGCTGCCATTAGTAGCAATATCTTGAATTGCTATAAATTTTTCGGATGAAGTATCAAAAGAATATAATTTAGAATTATTGTTATATGAACTATTGTTATAATAATTAGCGACTAGCGCATAAGTTTTTTCCCCCTCACTAAAAATCTCCCATTCTCTTGCTCCGTTAGTGGGTATACTTTGTATTTCAGTAAGATTTCCATTTAGTTCATTTATAGAATATAATGTTGAATTAACATTATAGGAACTACTATTATAATAATTAGCAACTAAAGCATATTTTTTTTCATTGTCTTCAAAAACCTCCCAATCTAGCGCCCCGATAGTTGGAATATCTTGAATAGCCGTCATCAAATCTCCACTAGCAGTCACACAAATTTCTTCATTTGTTGGTGTATTATCCTTTGCTTCCAATGAATCCAAACGGCTCAATTCATTTTTTAAAGAATCTATTTCACTTAATAGATCTTCCCATGCAGAAAAATTATGCTGGGTAACATTACCTGCTTCATCTAAGGTCAAAAAACTGACTGGATTATCTTCGTTATGATTATTATTAAGATAGTTATCTAATTGCAATTGCCCATTTGATAGTTTAATTTTTCCTGTCTTTTCATCTGGTATTTTTAGCGTTAAATCATTGGTTTTCTCTACAATAACTTTAGGGACAGTTATTTGCGCCAATAAAAAATTGACGACTAAGAGTTGAAGGAATGTGCTAATTATTTTTTTCATTTTTTATTAATTATTGGGGATGAAATATTCTGTAATTTTAAGCTCAGTAGGACATAGTGGCGCTCTTTATAACACCTTTGTCTATTGCAACATCAGCTTTTAATTGGCTAGTAGAATTTATAGTTGATGTATAAAAAACATTACTATTTAAAGAATAGTAGATAGTATTATTGATTCGTTGAACCTTAATAATATTACCTCCAATCCATTGAGTAGTTGGATTACCAACAGTATACTTATTAACTCCATTTTCAAAAACTCCCAAAGTACCGCCTGGATACACATATAAACCATAGTCTATATTGGTGTATGCAGGATAAATACCACCACCATCTGCACCAGTCTCATCTAAACCAATAAAATAATGATTATTGTTATTTACTACATCTTGAATTACACTTTGTATATAGCCATCGGTATTAGCAGGAATAGTATTTACTGAATGTGCCGATGCTTTCCAATTAGTAGCCCCGGGAGTACTTCTTATTAATTCATTAACATCTGTATCAAAAACCATTTCATTAAATGCTGTCCATATTAATTGTTCTGAAGTACCAGAAGTTGTGCCATTAACTGTTGCACTTCCTAGTAAAGTAGTTCCACAACTAACTTCATAATTGAAAGAGAAATTACCTGCTGCAATTGGTGTAATATTGTAATCGGGTGCTATTCCAGATATCGTTGTATTAATAAGATTATTAATCGTATAGGAAATAGTCTCGCCGCAATTTTCAATATTATCATTAGCTGAAACATCGAATATAAATTGTGCTCCCGTTTCTCTATTCCCTACATTATCATTACCAAATACACCTCTTGGTTTAACTGCTACAACACAATTTTCTATTAGCTCACAAATATCCCATGTAATTAATTTTACCTCAACTCCGTTTTCCTTAATTAAAATTCCAAAATTTTCATTGTTTTGGATTTTCTCAAAAGTATAAGAACTAGAATCAATAATTTGTACATCAGATTTTGTCACATTACCATTAGCATCCAGCGTCAAATATTTTGTAGGAGTAGCATTATCAAAATTATCAGCTATATAATCTTCTAATCTTAAGTCTCCTTTTATATGCAATTCTGCTGTAGGCTTAGTAGTTCCAATACCAATTTTACCTGCATAATTGTCATAACCACCTACAAAGATTCGACTTTGGTACTCCCCTGCTTCAAATGTTTCTATATTTACATTACCGCTTCTCAATCCGCCTTTTGTCCCCCCAGTTGTATTATCAAGTCCTCCTTTTATAAATACATCTCCAGCCTTGGATAATACCCAATTATTAAATCGCTCCCCTCCTACTATTTCTATTTCTCCCCCAGTAATTCCCGAACTAGATCCAGATTTACCTCCTTCCAATCTTAAAGTTCCTCCTGAAGAACTACCTCCTCCATGACCAGATTGGATCAACAGACCTCCACCAGGAACAGTTGAGGTGGCATGTCCTGCCTTTATAGTTACATCACCTGGTGTTCCAGTCGAAAAAGAATTCCCTGCTAAAATATTTATATTACCTGCTTTACCTGGTCTCCAATTTGTATTGCCTGCTATTAGGTTTATATCGCCTACTCCTGTTTTCATATTAATATTTTGAGGTGTTCTAATATCCAGAGAACCTGATTTACTATTTACTGTATCAGGAGCATTAAATTGTATCAATCCACTTGCTAGATGTGTTGGACCACTACCAAAATCTTTTACCGTTATTTTATGGAGAGATTTAGCTTCGCTAAATAGAATATTGGCGTTTTCCCCACCTATATCCAATTTTTCTAGCGGAGCATCTGTTCCTATTCCTACTTTTCCCTCTGTATAAATATCATCATCAATAGTAGAAGGAGGAGTCCCATCCAATTTTAGCCAACTATTATTGCTTTCCAAATTTGAAGAGGCAGACTTAGTCACATTTCCCAAAGCATCCAAAGTCAAATAACTACTAGGAGAATTATTTTCATAGGCATTATTAATATATCCTCCTAAAGTCAATTGACCATTTAAAATTTTAATTTTTCCTTTTGTAGAATCTGGCAATGCTAACGTTAAATCATCCGTTTTTTCCACAATAACTTTAGGGACAGTTATTTGCGCCAATAAAAAATTGACGACTAAGAGTTGAAGGAATGTGCTAATTATTTTTTTCATTTTTTATTAATTATTGGGATTTAAATCATTAAATTCGCTTTCATTGTGGGTAATTCAGTTGCCAATACCTCCTCATTAAAAAAATCTATGATACAATCAATCACAAAACCCTGCTCTTCTCTTTTCAAAGATGGATACATCGGCAAACTCAAACATTTTTCATAATACTGTTCTGCCTGTGGAAACATTCCTTTTCTAAAGCCTAATTCTTGATAATAGGGGAGAAAGTGCAATGGAATATAATGTACTTGGGCATAAACGCCCTTCGCTCTTAAATAATTATAAAGCTCTTTTCTATAGTTTGTTTGGATTACATAAAGATGATAAGCATGCGATACCCCCTTTCGAATGGGAAATGTTTTAATAGGTAAGTCTTTAAAAGCCTCCTCATAAATAATAGCTATCTCTCTTCTCTTTAATAAGCTTAGAGAGGCACGGCTCAATTGGCTAATACCTAAAGCAGCTTGCATATCAGATAAGCGATAATTAAACCCTAGTGTTTGCATTTCATAATACCAAGGTCCATGATTTGCGGTCAATTTTTCTTTTTTCTTTTCAATACCATGTGTTCTTAGCGCAAGCAATCGTTCATATAAATCTAGTCTATTTGTTGTTATTATTCCTCCTTCTCCGCAGGCTATATGCTTGACTGGATGAAAAGAAAAAACAGATACATCTGCAAATTGGCCATTTCCGCATTGCTGAACTTTCCCTGTATCATCCGTAAAAGTTGCACCTGGTGCATGGCAAGCATCTTCCATAATCCACAAGCCAAATTCATCTGCCAAAGCACGAAATGCTTCCATATCGACAGGATAACCTGCAAAATCAACAGGAATAATCCCGTCGAAAGTACCGCTTGGATGCTTCTCTAATAACGCTCTAATTTTATTCAGGTCTAATAAGCCATTTAATGGATCAATATCTGATAACACAACTGTTCCTCCACAATATCTGATACAATTAGCACTAGCAGCAAAAGTAATAGGCGTTGTAATAACTCGACTTTCCTTATTTACACCTAAAGCTATAGCACCTAGATGAAGTGCTGCTGTTCCATTGGCCACGGCTACTGCATATTTGGCCCCTACATATTTTGCAAATTGTTGTTCAAAAGCACTAATTGTTGGTCCTTGGGTCAACCAGTCTGATTCTAATACCTTGACTACTGCATCAATATCTTCTTGGGTTATTTGTTGTTTACCATACGGGATTCGCTTCATTAGTGAAAAATTAATGATGAAAAATTAGGATAAGCAGTTTGGAAATAAACTTCAACTTGCTATTGCCATCTTTGCACATTTAAAATTAGGATCTACATGCTTCATTATCTCCTGCCTAATAGAAGCTACAGATAGCCATTCTTGATTATCTTCAGAATTATAGGTAAACCCGTCTGGAACGGGCTTCGCGTGGTAGTACGTCAAAAAATCAGCTTTTTTCTGATAAACAAGACTCGGTGAGCAGATTACGTAGTGTTTTTCCAGTTCAATCGTATTGGGTGCGTCCGCACTTGTAACCATTTCCTCATGCATCTTTTCTCCTGGTCTAATTCCTATAATTCTATGTTCACAATTAGGGCCTATTGCTTGAGCCACGTCTTTTAATTTATAAGAAGGTATTTTGGGAACAAAAATCTCACCACCTAATGCATTTTGTAAGGCAAAATGTACTAATTCTACTGCCTTGGTTAAGGAGAGGTTAAATCTAGTCATATCGGGATGGGTAATTGGTAGCATTCCTTCTTTCTGTTTTTGTAAGAAAAAAGGAATAACCGACCCTCTAGAGCCAATCACATTTCCATATCTAACCACACTAAATCGAGTGTCTCTCTCCCCTTTAATATTATTTGCTGCTACGAACAGTTTATCAGAACATAGCTTAGTTGCTCCATATAAATTGATAGGTGCAGCAGCTTTATCTGTAGAAAGCGCTACTATTCGTTTTACATTATGATGAAGGGCCGCATCAATTAAATTTTGGGCACCAATAACATTCGTTTTGATAAATTCAAAAGGGTTGTATTCTGCTGCTGGAACTTGTTTGAGGGCTGCGGCATGCACTATTAAATCAATCCCCTCATTTGCTCTCATCAATCTATTGCTATCTCTAACATCACCTAAAAAGAAGCGAAGCTTTTTTTTATCTTCGGCTGAAAATAACTTTGATAATTCATATTGTTTTAATTCATCCCTAGAGTAAATAACTATCTTTTTTACGTTTGGGTATTTATCAAGTGTCATCCGAATAAATCGTTTTCCAAAAGATCCTGTTCCTCCAGTCAATAGAATAGATTGTCCATTTATGTTCATCATAATATAGATAATTTTAGTATCTTAGTTAAAATAGGAATTACTAGCTAGTAGGTTAACCACTTAATTAATTTTAGCTTATTCTAATAAGATTTTAAATAGCTAAAAAAATCAAGTTTGGTATTACTAGAACTACTACATCATAAACATTATGTTTACAATGTAATTTTGAGTAATTAAAAGAATATTTCTAAAGTTAAAAAAGGAAAATATTCTATTTATGTTTAATAGGAAACAAGAAAAGGAAGGAGCTTATATTTTGAGTTTAAATACTAATTTAATTGCTCTTATTTTTCATTCACACCATATAGATAGGATTTAAATAAGTCCAAATATCGTGCCATTAAGTAATAAAGTACGAGTAATAATAGGATGGGTAACCAGCGAGTTATTCCCTGTTATGAAGAACATTATTCCAACTGCCTTCTTTCAAACTACCTTGATAGCCATCTTATAAACAATATACATAAAAACAAAAAAGGCACACCTATAATTAGGCATACCTTTTCCATATTTTTTTATCAAATAAGTTTTATTTGTACTTACCCCACCACCACATTCACCATCCGCCCAGGTACCACAATCACTTTCCGAATCGTCTTCCCCTCTGACCATTTTTTGACCACTTCCAATTCTACTGCTGCAGCTGAAATATCATCTTTACTAGCATCAGAAGCAAATTCAGCAACGCCTCGTTTTTTACCATTGATACTAATTGGATATTCAATGCTATCTTCTTTTAAATGAGTTTCGTCAAAAATCGGATAAGCCGCATGGTGAACCGAACCATTTTCACCTAATCTATCCCAGATTTCCTCTGTAACGTGAGGCGCAAAAGGAGCTAATAAAATGGTCAATTCTTTCAAAATGGCTCGCTTATTACAACGCCATTTTCGCAAATCATTAGAGCAAACCATAAAGGCACTCACACAAGTATTAAAACTAAATCGCTCTATATCTCGCGTTACTTTCTCTATAGCGGTATGCAAGATTTTCAATTCATCTTTAGTAGGTGCTTCTTCTGATAAAGACCAATTTCCATTTTT
>CAZXYA010000206.1:0-13885 GCA_964644655.1 uncultured Saprospiraceae bacterium | reverse complement strand
GATAAGGTAAACCCATTTTTACCAACACATTCACTCCTTAGAAATAAAATTCCTTCTTCTTGCCATTCATAACCATAGGTTGTAGGAGTACCTCCCTTCGTAATATATGCAGAGTGTTTTTCTAAAGTACTTATTTCCCACCCCAAAGGAATTTCCCCAAGCACAGACTCTTTAAATTCCGTATGCCCAATCCCTTTAGTCAACAGCCGTTGCATCAGTCCTTTTTTGAGTGACTGTGTTTCGCTGATTTTTTCATCTAGGACGGCTATCTTTTCATCTACGGTACTTAGGATTTTGGCTATTTTTTGTTGTTCATTAATTGGTGCATGGATTAATTTTAATTTATATAATCCTTTAATTGTAAGTTGAGGTTGGGCACTACCACTACTGATTAGGCTTATTTGATTAGTAATCAGTTGAGATTTTAAAAGTTGAAAAAGAAAGGATTTGTCATATTTATCTTTTGAGTCTCTCAAAATTACCATCCCAGAATTAAGTCTAATGTTTCCATAGGAAATTGAAGAATCAAATAAAGCTATATGTCCAATACTCCCTCTTGTAGTAATTACAATATCAAAAGGTTTTAACTTTCCTTTTCTTAAAGCATTATCTTTTTCTTTAGATATAAATTGGCGCTCATTAAATTTAAAACCTCTTTTAGTTACATTTTTTGCTGATAAAAATAAACAGTAGCCTTCATTTAATAACTCATGTGATTTTGGATAATTCTCTCCTCTATCTCCATCTATATATTCCAATCCAAAATCTTTACATGTACTTACTTCCCAATCAACAGGAATCTCCCCAACCTTACTCATTTTATACCCTTCCTTCATATCCCCAATTCTTTTAAAAAGTCCATTAATTGAACATCAATCACCCGTTCCTGTTCCTCCAAAGTTGCAATGTTTTGTTTCACCGCTACTAAATCCACAATAGGTTCAGGTTCGCTTGTATCAATATAGCGAGAGATATTTAGGTTATAATCATTCTCTGCAATTTCTGCCATGGCTACAATCCGCATATATTTGTCTACTTCGGTGTAGGCATCGTAGGCATTGACAATCTTTGTCAAATGTTCAGGTAAGAGTTCATTTTGGTTTTTGCCATCTTTATACTCATTACTGGCATCAATAATGGCAATTTTATCTTTTTGTGCTGCTGTCTTACTTTTATTAATAATCCAAATCGAGGCAGGAATACCCGTATTATAAAACAAAGCACTTGGCAAACCAATAATCCCTTCCACCAAATCCGCTTTTAAAATAGCTGTTCTAATTCTACCTTCCGCGCCTCCTCTGAATAAAGTACCGTGTGGTAATACTACGCCTGCTTTGCCATCCTGTTTTAAGACTGCAATCATGTGTTGCAAAAAAGCCATATCCGCATAGCCTCTTGGTGGAATACCATATTGCAATCTGCCCAATTTATCTACGACTGCTTTATTATAATTGGGCGCAATTTCTTTTTCCTTGCCGTTTTTATCTATCTTCTTTTCTAGATTGGTTTCTATTGGTGTCCACCATTTCCCCATCGAAAAAGGGGGGTTCGCAATCACTCGGTCGAAGAGCATTAATTCGGTATCGGAGTTTTTATGTTTAGGGTCAGTCAAAGTATCGCCTTTGGCAATACTGGCATCCGAAAAATTATGCAAAATCATATTCAATTTGCCAATCGCCCAAGTGCTTAGGTTCTTTTCCTGGCCATATAGGGAGACATTGATATTATTCCCCACCTTTCCATTCGCTTGTTTAGCAATATAGCGAGCCGATTCTATCAACATCCCACCTGAACCACAAGTCGGGTCATAAACGGTCTGTTTAGGTGCAGGTTTGATTAAGCGGACGATAAGTTTCACTACTCCTCTAGGCGTATAGAATTCACCTCCTTTTTTACCCGCATCATCTGCAAACTGCTTTATTAAATATTCATAAGCATCGCCCAATAAATCTGACGATTCTAAATCTTCATTTCGTAGTGAATGTTGGTTAAAATGACGCAATAACCGTTGCAAAACTTCATCCGACAAACGTTCTTTATCCCCAAACTTGGTAGCCGTCATTACACCTTCCAAACCCGTATTCTCGCTTTCTATGCCTGCAAATGCTTGGTCTAAAGCTATCCCTATATTCTCAGTTTGCTGTATAATATGCGCCCAACGTGCCTTTGTTGGCAATTGAAAATATGCCTCATCTTCTGCATCTTCAATAGAAATACCTTCTCTTTCTATAATTTGCTCTACTTCTTCCGCAAAAACATCATTTGCCCTTTTCAAAAAGAGTAAGCCAAAAATGTAGTTTTTAAAATCAGAGGAGTCTATGCTCCCTCTAAGAATATTGGCAGAATCCCATAGCCATGATTCTAAGGTATCTAGCGTTAGTTTAGTTTTAGTCATTTAATTATTTTGTTAACGGATGTGTAGGTGATTTTATAAATCTCTAGTTCAATTGCCCAAGATAACCCAATTTTTGATAAAGCAAAAAAAGGGATTGAATTGTCAACTTATTTTATTTGATAAACGTAATACGTTGGCTAAATGGTTACATCCATTATTTAATTATAAAGTAAAATCATACCAGAAAATGAATCAAAATCAAGTGAATCCACCTAATCTATTTACTTACGCTACTAAAGAATTAAGTCAAGATGCTTTTATTTGTTGGTTGGCGGCTTGGGCAGATACGGCATACAAAAAGGAATATCCACTTTTACAGGAGACTTCTAGGCGTTTTATTGCAAGTCTTTTTGACGGGACAGATACACTAATTCCTAATTATGATAGCATTAAAATTCATCGACAGGTCGGCAACGTTGGTACCCAGATAAAAATTGATGTCGTTATTGAATTACTTCATAAAAAAGAAGCCATTAATTGTATTATTATTGAAGATAAAATAAACAGCAAAGTTGATAATCCCTTGAATGAATATAGAAAAATCATACTTGAACATAAAAATTTTAATTATACAGAAGCTCAAATAATATGTCGAATTATCAAAACTGGATTTGATGGTAGAAAAGCATCTAAAAGTGGATTTCTCTACTATGGAAAAGAAGAATTATTTACTGTTTTACAAAAAGGGATTGATGCAGGTATCGAAAACAATATTTTCAAAGACTTCTATGATAAACAGAAACAAGAAATTGATTCAGTAAACAAATTTAAGACTACTCCTTTTGTAGATTGGGGTGATGATGAGCGAAAAGGGTTAGCGATTTATCTTTACCAAAGTAAAAAATTAAAGCATAAAAATTGGGAATCCGAATTATTTAACGCTAATAAAGTTGATAGTTTTTGGTTTGAAAAAGTGTATGTACTGGACGCTTTATTACATATAGCATTATATCCTAAAAAAAGAGAAATCCAATTTAGACTTTGGACTAATTCTAAGGCAGAAAGTGTCTCAAAAAGAACCGCAGTCTTTGAAATTCTAAAAGAAAAATTTTCGAATAACGGGATTAAGTTAAAACATTCCTATACTTCTGGGGAATCTCTTAGATTGGCTTTTTATCCTACGCCTGACGATATTTTCAAGGTTCATGATAATGGACTACTTGATTTAGCACATTTGGAAAACAAGTTGGTCTTTTTAGGAGAATTGATACAGGAATGTGGTTCTTAAATACAAGCTCCAAATTACCATAAAACAAACTAGGAAGGAAAGGGAAAATAGTTATTAATCCTTTCCTTCCTATAATTAAAAAGTGATTACTTTTTAACCCAATTGTACTGCCCTCCCCTATCAATAAATTTATCATAAGAAAAATCAACATCAGCTAAAGCAGACGCTACCCCAACATTTAATATTGGTTCGCTGTAGTTGTGTTTTCCAAGGGTGTTATCAAAGAAACGCCCAGCTGGGTCAACCATGACATAAGACCCTCTCATGTTTCGATTGGTTTCAGCTACAATAGTCAACTTATTAGTCAAAGTTGAATGAGTCTTTACAAAATGATTAAACTCATGGAGCTTAATAGTAAATCTATCAACCTTAAAATCATTCTGCCCATCAATGGGCAACACTTGCAATATTTTCCACCTTTCAGGTAGAGCAGATAACATAAACTCAGATAGATTCTCCTTAAAATTAGTTCGATTTACAACCGTATTAATTTTCAATCCAAACCCAAACGCTTTGATTTGTTCGGCTAAGTTCAGGTAATAAGAGGCATTCAATGGTTGCTTACCAACTAAGGCTCTTCCAGACATCAAATTAGTACCCTCCTCTAGGCTATCAATACTAAGGGCTATCCAATCTATGCAGGTTTGCACTTTTGATAAAAAAGAGGAGTCAATTTTACTACCATTGGTAACAATCATAGTGGTCATGCCGCCTTTTTTAGCGGTTTCAATCAGTTCTGGCAACCAAGGACATAGGGTTGGTTCTCCACCGGCAAAAGTAATTTTTTCAAAACCGAAACGAGCTAATTCTTCTACTACTTTAATGGACTCCAATTTGGGTAAATGCCCTTTCGGTAAAATATGTTGTTTGACATCTTTAAAAGTGGCAAAGCAAAATTTACAACGCATGTTGCAGGGCTCCCATAAATGATAATTAACGCTTGGAATAAATTGATTAGATTTCATGATAATACGATTTTAATTAATAAATACCCCGTAGAGTCTAATCGTATTTTAAGTCGTTAGTATCTCCTTTAATCAATAGTCCGTGCAATTTTTGATAGCAAATTGCCCAAAATTCTCATTGAATATCAATTAGTTAGAGGGCAAATTTCCTGAATTATACTAATTTATACTAAACTTAGGCAAAAAGCTGAGTTTGATATAAAAATTACAGCCTCATCAAATACTACATGATTTTCATAAATCATTGATTATCAATACGTATTTTTCTGCCGAGATTACTACAAGGTAATTATTTATTTAAAATACGATTATTTTTTGCACGGACTATTGTTAATGTAATTTGAAAATTCTTCCAGATAAAAGAATCCCTTCTAATGGCTAATGCCTCTTCGTAAGGAATAAGAGCCTGCCCCATTTCGGCAAGGCAATTGGCTATTGACGCTAAGTATTCCGCCTCTTTTGGGTTAAGCTGTTTAGCTTTTTCAAAATTCACTATGGCATTATTAAAATCCTGTTGGTGATAGTATTTATTACCTAAATCATAAAAATAATGTTCATCATGCAATTCGGATACTTTTCCTTGCAAGCCTTTTACAAAAGAAAGTCGAGCGTCATATCCAGGAAGTGGTTCCTCATAATCTTGGTAAAGGGTGGTTAATTCTTTCCAGAAAACATCTTTCTGAAGATTGTTATAAAGTGTCTCTAAGGGTGATTTATTGCGCCAATCCATGTGTTGGGAATGAAAGTTAAACTGAAAGAAATTTTGCTTTAAAATTCCATCTATCATTTCCCCATCTTGTTCTAAGGAGGTGGAGATAAGCAATGGTAAAACAGTTTCTATCTTACGCATATCAATCCCTAAATCTTTCTTTATATTAGCATGATTGCCTTCATCTTGGAAAAAAGCTACTAATCTATTTAGTTGCTTTGCTCCTTTTTGATGTATCTCTTTTGATTCAAAAAAAGTATGAGAAAGCGATGTCTTGAAAATGGTTCTTTTAAATTCTACTAGCATTAGTGTTTTGCCCTGTCGAACCAATAAGTCAATCTCCCCAACACCATGAATTTCAACAGAAGGTTTAGCGTAATCACAATCAAATAGATTTGAGAACTGTTGAGATACCTTAATCTCAAAATCTGTTATTTCTTGTTCAATAATGGAATCGGTACGAAAACAGTATTTAGTACCTCTCAGCTTATTTTTTCGATGGAATTCAGTATTAAGCCATACCGTTTTAAACGAATTATGTAATGCCCCCATCACATTTCTAAATGATAAAATGGAATCCCCTATTTTAAAAAAAGGCTGTGCCCCTATTTTTACAAATGGATTAAAACGATTAAAATATTTAGGAAAGCAAGCAGTTTCAGAGTCAAAACAAAGTATCTGAATCGTTTCATCAATATATTTATTACGGCCTCCGATTAGCTTTATAAACTCATTTGAAGTATCTGTTCTTATTGGTAAATAAGCAACTTGTTGCCGACTCTCTTGAAGTTTTCCGCTGCCTATTATAGCACCTAGTTGCGAGGTTGGAGAGTAATTTTCTTTGAATTCCCTCAAAGGTTCGACATACCGTTTGTTAGCATTTTCTATGAACAAATTCAAAATAGTGGAAATAGAAAAAATTGGAACAAATGTTTTGGCAACCTGATAACCAGTTAGTTGCATTGAGTTAAGTAAGAAGTTTGAGGATTGAATTCTTCTATCTAATTCGGCATTAATTTTTTTCTCTTTTTCATTTTTCCCTGCAGGCTGGATATTTTCAGCTTTTATAAGGAATTCTGCATTCAGTTTATTGTTTAATTCTATTGTCGGAGGTAGTAGCTCGATTTTTTTACCAACCAAGCGCCATTTAGCCTCTACTAGGTTATCCTTACAATTCAAATGAAAATAATAATCAGTTTCAGACAAAAAGAAATTTTCAGCATAGGCATAAGTATTCACTGCATTCTCCACAAAAAGAAACCATGATTCTAATTTAGATAAACTTCTAAAGTAGTCGTTATTAGGATTATATAGACATTTGAAAAGAATTTCAGCAGTTAATATGTCAGCATTAATTCCTTCTACTTCCTTTGCGATATTATTTTTTCTTTTTTCAAAAAAGTATAAGGATAATAAGACATTAAGAAAGGTAAAGTCTAACAACTCTTCTTTATTTTCCAAATAATAACAACAGTAAGTTAGTAACTCGATGGGGTTTAGTTGTAGCCATAATTGTTTATCCTGTTCAAAAGCAGTCCAAAATAGCTGTTCCGATTTATATAAATGCTCCCAAAATTTAGCATGACTAGCCACTTCTTTGTCTTCATTAGATTGTAAGTGCTTGATCGCTTGTATAAATTTGAAATTGAAAAACTTTCTGGAGGAATTAAACGATTTGATAAATAAGGAAGGATTGTATCTAGTGAATTCTAAATTGAATACCTCATCTACATTACGCGGCTTTTTGAAATAAGCTACCAATAATATTTCGGCAAAATCATGTTGAGCTAAGGCTGAAAAATGCTTTGAGGCAGGTAAAATACACCAAAAATCATTTTTGGAAACCAATTCTTTAAAAAGTATGGTCTTTTTATTTTTTCGCTCAAATAGGAAAGATAACCAATTAGTAAACTCCAATTGGTCAATTAGGCTAAAAAAGTCCTTAATTTGACTTTCTTCAATAAATTCTGCGGCTTTGTTTTTAAATTCTTCTGATGACATAAATTAAATTTAAATAATGAACCGCATGGATTCTAAACTAATTTAGTCAACGAAAATTCAAATTTATACAAAAAAATAATTTGATGCAAGTTTGATTACTCTACTAAAGCGAGAATAGTTATCCAATCTCCTTAGTATCCAAAGAAGTAAAAGGTATTTGGTATTCATAATTAATGTGGTTAATAGCTTTTTCTTTTCCTCTCCACTCCACGATTACCATACTCTCCCTTATTCACCACATTCTGAATGTGCTACTAGTTATAATAAACAAGATTAAAATAGGTAAGACTGAAGGGAAAGGGCCTCCGATTTAGAAATGAGTATATATGACCATTTTAATATTAACAACTAAGAAGGAAAAACTAATTTTCGGTCAAGTATTTTTGAGTACGGGGGGGATGTGCAGGTATATGGCGGGGGGGGATATATATCAACTAAGATTAAGCTCCATCTTCATCAAACCCTTCACTAAAAAACTCTTCGGGCGTTACATCAAGTAACTTTATTACACGCATCAATGTTTTAAAACGCATATTAACCCCGACCTCATATTTACCATATTGAGAGCGGTTAAAATCGTTTTCATAAGCAAAGGTTTCTGAACTAGTATATCCCTTTTTTCTACGCAATTCCTTTATCCTTTTGCCTAGCATTTCGACCCATTTATCATTGTATTTCTCCTCTTCTTTCATTTCACAAAGAAAGTCAGGAGAATGATTTAATGTTACTCCTTATTAAAATCCTCCTTATAAGGAGATTTTGGAAAGGAATTTGTTTCTAGATATAAGATACTTGAGAAAACCTTCACAAAAAATTATTATGAGTAGTAAGCAAACAATTCAAGGCTATTGTCCAAAATGTAAAACCAAAAATCAAATTATCCTATATTCCTCCATCCATTGTCAAGATTCTAATGAACAAAAACTCATAAAAAATAACCAGTTAAACAGATTCATTTGTAGTAATTGTAATCATAGAGCTCACATTCCCATGCCAGTCATGTATCACAAAGTCAAAGAGAAGTATGCACTATGGTATGAACCCGAACCAAATAATAACGAAAGCAAGGCGATTATTAACCAGGCATTAGGAAATGCAGGAAATTACTTGGCAAACGCTGAAAGGATAAATGATTGGAAAGCATTCAAATTCAAAGTTTTGAATTTTGAAAAAAGTATTCGCGTGGATAAAAAAAGAGAAAAGGAAAATGTCAAAAACCTGATGGATTATATCTTCTACCTTGAAAAGCACAAAATAAAACTAATTAGAGGTTGGATAAGGTGTAAAAAATGTGGAGCAACTGATATTATTTGTTCCTTAAAAGGAAAATGTTTCCACTGTCAAAAAGCACTATCACACTATGGCAATATTCAATTAATGCATATCTCCTTATTAATCTTTAAGGCTTTCCTAAAAAAACATGACGAATATCTAAATCTAGCACTCAATGAAAAGCTTCTGAAGAACATCAAGTTCATTATTTCTGAAATAAAAAGCAAAGGCAACGCTGATATGGAGCTGTTAAAGGAAAAAATCATTAATCCGTTGCTAGAATTAAAACAACTTGGTGGGCAAAAAGTAGGTGGTGTGATTAAATTTACTGGAAATCAACAACCTACGGTGACACTCTTCTCAAAAAATGAGCATGTTTTGGAGCATGCCCCCTATAACCTGTCTGCAGTAGTTTTAGCATTTGATTACATTAGGCAATATGGACTGAAGAAGAAGAGCTGGTGGAAGTTTTGGTAATTAAGGTTTACTAGGCGTTTATTGTCAAAAAAAATTAATAGTCAAAGTCCATTTTTCACTAATTTTTATGATTTCAGCAAAAAATATTATTTTTTTTAAACAAATTTCAAGTCCGATTGATAAATTATTTTTTCATATAGGTTAAAAAATTAAACTATAAGCAATTGATTGTCTTAATGCTTTTTATCGCTAAGGCCAAAAACGCTAAATGTATGGTTATTAAATGATTATACATGAGGAATTTTAAAACTATCTATCACATTTATTTTATTGCATTATTATTATTTTATATCTATGTTTGCATTGTGAAACATACACATAGACACTTATAGAGTAGTATGTAATAGCAAAACTAAAATAAATAATTGCTTTTATTCTATCTCACCATTACTCTATACTATTTCCTACTCCAACCTTATAGTCTATAGTTTTTCATATAAATGCTGTAACATGATTAAAACTGTTTTAAAGAAGTAATTGGATGCCGTTAATATGATGGTAATATTCCAGATTATTTATGTTTAGTGAAACTTAATTCTCTCTACTTTCTTTGAAAAATGTTTTATTCTTGAAAAAAATTATATTGCTTTATTAAAAATCAATTAAAATTTTATTTAAACAGTTTATATATGAAAAAATTAATCTCCAATCCTTTCGAATCAATCTTAAAACAGCTCATAGCTATTGAAATGGCTATAAAGGAACAATCTAATCTAAAAGAAGTGCAGTTAAGCGATTCCAAAAAATCTCCACCTCTAAAGGATTTTATTAGTAAAAAAGAAGCTGCTGAAATTGCAAGTGTCTCCGTCTCCACAATCGACAATCTCAGAAGAGCAGGTAAACTCAAACCTTATTACTTTGGTAGTTTAGTTAGGTTTAAACGAGCAGAGTTGATGGAATACCTAGAAAGTAAAGGTGTAAGATGATAAATTCATTTCAAAAAAAACTCTACAATAGTTTCTTAAAAAATATGGATTATTCTTGAAACAACACTCGTTGTGGCAGGAATGAAAACTATGACTACAATTCAAACTGCTTGAATTTAGAGGGGAATTTTATTGAATCTATTCAATTAGTCATAGTATTTTAGCAAATAAAAAAGGGAATATTTCTTAGATATTCCCTTAAAAAATTGATTTAATATGCCTTACAAAGATAATAATGATATTGAAAATAACCAAAATAACAATAAATTTAGCAATGAAAATTTGACTGAAATTAATCAGAATGAAATAAATAAAGAAAGCGTATTTTCCATTAAAAAATTAAAGGATGAAATAAAAAAACCTGAGTTATCTACTAAAGAAATCGGAGTTAGTGCAGCGTCTTTGTTGAAGTCTGACCTTGAAGGAATACCATTTTTAGTAGAGCCTTATTTTCTAAAAATAGGTATTGCAAGTCTCGCAGGAAGTTCTGATGTAGGTAAATCGACATTATTAAGACAACTTGGAATTGATGTAGCTACTGGAGCAAAGGACTTTTTGGGTTTTCCTATAAATGCAACACATAATAGGGTCATCTATGTTTCAACAGAAGATGATGAAAATGCACTTACTTACCTCTTAAAAAAGTATAATAAGGAAAAACAAATCACAATTGATAAATTTGAATCCTTAAGATTCATTTTAGATACAGAGAACTTATTGAAAAAATTAGAAAAATACTTAATCAGCAATCCAGTAGATTTAATTATCATTGATGCCTTTACAGATTTATATAACAAAAATCTCAATGAATCCAATCAAGTCAGAAATTTTCTCCAACAATATTATAATCTAGCAAAAAAACATAAATGCCTTATTCTTTTTTTACACCACACTGGAAAAAGAACAGAATATGAAGCGCCAAATAAAAATAATTTATTAGGGAGTCAAGCTTTTGAAGCAAAAATGAGAATGGTCATGGTCTTAAGAAATGACATTATCAACACGGACTGTAGACATCTTTGTATAGTAAAAGGAAATTATTTAGATGCTGAGTCTAAAAAAAGTAGTCATGTAATTAAATTAGACGAAAACCAAATCTTTACAAATACTGGTATTAGGGTACTTCTCGATAAAGTAGGGAAAAAGAAACTATCTAAAACAAAAGATAAAGATAAATTCTTTAAAGCATCAAAATTAAAGAAGCAAGGAATGTCTCATGAAAAAATAGCGGATGTACTTGGGTATTCATCAAAAAGTAGTGTTACTGAATTGTTTAAAAGGCATGAGAAGAAATGATAGCTTATTCTCTAATACTTCTTTTAATTAAAATGAAATTTAAAAATTAAACCGGCTTCTACAGGTTTCGTTTTCCTTCATACCCTTTCTTTTATTACGAAGAATCGTGTTCGTTCGTTTTTTTTCTCTAGGGAAAAAAAACGAACGAACGGAAATTCCTTGCCAAAATGTCAAATAAATATAAATATATGCTCGAACCATATAAAGGTATGAGTAATCGTTTTCAATGTCCTGATTGTAATAAAAACAAAAAATATGTTCGGTATATTGATAGTAATTCGGGGCATCACCTACCTTACCAATATGGAAAATGCGAAAGAATAAATAATTGTGGGTATCACCTAAGCCCTTATAAAGATGGATATCATAAAAAAAATTGGGATTTCGACACAAAGTACCAAACAAGAAGCTTCCTGCATAGGCCAAAAGTGAATACTGTTCCTTTATCTCCAATATATTTCCCAGATAATATATTGACTGCATCCCAGAAGTGTTTTATAAAAAACGCACTCTGTCTGTTTTTTATCAATAAATTGGGAAGAGAGAAAACAACTGAGTTATTACAAGTATTCCCTATCGGCACTTCAAACTATTGGAACATAGGAAATGCGACTGTCTTTTGGCTAGTAGACCATTTAGGGAATATACACGGAGGACAAGTAATTTTATACGACAAGTTTGGCAATACTATAAAGAAACCATATCGCCATAACAGTTGGGTACATAAAGCATTAATAAAGAAATATAAAAAGATAAATACTCCCATTCCAAAATGGCTTCATCAATACAATATAAGAAAAGGCAATAAATTTGGCTGTTTATTTGGGCTTAATCAGCTTAATGATAGAAATACTTCTAAGACTATTGCAATTGTAGAATCTGCAAAAACGGCAATCATTGCTACAGCCTATTATCCTGATTATATATGGCTTGCCATTGGTAGTCTTGGATATTTAACAGAAGAAAGAATAAGGCCAATATACGATAGAAATATTGTCTTTTTTCCTGATAATGGTGGTTATGTGTCGTGGAATAAAAAAGTTCAGCAATTCAATAGAAATGGAAATCTTAGAATAACTGATTTCCTAGAAAGAACAGGAGTGGAAAAAGGTGCAGATTTGGCAGATTACTTAATTCAATTTGATTGGGAGAGTTTTCAAGAATTGTAATTTTATAAGTCAGCAAGAAAGTAAATTACTACTTTCTATTTTTCATTAATTCATTGAAGTAAATTCACTGTTGCTTACACTTCTTATTGCCTGCGTATGGCAACTAAGCACTTTATTGATTGAGAATGGTTGAAACTACCCCGTATGGGTCTATGTCGCGCGTCTGTGCATTTCTTCAATAAAAACTATAAACTCTATCTTAAATGGCTAAAAATTGACAAAATTCATTGTTTTTTAACTAATTTACAAAATAAACATATTTAAATTTATAAATATTACAAAATAATATTACTTTCACGTTTCTACACATTCAAACCAATTGAGAAAACCTATCATTCCTAATTCACATAAAAAAACTACTACAAAAATCTATAAACACAGCTATTAGTATGGAAGTACTAATGCCTTAAAAACCATGTAGACACTAATGTTTCAACCTCAAAATGAAAATACAAGGGAAACGCAGAATACTAGCGCCCCTTCCTCAACTAATCAAAATAACCAATCAAGTTTTGGTCAGAACCAAGATAATGGTAGTAGTCAATCCCAACCCACCTTCCAACCTCCAGTAATCAACCTTCCCAAAGGCGGTGGCGCAATCCAAGGAATCGGCGAAAAATTCCAAGCCAACCCAGTAACAGGTACAGGTTCAATGTCTGTTCCTATTGCCATGAGTCCAGGGCGAGGAGGCTTTACACCACAATTGGCATTAAGTTATGATAGCGGTGCAGGTAATAGTTGTTTTGGGTTAGGATGGAATATTGGACTGCCGAGTATTAGTCGAAAGACACAGACAGGATTACCGCAATATGATGGTTTACCACATTATTATGATGCTTGTAATAGCGATGTGTTTATTTTATCTGGTGTAGAGGATTTAATACCTGTTTTAGAAAATATTGGAACAGAGGAGGAAAAGCCTTATACAAGAATAGATGGAGCGTATAAAGTCTATCGCTATATTCCAAGAATAGAAGGTTTATTTGCAAGGATTGAAAAATGGGTTCATCAAAAAAATAAATCTAGCTATTGGAAATCTATTACTAAAGAAAATATAACAACAATTTATGGTCAAAGCGAAAACGCTAAAATAGTAGACCCAAAAGATAGTTGGAAAGTATTTCAATGGAAAATTGAAAAGTCTTTTGATGATAAAGGAAATGTCATTTTTTATGAATACAAAAAGGAAGATGGTTTAGGTTTATCTCCAAAACCAATCTTTGAAAAAAATAGAAATTCAGAAAATGGATATAATCAGACCTATTTAAAGCGAGTTCTATATGGCAATACCATTCCCTACCAAAAAGCAAATTTTAAAAGCGATAATCAATGGTTATTTGAAATAGTCTTAGATTATGGCGAACACTTTCAAGAGGAAGATGAATTACCAGTTTTTGAAGAAAAATATAACTGGCCCGTTCGTCAAGATATTTATTCTTCTTTTCGT
>CAZXYA010000205.1:0-13892 GCA_964644655.1 uncultured Saprospiraceae bacterium | reverse complement strand
GGTCTCTAATCTCTACTCTAAAAAAATGACAATATGATTTAGTAAACAGCTCGTAGTAAATGCCGAAGAGACGGCTACTACTAGCAAAAACCCGACGTTATGATTAGATTAACCAGATTAGTAGTTTTAATGGTCGTTGCAACTTTTTTGACAATTACCCTAACTGCACAACAAACAAACACCCAAGACAGGCAGCAAGGAGATTATACCTTCGGTTTGAATGGTGGCCTAGCTTATCAACAAAGTGATGTAGCCACCGATTTAAGTGGTTTTGGTTTCGGGCTGACTTATGGTAAAAACTTAATCTATACTCCTTATGCGCCCTTTAGTCTAGATGTACGTAGTCGTTTTCAAATTGCTCGGTCTTTTGGCACCGATATTCGTCCTTCTTTAGGCATCGCTAATAATGAAGCTTTGAATGGCGAAAAAACTTTAGACTATACCAATGAACCTGGTGGCGATTTGGTTTATGCTAATCATAAAACCAATCAAGTGGAACTAGGAATGGAAGGAGTCTTGACCTTAAATGGTTTGCGAGAAGCAACTGGACTTGGGCTTTCTTTTACAGGTGGTGTTGGTTTGGATTGGTATCAAACAAAAATTGACCAAAGAGATGCTAATGGATTGTATGCCGATGGCTATAACCAAATAGACGCAGGTGGGACAAAACCTTTTAATTTATCTCAATTGGAAACCATCCGAGATGGTGAATATGAAACTTTGGCAGATGGTTTTGGTCGAGCTGGCAAATTTGGCATTATGCCTTCTTTGGGGGTAGAAGTAGATTATGATTTGACCAACAATTTAGCAGTAGGTCTTGGACACCGAATGACCTTTTCTGGGACCGACCTTTTAGATGGGCAACAATGGACCAATGCCAATACCTTGACGGGGAATAATGATATTTTGCATTATACTTCTTTGGGATTAAAATATAGGTTTAATCGAAAAGATAGGCCCAAAAAGAATAGACAACCAACTATTGAATTGATCAAACCTCATGCTAGTGGACTAAGTACCACCAAAGCAGTAGTCCCTATTCAAGCAATCATTAATCGAGTCAATAATCCTTTCGATGTTTACTTAACTGTTAATGGAAAAGAACAGCGATTTAATTTTTCTAATCATAAATTGGCAGGTCAAATTCGCTTAAAGGCAGGAGAAAATAAAATCGTTATTACGGCAAATAATGCAGTAGGAACTGCTAAAAAGACCCTCTTTTTAACCTACGAAACCAATGTTCCTGAATCTACTGAAGTTATTGATTTTGGCAAACCAGAAATTATTTTTACTACACCTGCTTATGATAATGAAAAAATTATAGAAAGTAGACTTAATCTGCAAGCCAAAGTAAGGTTAGTAGACGATAAAAACGCAATAGAATTACGAGTCAATGGCAAAGAACAAAGGTTCGATTTTGATAGTGGCATTGCTCTTTTGAATGCAGCCGTTAACTTAAGAGAAGGTGCTAATACTATTGAACTCAAAGCTAAAAACAGCAATGGGGAACAACGGATGACAAGAACGATTTACAGGGAATTACCCATTGCTTTTCCAACAGTAAACTTTACTAGCCCTGCTTATAATAATGCAAAAGTGGATAAGCGTTTAGCTACTATAAATATTAATGTACAGCACGTTCTTCAGTCTAGCGGTATTCAATTACTTGTTAATGGTCGAAATGAGCCTAATTTCTATTTTGATTATGAAAATGGTACATTAAAAGCGGATATTGAACTAAGAGAAGGTCAAAATGAAATTGAAGTCATTGCGACCAACCAAAGAGGCGAAGCAAGAGATCAACGAACAATTATTTATGAGCGACGATATACACCAAGTGTACGCCGACCTAGGGTAAGGATTAATGCGCCTCAATACCAAGAATCTACCACTAGAGAAGCATTAGTTGTGATTCATGCGACTTTGGAAAATATCTTTAGAAAATCAGATATTCGACTGACCAATAATGGTTTGGCTATTTATGATTTTGAATTCAATCCGAATACAGGGATTTTACGGCATAATTTGTATTTACAAGCTGGCATTAATCAGGTAGTTATCGAAGCGCAAAATGAAGCAGGCAGAGATGATGCTAGAGCAATCATTAATTTAGAAGTGCCGCTACCACCTCCACCGCCAGTTGTCATCATACCAAATGTGGATATTTACCAACCTCGACAAAATGCTGTTTTTGAGGAACGAGAAATTACAGTAAAAGCCAATTTAAGTGGCGTGTTAAATAAGCGAGGGATTGATTTTCGAGTAAATGGAGAAGATTGCCTTGATTTTAGATTCAATCCAAACAATGGCAATTTCAGGGCAACGATAGACTTACAAGAAGGAGAAAATGTTATTGCGATTAGGGCAAGAAATCCAAACGGCAACGACCGTCAAAGAGTTACCGTTTTTCACGAAAGGCGGTATGCACCAATCATTGATTTAAGAACACCCAATTTCACCAATACAGATAAAGAAGAAATTCGATTGAAAGCGACGATTCAGCATATAGAAAATAAGCGGGATATTCAACTCTTTTTAAATAATCGAGTGATAAGTAATTACCGATTTAGGGAAGACCAACTGAACGCCACTTTACGATTAAGAGAAGGTCAAAATGTACTTGAAATTATTGCGAAGAACAAATATGGGGAAACTAGAGAGGTGAAAAATATAGCTTACTATATCCCTCAACCTCCTAGTATTGTTTTGAATAATATTGCGGACAATCAAACTTTTAGAGAAGCACGAATTGAATTTGCTGCCACCGTCAAAAATGTAAGTAAGAAAAAGGATGTAAAATTATTTGTGAATGGTGTGCTTGTGGAAAATTCAACTTTAGACAGGGATTATTTTACTGCCCCTATTCGCTTAAAAGAAGGTCGAAATAACTTAATTTTAAAAGTGAATAATGACTACGGTAAGGAAGAGAGAAATCTCCGAATCAACTATTTACGACCAAGAAAGGCTGCCATAAATTTTGTAAGCCACGATAATAAAGCAGAAGTAAGAGAAAATACGGTGCGAGTGAAAGCAACTATCAAGCATATCAATGAACAAAATGATTTGTTATTAACCGTCAATAACAAAACTGCTGATTTTAATTTTGATGGTACTACCCTAAATAGTCGGATAAAATTAAAAAAAGGCAGAAATATTATTCGGTTGACAGCGAATAATAATCATGGTCATGTAGAAGAAGTATTGACGTTAAATTATCGGCCTCTGATGGCTAAACCAACGATTCAGTTGGTTACAAAAAATGGACAAACCGTACCAACGAAAACGCAGCAAACACGAATAAAGCTGATTGCATTAATGAAGTATATAGGCAATGAAGCTGATATAAGTGTAAAAGTAAATAGTAAAACCTTCCGTGATTTTGATTTTGATAATCAAAAATTAATAGCGACCATTCCACTAAGATTAGGGGCAAATAAAATAGAATTAATTGCTCATAACGAAGGGGGTACAACTGAAAAGACAATTACAATTACTCGAACATTGGGCCAACCTAGGATTTCTAAAGGTGGTAAAATTGGAAGCGGAACTAAGATTGGAAAGAAAGAAGTGACGCTTACAAAGCCGAAGTCTTAACTTAGACCTTGGAGTGTCTTCAAGACCTCCAAGCGTCTAAAAGCGCAAAGATACAGACACTTGGAAATCTTGAAGATGCTCCAAGGTCAACAATCCTCAAATAGGCAGAGGTGATTGGTTCTGAATTTGGGAGGGCTTATCACGGGGTAATTTTCCATTACCCCGTGATTTTCCCGTCAAATTTACGGGGTAATAGAAAATTACCCCGTAAAGCTATTAGAACCAATCACTTCTGCTGAACAGTGCAGCTATTTCTTATAGCCGCCCTATTTTAATTTAAAAAAGGAGTTTTAAGTAAAGATTTAAAACTATCTTGCAGCCAAATAAAAATGAATAGTTATGTCCAACAAACACCCATTTTTTATTGGCTGCTTTTTGCTACTATTAATTCTTGGCATCGCCTGTTCTAGTCAAGAAAAAAAGGCAGAAACAACAATTACTAAATCCATTGATTTGACCACTTTTTATATTGGTACTTATACCAGACCAGAAGGGCATGTAGACGGTAATGCCGAGGGTATTTATAGCATACAAGTAAATAAAACTACAGGAAAAATCACCAAAGAAAAACTAGTGGCGACACTAGTCAACCCTTCTTTTCTCACCTACTCGCCTGATAAAAAATACATTTATGCAGTAAGTGAGTTGGCACATGCGGACGAACCTACAGGTTTTGTTTATGCTTATAAGATTGGTAAAGATTCGCTAGAATTCCTCAATCGACTACCTACCGATGGGCAAGCGCCTTGTCATGTGTCGGTTGACCAAACAGGGAAATTTGCTTTTGTCGCCAATTATGTAGGTGGTGTGGTCAAAATGTATCGTATTCAACCCAATGGTACTTTAGTAGCAACTGATAAAAAACAATTTACAGGATCAAGTACGCATCCTCAGCAAGATAATCCACATTTACATTCCGTTATTATTTCGCCTGATAATACCTTGGCGGTCGCAACTGATAAAGGAACAGACAAAATTTGGTTGTTCTCTATCGACCATAAAAATGGACAATTAATTCCTACCGAACAGGCTTTTCTTAAAATCCAAGATGGGGCAGGTCCAAGGCATTTAGTCTGGTCAAAAAATGGCAATTTCTGCTATGTGATTAACGAGTTGGATAATACGGTGAATGTGATTGCTTATGATAAAGCAAGTAAGACTTTTACTTCCATTCAAGCAATTTCTACTTTGCCAACAGGATATACAGCCGAAAGTTATTGTGCGGATATTCAATTGCATCCCAATGGGCAATTTTTATATGGTTCTAACCGAGGCCATGATAGTATAGTTATGTATAAGATTGATGCAGCTACAGGTAAGTTAATCTTTATTGGAACAGCATCTACTAGAGGCACATATCCAAGAAATTTTAGAATTGATGACAAAGGACAGTTTTTATATGTTGCCAATCAAAATTCTAGAAATATTACCAGTTACACCATTGATGCAACTACGGGTCAACTAAATTTTACTGGTTTTGACTTTAAAATTGGCACGCCTGTTTGTATTGAATTTTAATTTTATAATAAAGCCGCAAAATAAGCCCAAGAAAAAGCAACTACTTTAGCTACTAAATAAATCATTACTATAAACATTACGATCAATAAAACTAAAACTAATAGGACAATCCATAGGCCATTCCCTTCGTAAGCGCCTTCACCATAATGTGCTTTCAATAATTCAAAATTTCGACGATTAGATTTATAATATAAATCAAAAATATCCCCTAAAATTGGGATTGCTCCAACTGTTGTATCTAAAAAGATATTCCACAACATTTGTAAAATCACTCGTCCACTTGCACCATAACGGACCATCGTCAATACCAACACACTAGAAATCCCAAAACTCGCCACATCTCCTGCGCCAGGAATCAACCCAATAATAAAATCTAAACCAAAACGGGTTTCTGTTCCTGGAATCTTAAATTGATTATCCAAAAAAGCAGAAACACTATCTAACCATTTTATCTTCGATGGTGTGGCAGTCGCATCTGTTGTACTTGACATAAAATTTAGTGTTGATGAATTGCAAATATCGGTAAATATTCGCTAAGTCAAGGCTAATAAAATACGCTCTCCTACTAAAATGAGCATTATCGTCCTTCGCTGCTTAGGCGGAGAGGGAGCGGAGCGGTATCGGTAGAGGGCTAATACAGTTATCACCTATTCAAAAAAAATTGATATATTTAAAAATACATTATCAAACAACATATATTCTTTTTACATTTAATGTATCATCACCTAAAACAATAAAAATGAGAATTACCAACATTATCCTCACCATTCTTTTTATAGTCTTTGCCATCGTTCAGTATAATGATCCTGACCCTTGGTTGTGGATTGGTATTTACTTATTTATGACGATAATGTCAGGACTTGCAGCGAGTAACAGATTTCCTTCTTGGGTTTTAAGAGGTGGTATGTTAGGGTGCATAATAGGTCTAGCTATGCTTTTACCAGACTTTATAGATTGGCTAAGTACTGGCGCAGAATCAATTACGCAAAGTATGAAAGCAGAAGAACCGCATATTGAATTAACTAGAGAATTTTTAGGCTTGTTATTCTGTACGATGACGCTGGGTTTTCTGCTTTGGCAAGGGGAGCCAAAAGGAGCTAGAAAGTAAATACCTAATATTAAATAATCAACATTTTTTAAAAGGGTAATGAGTATAATAAGTTGATGAGTTTTATGGGATAAAAAAGGGATTATCCGAACCTCATTATCTTATAAACCTTACCGACTATAAAGTATCGGTTATTTAGTTGGGGTTAAATAGTTTGGAATGAATTAAAATTAAAATGACAATTAAAATTAAAACCTCTACTGACAATCAATAAGTTGCAATTTTAAAATGTAAAGTTATTTTTGAACCGTTCCTTTAGAGCTTGTTGGGAATTTATCCTTTGGGTTAAAAAAGCGCCTTTTTCGCCTCCAAAAACAAACTCCCAACAAGCTCTTACAAATTTTTCAGCAAAGTCAATAACCCTTCCTCTTTTACTTCTGATTGAATGGATATACACCCGTTAAAGACCATAAAGGATTGTAGTTTTTTTAGGAAAGGTGTATAAATTAATTCCGCTTTTTTAACCTTATCTTCCCATACTAAATTTCGAATCCACAAAATTTTTGTTTTTCGATCTGCTTTTAAATCTACTTGTCCGACAAAGTCCTTTCCATATAAAATCGGTAGACTGAAATAACCAACTTTACGTTTTTTAGCCGTTACGTAACATTCTAATAAATAGGAAAAATCAAATAATTGCTGAACTCTTGGTCTTAGAATGACCAAGTTATCAAAAGGAGAAAGAATATGTAATTTTTTGTTGGTTCTTTTGGGTGTGTAGTTTTCTACTTGCTCCATAAAACCATAATAAATCGCATGGTCTATGCCTTTAATTTTTACGGCTATTAGTTCTCCTCTCTGTATTAATTGATCGATGACTGCTTGTTTTTCTTTAATGGAAATCTTTAATAAATGCCCAATAGATTTTGTTGTTATCAATCCATGTGCTTTAATATCTCTTCGGATAATATGTTCCATATATTGTTGACGAGTCGGTAAGTCCGTATTCACATCTGCAGGCAGAAAATTTTCAGGTAAATCATAAATCTTTTGAAACCCTTGTCTACCCACAATCATAATCTGCCCATCCATAAACAAATACATCAAGGCTTGTTTGATTGGCGGTACTGCCCAAGCATGGGTTTTAGTAAACGTCCCCTTATTCAAATCTTTAGACATCAATGGACCTCTTTCCTTTATTTGGTCTAATACATAGGCCATATTTTTAGGATTCTTTTGATACCAATGTTTGTCTTTTTGTGCTTTTTCCCATTTCCGGTAGAGGCTAAACTGGTAATCTCGCATCGGCAAAAAACTAGCTGCATGCGCCCAATAATCGAAGACCGTTTTGTCTTTTTCCACCAAGGTTTTTAAAAAATTAGCTTGATAATTAGGGATTCTCGTCCACAAAACATGGTGATGCGCTCGGGCAATAACCGAAATCGTATCAATCTGTACATAGCCCAATTGTTCAATGGTCGCTAAAGTCCCATTTTTCCCTTTTTTAGGAGCGGGTAATTGCCGTTCAATAATGAGCGACCGAGCCATATTTTTAGAAATCGTTTGCAAGATGTAGTTGTTTTAAATTTGTTGGACAAGATAGCAATTAATCTTACCTTGTGGCGATTTTTATTATTAGAAAACTTTTTCAACACAGTAATAATTAATAGCCTTCTTTAATTTTACCATTTAAGACAACAGCCTATTTAAGAAATAGCTAGAGCAAACTAAATGGACTTAAATGACTAAATGGTAGAAAAAATTAGTGGACCATATTTTCGTGGTGAATAGTTATAAAGGTTTTTCTCCTAAAAATAAGAATTGCTTTGGGATGAGGCAATCTCAAGCTTTAATCTCTATTTCAGCTATTTAACAAAACAAAAATGCAACGACTAACTCAACTACTTTTAATTTTACTAACGACCATTTTCTTCGCCTGCCAATCCACTCCTAAAGGTGAAATAGCAGATATAATTTACCATAATGGCACTATTATCACCATGGAAGACGAAGCCCAAAAGGCGACTTCTGTTGCGGTCAAAAATGGAAAAATTTTAGCTGTTAGTGAAAATGATTTAGCAGCCATTCATCAAGGAGATTCCACCCAAGTTATTGATTTAGCAGGAAAAACGATGCTACCGGGGTTTATTGATGCACATAGTCATCTTTCGCTAGGGATGTCCTTATTGGGGCAAGCCAATATTTCTTCTCCACCCGTTAGTGATATTACAAGTATAGCGGGGATTGTAAAAAAGTTAAAAACACATCAAGAAAAAAATAATATTCCTAAAGGAGATTGGGTAATTGGTTGGGGCTATGACCCTGATTTACTAACTGACAAAAGACATCCTACTAAATTGGATTTAGATGAAGCCTTTCCTGACAATCCTGTTTTTTTGATGCATGTTTCGGGGCATATGGCAGTTATCAATAGCGCAGCTTTGGCAAAAGTTGGCATTGATGAAACAACTAAAAATCCTGATGGAGGAATGATAGTTCGGCTGCCCAATTCTAATGAACCAAATGGGCTAGTGCAAGAAACAGCGGTTTATGCAGTTAGAAAAGGCTTGCCTTTGCCAACTCCCGAACAGTTAATGGTCTTATTAGAAGAAGTGCAAAATTTATATGCTTCTCATGGGGTCACTACCGCACAAGATGGTTTTACAGATTATAAGACCTATCAATTTTGGGAAAAAGCAGCAGCAGCAGGCAAATTAAAATTAGATGTAGAAATTCTAGCAGGATTTTTAAATCTCAAAGAATATTTTGGCAATCACTTAGCAGCTTTTGGGCAATCTAAAAATAGACTTCGTTTAACAGGTGTAAAAATAGTATCCGATGGTTCGCCCCAAGGTAAAACTGCTTTTTTTAGCAAGCCCTATTTAACTGAAGTGCCCGGTTGTGCGCATGATTGTAAGGGTTTTCCAAATCTTACCAAAGAACAGCTAGGTGGTATTATGAAGCAATGTTATGATGCAGGTATTCAACTATATACCCATGCTAATGGCGATGGCGCTATAGATTTATTTTTAGAAACGCATCAATCGGTTATTGATTCGATGACTACAGTGCCAGATGATTTAAGAAGTGTTATTATTCATTCTCAATTTGTGCGCCCAGATCAATTGGAATTATACAAAAAACATAAAATGATTCCTGCCTTTTTTACCAACCATGCCTTCTTTTGGGGAGATACGCATTTAGCCAATCTTGGAGAAGAAAGGGCCTCCTTCCTCAGTCCAATGAAAGCGGCTATGGACATGGGCATCGCTTGTACCAATCACACCGATTTCCCTGTTACCCCCATTGATCAGTTATTTCTATTAGGTACCGCTGTTAATCGTACCACTCGAAGTGATTTAACTTTAGGAAAAGACCAACAATTATCGCCTTACGAAGGCCTAAAAGCTATTACGATTAACTCCGCTTATCAACATAAGCAAGAACATTTAAAAGGGTCTATCAAAGTAGGAAAATTAGCAGACTTTGTGATTCTAGCAGAGAATCCTTTGACCATTTCAGCAGATAAATTGAAGGATATGACCGTATTGGAAACGATTAAGGAAGGAGCAGTTATTTATAATAGAGCGGACGTTTCGAAATAAATACCTTGGTCTAGGAAAGAGCGTAGGGAAAGCATTCTATTTATAACAGAAAATGTTGCTATCCCCTACCCTCTTTTCCAAATACACTAACTTGCAGCGGCGGCTCTTTTTTTCAATTTAGCAGCATTTTTGCTAGTTGGTCTAGCCTTGCCATTTGACCCTCGTCGTAATTTACCTTTTTTGGATTTTTTGTCTCCTCTACCCATATCTAATATAGTTTTAGTAATTAATAAAAATGATTAAAAATATACTCGTAAGCATCCTTTCTATGACTAAATAAAAATAAGTAATAACCTTAATGAAGCATGAGGATGAAATCGCCCCCCAATCTTCCATTTAAGTCGCTGCTTAACGAGATTACAAAATTTTCGACCGCAAATGTAGCTGCTCAGTTAATTGGAGTCAATATTTTTAGTGTGATTTTTTAAAAAAATTAATATTAATTTAATATATGCAATGATCTAACATTGTCTTTTCTTCATGAATAGATGGTCAGATAAAAAATGATAAAAGTCCGTTGCTAACCTAATCGACTGCTGAAAAAATAATTAGCAACGGATTTATCAAGCAGCAGCACAAAAATCAAACCCCAATATGTGTCCCATTCGGAATAATAGCGCCTTTCTTCAATACAATAATCCCATCTTTAACGCAGTAAGTTTCTGTTTCTGTATTTTCTAAGGCAACACCTCCTCTAATCTGTACATCATTGCCAATTCTACAATTTTTATCAATAATGGCATTTTCGATGATGCAATTATTACCAATACCGAGCGGGATGCCCGCTTTCTCCTTTAAAGCATTCATTTCATCAATGGTTTCAAAATAGTCATTCCCCATGATGATGGCTTTATGAATCACAGTTCGGAAGCCAATTCTAGAACGAATACCGATAATGGCATTTTCAATTTTATCTGCTTCAATTATACAGGCTTCTGCGATAATCGCTTGCCGAAAATACGCTGCTAAAATCTTCGAAGGAGGCAACATCCGAGGTCTGGTAAAAACGGGATGGTCGCTATCGAATAAATTGAATTGAGGAATAGGACTAGCTAATTCGACATTGGCTTCAAAGAAAGAGCGGATATTTCCTATATCTGTCCAATAGCCATCGTATTGATAACTGGCAACCGTATAATTGGTTGTAATCGCTTTTGGAATGACTTCTTTGCCAAAATCGGTTGCTTCTGGATATTCATTAAACAGTTTGTTCATCGCTGTTTTATTGAATAAATAGATGCCCATAGATGCTAAATAATGTTTACCTGCATCTTTGTCTTTTTGTGGGACCTCAGATTGCCACTCCGGTAAAAGAGAAGCGGCAGGCTTCTCAATGAAGGAGTTAATATAGCCTTTTTTGTTTACCTTCATGATACCAAATGCCGGGGCATCACGATCATTTACAGGAATTGTGGCAATCGTAAGATCCGCTGCTCTTTCAATATGGTATTTTATAAATTGTTCAAAATCCATTTGATATAATTGATCTCCTGAAAGAATCAATAAATAATCAAAATCATGGTTGGCTAGATGTGGCATACATTGCCTAACTGCATCTGCGGTCCCTTGAAACCAATTTTCGTTGGTTCTTGTCTGTTCTGCTGCTAATACATCTACAAAACCATTACTAAAGGCATCAAAATGGTAAGTATTTTTGATATGTTGATTTAAGGAAGCTGAATTGAATTGGGTCAATACAAACATCCTTGTTACATTAGAATTGAGGCAATTGGAAATAGGAATATCTATCAAGCGATATTTTCCAGCTATTGGTACTGCTGGTTTAGAGCGTTGTTCTGTCAATGGAAATAATCGAGTCCCTGCACCGCCGCCTAAAATTAAGGCAACCATTTTTACCGTTTTTTCTATGCCAGGGATTTTTCTACCAATGGTTGTAGAAGAATTGAAGGTCTTCGCTTGTTTTTTTGCCATGTTTTGGTTGTTATCAGTTGTCGGTTGTCAGTTATCAGTTAAACCGATAACTGATAACTGATTAATTAACTAATGCTATAATGGAATTATATAAATTAATATACTGTTTAGCAGAATTTTCCCAAGAAAAATCTACTTCTGTAATGCTTGCTCTAATCTCTTTAAATCGAGAAGTGTTTTGATATAACTGAACAGCTCTTTTGAGTGCATGGGCTGCATCTTCTACGGTCAAATGACTAAATTGAATACCTCTTCCATTTGTTTGACCTACATCTGCTACCGTATCTTTTAAACCACCGACTGCCCTTACCACAGGAATAGTCCCATAGCGCATGGCATACATCTGATTCAACCCACAGGGTTCAACCTTGGACGGCATCACTAAAAAATCAGACCCTGCATATAATTGATGTGCTAGTTGTTCATTATATTCTAAAGCAACATTGACATAGTCGGGATACTCGTGTTCTAATTGTTTGAGTGCCTGATGAATGTATGGTTCTCCAGTTCCAAGAATGATAAAAGATGCCTGATTCCCGGATTGTAAGAAACGGTCAATCATTGGGGCTAATAAATGAGCGCCTTTTTCACCAGCCAATCTGCCAATAAAAGTAATAAAGGGCAAATCATCTTGTATGGTGAATTTTTCTTTTAAAGCAGCTTTATTTTTATCTTTAAAAATTTGGAGACTGCGTTTTAAATTTTCAGCAATTAAAGGGTCTGTTTTAGGATGCCAAACCTGTATATCAATTCCATTTAATATACCTTTCGATTTGGCATGTTCATGTTGTAATAAAGGCGCTAAATAACCCGCATTTATCTGTAACTCTTTCATATAGGTCGGAGAAACAGTTGTGAGTCGCCAAGCACATTTAATGGCAGAAGCTAAAGGGTTAATTATTTGGTCCCAATCTATTAAACCGCTTACCATACTATCGAATACAGGCAATAGATTAACTTTGTCCCAACCAAAAGCACCGTCATATTCTCCATTGTGAATTGTAAAAACAGTAGGCGTATTTGCCAGCCGATTAAAGACCATACAATGCTTCATCATAAAAGGAATCAATCCTGTATGATGATCGTGGCAATGAATGACTTCAGGTAAAACAGTAAATTGCTTCACCCAATGTAAGACCGCTTGTTGAAAGCACAAACTCCGTTCTACCTCGTCTCCAAACCCTTTTCCATTTTCATCCAAATAAACACTTGGTCGGTCATATTTGCCAGGAATATCAACTACATATAAAGGAAATCCTAAACTGTCTGCTTCTAATTTTTGAATTGTAAAAAAAATAGAGGCATAGCCTATCGGAAAACTACCCTGAAAATGAGTCACCCATTTTTGGGCTAAAATCCATTTTGTATGATATTTGGGAATAATAACGCTGGCTTCAAAACCAGATGCAGTCAAATATTTTGGTAAGGCTCCTGCTACATCTCCTAATCCGCCAGCTTTAGCAGCGGGATAGCACTCTGCACTAATGTGAAGTACCTTCATAAAGTTGGTGGTGTTTTTGGTATTATTTTTTTTAGAAATTTCTATGCATTATTTCTTCCCAGAACTAAGTTAAGTAGTTAGGGAACAGGTAAAATATAACCTACTCCTTTAAGCAAAAATATTCAACACTTTTAAAGTAGTTGTCGGTTATCTGTTGTCAGTTTTCATATTGAGCAGGTAACTGATAACCGATAACTGTGCTTTGTAAAAAGTGTCGATTAAATTTGTTTATCACTTTTTTACCTGACGCTCTAGTATATTGACCGCAAAAAGATAGCAAGGTGCAGCGCACCGCCTATATTTGTATCATCCCGAAGGGTCGGGACAGGTTTAGTACTGGAAATAAGCCTTAAGGTGCAGCGCACCGACCACATTTTACACTTTTTTACAAAGGTGGTCGGTACGCTGTACCTTAAAAAAGTAGCTAAAAACTAGATACAAAGGTGGTCGGTGCGCTGCACCTCTATCTATCATTTTCAAATTGCTATCTTTTTGCGGTTAATACTCTAGTACTTATTAAGCTACTCTGAATGAATATTTTATAATTGGCTAAAGATAATATTTATTTTATTTTTTCATCCATCTAGCTTAGATTTTTTAGAAATAATGTAGGATTAGGTCTATCGAACTATTTTTTATCTCTCTACCGTACACATTTTACAAAATCACGCACTTCGCTTCGCTACGTGCGTAT
>CAZXYA010000204.1:0-13910 GCA_964644655.1 uncultured Saprospiraceae bacterium | reverse complement strand
GCATAGCTGCGCTCGGGGGACAAGTAAAAATCGTAAAAAACTTTTGAATCGCTGTATTAAGGTCCATTTTTTACCTTTTCCTTGACTCCACAATGTAATTAGAATTTCTTTATATTTGTAATGGCTACAATATTTTACAAGTTTTTTTTTATAAAAAATTTATAGCTTAAAAAATGAAGTCAAAGACTTAAAAAATATTGATTTGATTCGGTGCTTGAACAAATGATAGTGCCGATGGTCGAAGTTTGCAACCTCGACCCGATATTTAGAGCGTTTTTAACGCGATTTTTGACAAATGCTATTTTTATAAGAAAACCCTTAATATTTTACTTTTCTTTCTAAAATATCGATTTAAATAAATTTGATTTTCCTTCCCTTTAAAAATTTCCACAATTCTCGTATATTCCTGTTTTTATAATTTAAAAATCATGTCATCTTGCAAAATAATTACCCTAAATTACACAATGCTGCCTGGCCTGGGGTAGTCGGAAAGGGAGAAGGAGCCGAACCTGCTATTGACCTAGATACTATGTTAGATTTAACAGCAAATGCTGAAGTTAATGGGGTGAAATTTGATGGTTTTGATCTCTTTTTATTTGACCCACATATTGACATTAATGCTAGTGAAGATGGTATTAAAATATTAGCAGAAAAAGCAGCCAGTAGGAATTTGGAAATAGGCAGCGTCGTTGCTCCCGTTTGGGTTGATACAGACGGTGGTTCAGCTATGGGTAACAAAGCAGCAAGAAAACGATTTGTTTCCCAAGTTCGCAAAGCTTGTCATATAGCGATGCGGCTTAGAGCATTAGGTATTCGACCTAATGGGATTGTTAGAATTGATTCCGCTTGTTCTCCCGAAGCATGGGCTAAGTCCCCTAAAAGAAATACTAAAAAAATAGCCCAAACCTTTCGAGAAGCTTGTGATATAGCCGCTGACTATGGCGAAAGTTTAGCCGCAGAAGGAGAGATTTGTTGGGGCGGTATGCATGGATGGAAAGCAATGGTTGATACCTTAGAAGCAGTTGGTCGCAGAAATATTGGTTTTCAAGCAGATATGGCGCATACTTTACTCTATTTATTGGGCTATAATAAACCAGAAGACCGCATCTTACCTACTGATTTTCAATGGGCAGACAGAGCAACTTTAACCGAAGGATTAATTGAGTTAACGAATGCCTTACGTCCATGGACGATAGATTTTCATGTAGCGCAAAATGATGGGACAGTACATGGTGCTGGTTCGCATGATAAAACAGGGAGACATTGCCCCGCAGATGATCCAAATGGCAAATTAGACATTCCTGTAGATGCAGGGCATTGGTTGCGTCGAAAAGATGGTCAATTAACCAAGGCTTTTCGGCATATTTGCTGGGATGGTTGTATGTTTCCCAATCAGCAATTAGTACAACAAAAAACTTGGAATGCTATTTTAGCGCAAATGATTCAAGTTCGAGAGCGGCATGGATGGTATGAACAGGAATAAAATGCGGCACTTAGCAATGGATAAAAAATAACTTAATAATCAAGAAATAATAAATTGAACATCTAGAATCCCTGTCTGCGGCAGGCAGGCGTTGGGTATTAAATCCGTTGGGAAATCAAATGCTAGTAGTCAAATGCTTGCCCCAGATTTTAATCGGGGTTATTTTTTATCCATTACTTATTTCCCAATTATTTTGTATTTTTGAATAAATCAAAATATTAAAATGGAGTTTGTTGACCCTAAAATAGACATTGCTTTTAAGAAAATATTCGGGGATTCGCAGAAAAAGCATATCCTCATAAGTTTGCTTAATGCGGTCATGGAGAAAAATATTGTTGAGGTTGAAATACTAAATCCCTATCAACTTCCAAAGTTACCAGAGTTAAAATATACGGTATTGGATATTCGTGCAAAAGATAAAGAAGGAGAAGAATATATCGTTGAAATGCAGGCTAACCCTTATGCTTTTTTTGACAAACGAGCCTTAGATTATTTGTCAAGAGCCTATGCTGCTCAACTTACAGCAGGTCAAGACTATAAAGAACATCGACCAGTCTATTTTATTGGTGTTTTAAATTTTAATTATTTCAATTCTAAAAACTATTTATCAAAACATTCCATTCTAAACATAGAAACATACGAACAAGAGATTTGTGATTTTGAATTATATTTTTTAGAACTCACCAAATTCAAAAAAAGTCTTCTACAATTAACTACTATTCTTGACAAGTGGACTTTTTTTCTAAAAGAAATTCATTCCTATAATCATTTACCCGATGTTTTAGCAGAGGAAAAGGCCATTTCTGATGCCGCTTTTACTGCCCAGCGTTCTACATGGACACAACAAGAATTGGATGCTTATTATAATTGGCAAAGAGAGACAGCCAAGGAATTAGATTATATTAAAGAACTAAAAGCAAGAGAGCAAGAACTAAAAGCAAGAGAACAAGAATTAAAAGTAAGAAAACAAGAATTAAAAGCAAGAAAACAAGAATTAAAAGTGAAGGATAAAACCCTAGCAGAAAAAGAAGAGAAACTAAAAACTAATCGAGAAAAGCAGCATTTAGCCGTTATACAACTACATGAACGAAAAATTGCCCCATTGGATATTGCTCAAATTCTTGGGCTAACTGAAAAAGAAGTCCTTTCAATCATTTCCAAATAATTTTATGTAATATCAGCCTAACATCGGCCGCAAAACTTCCTCAATAAAAATCCCATCCCGCATGGTCACCCCATCAGGATCAGTAATACATGCATCACATTCATCTTCCATAATAATCCAGCCTTCGTAATTGGAATCAATTAAATCTTGGGTAATACCGACAAAATCCAAATCGCCCTTTCCCGTTGCTGCCCAACGACCATCGGCATACATATCTTTATAATGCACCAAATTAATCAATGGTCGATATTGGCGCATAATCGTCTTCGGATTCATCCCACCTTTAGCTATATGCCCCACATCAGGACAATACCCAATCACTCGATTATCCAAACCATTCAGCAAAATTTTATAATCTTCTTCTGTTCGATAGATCGATCCAGCAGGTGAGTTAGGGTGATAGGAACAGGCAATGCCTTTATCATACGCTCTTTCTGCAAAGGCATTGACGCAGGTAAGTAAATTCTGTTGGCGTTCTTTGAGGTTGGACCTATCCGATTGCGGCATCTGTACTGGTAATAATATAGTATCCGGAAAATGGCTTAGAAAATGAATCCATTTGTCCGCTCGTTCTCGTTCTTCGATTGTTTCTTTTGGATGCAACCAATCTTCCACTACACATAAAACGGCTAAATTCAAGCCCCATTTATCCAAAGCAGCCTTCATTCTAATAGGGTCTTCTAAATGCTGCATAAAACTGGTTTCTGGTTCGATGCCTGTAAAACCTGCTTTGGCACAGACTTCCATAATATGTTCTAATCTGCCTTTATATTGCTCGCCTGGCATTTGCCAAGTGTAGGTTTCGCAGGCTAGTTTTATTTTTGCCATAATTTAGTTTAAAAAAGGAGGATTAAAAGGTGGGTTAAGTCCATCTGAAATAGTTACTACCTCGCATATCCTGCCCAACTATTCCGAATAAAAGTATGCCCTTGTTCATATACTTCGTTTATATCTTCCTGATAATTTCGCCAAACATTAATTCCATTCGCAAAATCCTCATTATGCCGACTAAAAGCCTCAATGGTTAACCAGTTATCATAACCGATAGCTTGTAAGTTTTCAAAAACTTCGGCCCATCGTACTTGCCCTGTTCCGGGGGTGCCTCTATCATTTTCTGAAATGTGTACATGGGCAATTAAATCTGCATATTTCTGAATCACATTGCTTTGACTCTTTTCTTCTATATGTGCATGGTGGGTATCATAAATCATTCGCAAATTAGGATGATTCACTTCTCTTAGAAGCTTGGCAATACTGGCTAAAGTGTTGAATAAATAACATTCAAAACGGTTTAGAGCTTCAGGAGTTAAAATTACTCCTGTTCCAGCAGCATATTCGGCAGCCTTATGCAATACTTCTGCACTCCATTTGCGTTCCTCCTCCGTGGGTGCTTTCCCTGAAAACCAAGCAAAGGCAGAATGATAAGGTCCACCAATTACTTCAGCGCCCATTTCTGCTGCCATATCAATTCTCCATTTTAGGGCATCTACCCCTTTTTGTCGAATTTTAGCATCAGGACTAGCAGGGTTTTCTTCCTCAAATACAGAAGAAACGGCAGTACAAGTCATGTCTAAGCTTTTCAAAAAATTACCCACTTTCCGATAATCTTTAGCAGCACCCTCTCCAATGGGTACTTCAATGCCATCGTAGCCTACTTTTTTCATTTTTTCAATCTGTGGAAAATAATCCTCATTGACAAAAGTTGTCCAGAGTAACATATTCATGCCTACTTTCATAATTTTTCGATTGTCTGATTAATGCAGCACTAACTGCCCGAAATTAATATTTTTTTGGAGAAAAAGACAAATTTGCAGGAAAAGAGCTTTAAAAAAAGAAATTTGTTATATTCGCTTTTTTGAATAATTCTTAGTTTAATAATTAATGCAACCAATTATCAACTATAAAATTTCTGGCGAAGGTTTTCCCTTCTTTTTCCAACATGGTTTAGGGTCTAATTTAGCGCAAGCTCAAAATTTATTAGGTGGACAGGAGAAAGTGCAACTCATTACAATGGATTGTCCAGGACATGGAGATACCCCTTTACGATTAGGCAATGCGCCTTCCTTTAATTTTTATACCGATGAAGTCGTCCGTTTAATGGAATATTTAAAAATAGAAAAAGCTATTTTTGGTGGCATATCTATGGGGTCTGGTATTGCTATCAATATGGCATTGCGGTATCCAGAAAAAGTAGCAGGATTAGTGTTAGTTCGACCAGCATGGTTAGACAAAGGTAATCCAGAAAACTTAATGATTTTAAAATCGGCAGCAAAATTTATTGGAAAAAGAAACGACCGAGCAAAATTTGAAAAAAACAAGGAATATCAGCACATTAAAGGACATTTAAGGACTGCTGCTACTTCAATAATAGGGGTGTTTAGCGATACCCAACAAACCGCCATTCCAATGGTTTTGAAAAGTATGGTTTCAGATGCCCCTTTTAAAAGTATAGACAAACTAACGGCCATCAAACAACCTTGTTTAGTGATTGGTAATGACGATGACCTACTACATCCTTTTGAAATGGCAAAAGTAACGCATCAATATATCAAAGGCAGTCATTTAGAAAAGGTTACTTCTAGGTATATTGGTAATCGACCGCATAAAAAAGAAGTGAATGATGCTGTAGCTAATTTTTTAAAGAAAATCGTTTAATAGTCAATAAATGGATAAGCTGCTTTGCCTTAGCAGTCAATGAAGAAAACGCAGCTTTGGGCAGAGTCGTTACATCTCCAACCAATGGTGCAGCAGGTGTGATTCCAGCCGTTTTATTATATTTTCTTTGTTTTTGCAAAAACAAGGGAATGACTGATGTTCGACGGTTTTTATTTACCGCAGGTGAAATTGGCTGCTTGTTCAAAAAAGGAGCGACTATATCCGCAGCAGTAGGTGGTTGTCAAGCTGAAATTGGCGTTTCATCAGCGATGGCAGCAGATGGGTTGACCGAAGTTTTAGGCGGCACGCCACAGCAAGCTTTAATGGCTGCCGAAATAGCAATGGAACATCATTTAGGCTTAACTTGCGACCCTATTGGTGGGCTTGTTCAAATTCCCTGTATAGAAAGAAATGCTATGGGAGCGATGAAAGCCATTACGGCAAGTAATTTAGCCCTTTGCGGAAATCCTGAAAATTCGGTAGTTAAATTTGATACCGTCGTCAAAACCATGTGGGATACCGCACAAGATATGAATGGAAAATACAAAGAAATTTCTGAAGGTGGCTTGGCTTTTAATCTACCTGTAATTTTACCTGAGTGCTAATTCGTAATAAAAATAAAAAACTTTATGCAAATTCCACCACATTATTCTCCATGCGTCAAATTAGGTAACTTAGTTTTTACCTCTGGTCAACTACCTTTATTAAAAAGAGCAAAGAAAGCTGCGCCTAAAAGTATTGAAGCACAAACTTTACTGTGTTTGCAAAAAATTGAAGCCTTGATAAAAGAATATGGTTTGTCAAAAACAGACGTGATAAAAACAACTGCTTTTATTTCTAATATTGAAGATTGGGGCGCAGTCAATCAAGTGTATGCTGATTTTTTTGGCGACCATAAACCTGCTCGGTCTATTATTCCCGTGAAGCAATTGAATTATGGTTGTATGATTGAGATTGAAGCAATTGCGGGGAGGGAGTGAGGCTAGTTGCTGGTTCGAGCGTAACAACCAGCAACTAGCAACTAGTAACTAGTCCAATACAATCATTTTCTTAGAAGCAATACCTGTTGGTGTTGTCAATTGGTATAATAAAATACCATTTCCTGCTAATGCTTCTTTTTGTATAGTTATGGTATGATAACCTGCTTCATATTTTCCTTTTATTTGTTTTAATAAAGCACCTTGTAGTGTAAATATATCCAACACGATTTCATTGGTTTCGGTTAATTCAAAACCAATATTGGTATGTGTTGCAAATGGATTTGGGGTATTTTGATATAATTTAAATGGATTAGCAATAGCTACTTTTTCGAAATTTAAATGAGCTGTAGTTACTTCATTATTATTCAACACAACTTCATTTACTTGCCGATTAGATAAGTTGAGTTGTTCGCTTAAATACCCCGTTTCGGTCGCTGTAAAGTCAAGCGTCAACCAATTTTCATCAACTAAATTCGCTTCATTGCTGCTAAATTTATCCCAAACAAGCATCAATTCGTCTACTTTTGATTGGGCGATATGCTGGGCTTGGACTTGTCCTTGTTCGACCTTATTCAAGGTTAAGCCTTTAAAAGTCAAGCCTACTTGTAGTCCTTGAATGTTATTTAAATCAGCAGGTAAAAGTTTAACTTCCACTTGTTCTCCACTTTTTACAAATTGATCTTTTAAATGAATCATAGTTGGACTATTGGTATTTCTATCCGTAGCATCCCTAAAGCCTTCCACATTCGCACTACCATTTAAATCCCCAATCTTAATAGCCGTATAATCTAAAGAAGTTTGATTTTCGGTTAATTCAGAAATAACAATTGTTTCTGATAAACTAGTTATATCATCCGCATTTGAATTTAAAGTATTCGTAGGCATAAATCGCCAAGGGGTATTATTCGTAAATTCAGTATCAATATCTAAAATAATTTTTCGCATTAAAACTAAATCAAAAGCAGAGACATTACCAGATTTATTAATATCTGCAGCGATATACTGCCAATCATTGGTAAAGGTTGTGATACCTAGAATATGTTTAGAAACCATAATAATATCAAAGACGGTCATCCCATTTGCAGGATCATCTTCTTTATCAAAAGAAATAACATAACCAATACCTTTTGGTAAATTTAATTCAAAAATACCTGAGTCGTCTGTGGTAACCGATTGTTCGAAAAGCGCTGTACCCTTAGCCGTTAACGTAACATTGCTCAACGGAATACTATTAGTAGTGATAATTCCACCTGTGACCATTGCTACATTTCCACTATCAACTATACCGCTTCCACAAGCACCACTTCCATCTTGAACGAAAACACTACCAATACAGACATCCCAATTACCTGCTTCATCAATGACATATAATTCAATTTCCTGTCTACCTAGAAAGTTACAATCTAGTGCTACATTTGTAGGTAAAGCTAAAGCAACCGCTCCCGCATCGCCACTTTGTGGTTTAGTAACCGTATTTGCTAAAATTGGATGATAAACTCTAAATGCTAGGTTAGCTTCTTCGGAACAATTATCGGTTGATTTCTGATTGATATCCGTTGCCCAAACCAATGCTTGTCCATTAGCATCAATTACTGTTGCCACACCATCTAAGCAAAAAGGAGTAGGTCTAGTACAATCTTTAAAAGTATAGCTTATAGATTCTGAAGCGGTGTTCCCACAATTATCATTGACGGTCCATTTTACTTCATAAGTAGTGGGGTTAACAGCAATAGAGAAAGTAGCTGCTTGACCATCAGTTATCACTATTCCATTTTCTAATAATTCATAACTATAAGATAAACCATTATCTCCCGAACAATCACTAGCAGTAATGGAAAAGGTCTTTTGAGCCGAACAAGTAGTTCCAGTCAAACATTCATTCGTTGTATTGATAGTAATGGTTGGCGCTACAGCATCATTAATTCTAAGAATTTGAACATATTCAAAAGCACCAAAATTTCCAGCAATTTGATTAGTGACAGTTTTACCATTGCTTACCCCGTTTTCATCTTCTTCTCTAGCAATTACTTCGGGTGTTTCTCCTACCACATTCAAACACCAATTGACTACAGAATAGGTTCTTTCTATATAATAACAGGCATCATTTGGGGTGTCAAAGCGTTTGTCTTCAGAAGTCCAAGCTAAAATACTACAACCGCCTGTTGCTAGATTTAGATTAGCTGCTGGAAAATTATCCCCACAATTTCCTGTCCAATCAGCAGGGAAAGTCACCGTAAAGTCTTGAGAGACCGTTAAAGTAATTAATTGCTCTTGCCAATCGGATGAATTATTATCGCCACCATTGGCTCTATATCGTCTTATAATTTTAGTTTCTCCACAATTAGCTGCTACTAACTGGTATTCTTGTTGAATATTGGTCGCCCCACCACAGGCAGAATTGCTACTACAAACTGGATTGCCAAAAGCTTGGTTATAGGTAGTTAATAAATTACTAGTTAAAGCTACCCATTCCGTATCATCAAAAGCTTTATTTTCATTAGCATCCGTAGTTGGTCCAAAGTCATCCACATGAAAATCTTCACAAGCCAAGGTCTTATTCTCTAGCGGCTCGCAGTCTGGTACACTATTATCTTCACTCACAATTTGTACCCAACAAGTATTTTGAGCACCATTGCTATCGGTTACTCTAAGGGTGATTTGTCCATCTCTAGTGATTTCTTCACAGGTTAAGCTAACCGTTTGTCCCCAAGTACCACCAGCCTTTCTAATTTCTTTGGTAACTGGTCCACAATTATCATTACTACCTGCATCAATATCTGCTACTCTAACAGTTGCTATCCCATTGACAAAGGAGACATTTAAAGCATCTACACAAATTGCTTGTGGCGCACTATTATCGGTTACATTAAAATAAATACGACATCCGTCTGAACGATTTCCAGTAGCATCTCTTCCAAAATAAGTCGCATGATATTTACCAACAGGTAAATTGTTTAAAGTACTATGGGTAGCATTATTAGCTATATTAACTACTTCGTCTAATGTCACAGCTACTGCACCACCACAATCATCCGATGCCGTTGGTGCAGTCAAATTTATCGAACCAGTACAATTACTGCTATTAGTTGAAGTAGTATAAGGGTTATTCAAAGTTCCTCTTTGACTGCCAGTTGGGCAAACCAAAGTCGGTTTTCCCGTATCTTTTAGTTCAATTAATTGGGGCATTAAACTAACTGGAGCAGCTTGATTACACCAGTCTTGAATTTGCCAAGTTCTAAAAATTTTAGTAGTACTACTATTACCTGCATTGACGACTTGGTCTGTAAATATTGGAATGAAGTTGCAGGTATTATCAATAATTGGTAAATCTCCTTTGCCATCTCCATCTGTATCCAAAAGTGGATAACCTGCAATGGCAGGATCCGTTCCCGATCCACAAGTTAAGATCGTATCTGCTGGTCGAAAGAAAGCAGTTGGTCGAATAATCCCAACGTTGACGGTTTCTGTATTAGAATTCCCACAAAAATCTACAGCGGTTACTGTGACTGGAATACTTAAGTTATTACCACAGAAATTGGATGGAAAAGCACCTATAGCAACAATAGTATCTTTGACATCACAGTTGTCATTGACGATGATATTCAATTGGCTTTTAATTTGCGCATCGGTTAAATTACCGCAAGTAGTTAAGGTCGATGCACTCACAGAAATCGAAGGAGCAGAGTTATCTTCAAATTTTATTTTTCCTGTACAGCTATTAACAACACTTGATTGACCTCCACAACTTGTAAAACTAACTGTCCTAATAATCTCTACGGAATATTCTATTCCACAATTAAAATCTGCAGCGGCAATGTCTAGTCCATTAGCATTTAAGGCTGCTTGATTAGCCGCAGCAAATTTCGCTGTTTTGATTCCTCCTTTACTGCCAAGATCTAATTTAATTTCATATTCAACGCCACTCCCTACACAAGGATTACCTTCTAATATATCATCTACTGAAATTCTTGCTGTACAGCCAAATCCAATGGAAGCAGTTACATTATCATTACAAGCAATATTTGGCTGATTCGCAAAAACAAAATAAGTACAAGTTTTGCTTGGGTCTGCAACAGAGGTTGCCGTAATGGTGTAAGTCCCTAATGGAATTGTAAAATTGCCTAATAGTCCACCATCTGCCAGCACAGGATTGACAACATTAATATCGGTACAATTAGAAGTAATATTAACCATAGAAGTGGCAGTTCCACCACAGGTAGTAAAGGTTGGTTTTGGAATTGCTACATTAACCATCCCATCTAAATTATTACAATCATCCGTTGCAGATACATTAGCTGGGCATTGGACGACCACTCCACTACTTTCACAGGTAATACTGGCGGTCCAACCATTCCCTTTTGTATTATCTCCATTAACTTCAAAAACAAAAGAAAGGCAACCTGTAGGATTATTGGCAGGATTACAATCAGCTTGCACCCAACCACCAAAAGCATTAGAAACACCAGTACCCGAAGCTACTTGACTGGTTGCTCCAGGATCTTTTTTTACATCTCCATCAAATACAGTTAGTTGATCTCCATTGGCTACATCAAAAGTTGTAAAGGTTACTTTTATTTGACTGCCATTCGTACTTGGGCATAAAATAATGGTGTCTTTTCTGGCTTGATCATCAAAATAAAGTCCACCGCTACCTAGATTATTATCCATAAAGGAGGTGCTACTACCACAAGTGATGGTTTTGGTAATGGCAGTTACTGCTGTGTCTAAGGCGACTTGAGCGGATAGATTATTAGAAAGACATAAGAAGAATAGGCAAAAAATCGTACAATAGGGAATTACTGAATTTGTTGTCAATTTTTTTATCATGGGTGCTAATTTGAATTGTTCCTAAGTAGTCTAGGTAGTTTATCTTAAGAAAGACCTTTTTGGTTATTTATAAAAAAGGGTAATACATTAGCAATTGCAAAGGTATTGCCAAAAATTAGTTGTCTGGTGTGGTAAAGGAATAATTAAATCGGTAAGTAAAAAAGTGTCTTTAAAAATACGGTTGAAGACACCCTTCAAAGATATTTTATTTATAGGTTTAAAGCAAAATTCTAATTTATTTTTAGAGGGATTTGTCTAAAATTTAACGATGAAAGGAGGTAAGGGGTATTGATTAGGGGTGAATTAAAACTAAAATGTAAATTAAAATTAAAAAACGTACTAAAAATCAGCATGTTATAATTTCAAGAATCAGTATTTATTTATTCACCTATGGAATCAAGTAAATAGGTGGCCAAGTAAAAAATTGATACTTATCCGTATTATAAAATAAGGAACACGGATGAGTAATAACACGAATAGTATGGCTTAGAGAATAATATAGCAAATATCTATAATGTCAATTATTTGTCTGACTGCCTAATAGAAGTGTTTTGGTTCGCAGAAACTATTACGTTTTAGCAATAACCGTCCGATTTCCTTTTACTTTTTGATTTAACTTAACTTCAATTTTAGCATTTAGTGGTAAAAATAAATCAACTCTTGAACCAAATTTGATAAACCCCATTTCTGCACCTTGTTCAACTTCTTCACCAACATTCAAATAATTGACGATTCTTTTAGCTACAGCCCCTGCAATTTGTCTTAATAAAATCTCTGTATCCCCATTGCCAATCACGACGGTAGTCCGTTCGTTTTCAGTAGAAGATTTAGGATGCCAAGCTACTAGATATTTACCGGGATGGTAGCGAAAATAATTGACCGTACCGCCAATTGGATTTCTATTGACATGTACGTTGGTTGGAGACATAAAAATGGATATTTGAATTCGTTTATCTTCAAAATATTCATCTTCCTTTACTTCTTCAATCGCTACAATTTTACCATCTGCTGGGGCATATACTAAATTATCATCTGGCATCATGATTTCCCGCCAAGGAGAACGGAAAAACTGCAACACTAATAGAAATAAAATGCCTGTAGCAATATAGGAAAGGGTAAGCCAACTTGGAATTAACCAAAAGACAATAGCATTAAAAACAGCTAAAACGATAGCTACAACTACTAAAATTTTATATCCTTCTTTATGTATCTTCATATTATTTGAATAGGGCTAGTAAATCTCGAACAGAGTCACTCTTTTCTGTTGTAAAAGTACATCATACAATCACATCAGGGGCAAAAATAATTAAAAAATCTATTTTAAAAGATATATTTTGATGAATTGCACCTCAAAATAGACGAAACTTAGTGGGGGTATTTGTTTTTAATAGAACGATGTAATTTAATTTTACATATAAATAGAACCTTTTAAAAATTAAAACATCTTACAACTTGCTTAAAATGAGCTTATTGAATAGTTACTTTACAAGGATAAACAAATTCTACGGATGAAAATTACCCCATTAAACTCTTTGACATAATTTTTACCTTTACATCTTTATTTTACAAAAAAGTTTCCATTGAAATTTATTCATAAAACAATTGCAACAGCTTTTGGTGCAGGTTATGCACCAATTGCACCTGGAACTGTTGGTGCCTTATTAGCTTGTATTTTACTAGCTATCTATATTCATCTTATTGGCATCAATAATAACACCAATTTTCAAATAGGGTTTATCTTATTGATTATTTTAACAACCCTCTTAGGAGTATGGGCTACCCAAAATTTACAAAAAGAATGGGGAGAAGACCCTTCCAAAGTAGTAGTGGATGAAGTAATAGGAGTATGGATTAATTTATTATTTGTCCCGCTGACTTGGCAAAATATCTTTCTAGGTTTTATCCTTTTTCGCTTTTTTGACATTGCGAAACCATTGGGTATCCGAAAAATGGAAGCATTTGAAAATGGCTGGGGGGTAATGCTAGATGATGTATTAGCAGGAATTTATGGGAATATTGTATTGCAAATTATATTATATACAATATAATGATTTATTATTTTTCTTAATTGGCACGAATTTTTCTGGTATTCAAAAAATACAGCATATTTAAACTTTCCTCCCTCCCTTTAAAAATTCGTTAGGAATATATCAGAAAACTTATTTAATTTTTCATATTACAAGCATTCCAATTAAGAATCAAAAATAATTAAATTAAAAATATTTAAAATAAATAAATATTTATTTTAACTTTGCTGCCTTTCTAATCTATCACTATTCAATATTAACTGAAATAGCAGTTTTAACCCAAATCATTAGCATTTAGGAATCAGTTAAGGTCACCTATACACACATTATACAAAGTGGTTTATCATATAATCACTTCCTCCTTTTATAGGAGATAACTTTAGTTTATAACATCAAAACTAAAGGAGTCATTCTATTGCCCTTCAAATCAATTATCAAATAAAAACAAATATGCTCCAATAGGTTCGCAATCGAGCTGCTAAGAATTAATCAGAAAGAAAATTAATAATTATCCTCCGAAAAAATCGGAGTAAATTGTAGGAAGCTAATCCGTTGTGCGTGTTTTTCCCCAACGGATTATTTGACCCAACGGATTTTAGAAGCATTATTAAAATAAGTAATCTCCTTTTTAATCTGACGCTTTAAATAAGATTCAATCAATAAATTTTATTCTGGAAGCTCTTTATGTACGATTTATTTTAGAATAAACACTAATTAAATTGTCAAAAAAAATCTTGTCATTTTGCTCGTCGCCTGTGGCGACTCGCAAATGG
>CAZXYA010000203.1:0-13962 GCA_964644655.1 uncultured Saprospiraceae bacterium | reverse complement strand
ATCAACTCATTACCCTCTTTCTAAAGTGTCGATTAATTTTGTACAAGTACTTATTGCCGCAACTAGTTTTTTAATTAGCATATTTTGTATGACTAAAATTTTAATGATGACTACAAAAGGATATCCTATTGCGGTAGATTACTCAGACTTAGCAACTCCAAGAATAATAGGACTAATCACTTTTTTTATTGGAATCCTATCAATGATGGGACTAATATCACTTTCAGGCTGGACAAAATCTAAGAACTTAGGAATATTTACTACAATAATTGGACTAGTAGGAACAATATTAATATTCATTATGATGATGTAGAAGAGAAAATAAAGAAGTCAACAGAGAACCCAAAGCAGAAAATAAGAAGACTAATCTTAAGTAGTAGTGTTTATTCTGGAAAAAATCGTATAGAAAGAGCTTCCAAAACTTGAAGTTCTGGAAGCTCTAAACATTTCAGAATAAAATCTAGAGTCTAGTGTATAATTAAATGTATAATTAAAATTAGACGTGAGTAAGTAACAAAAGCAATTTTTATAATAGCTATTTTTAACCTAATTAGGTGCTTACCTGAATTTTAAAACCAACAAATTGTCGATAAATTTTTAAATTTCAATCTCAACCTCAAAATCAACTTCAATTCCCACCGAAGGTGGTTTAAAATTGAAAATTTGAAATTGAAAATTGAAAATTAATTAGCTTCTATCAACTCTTTCACACCAGAAGTAACCGAAGATTTAGCGGCTTTTCTCTGGCAAGTCTTACACAGTTCAGAAATTCCTTTCTGTTCAAATGATTCCTTGATACTACCATTCGTGAGCGCCTTACCTCTGATATGTTGGCAATCGTCATAAGCATGATATTTATTACCCGCTTTAGACCAGTAAACATTATCACTATCAATGCTTAAACTTTGAGCAGCGGCAGTTTGTGCATTGATTTCTTTGGTATATTTCTCAACCGATGGAGGATTGAAGTCCGCACCAGTTATACCTGCCGCCACCATTGCTATAGCGGCGATGCTACCCGCAATTCCTTTGGTTTTTCCACTAATGTTTTTGTTATTCAAAATCATAATGACCATAGGCAAAAATGCCAAGACGCCCATAATTGCCCCTAATTGATTTTGTATAAAGAACCGAGTTGGTTCCTTCTCAGAAGCAGGATCTAGCCTATTGGCTTTTTTCCAAAGGGTAGAACCAGTAATAGCGAGAATCAAAATGGCAACTATTGCTACCACCAACCAGACCAAGGTTTCATCGCTGATTAGTTTTAATATGGCAAAGACTTGTCCAGCCATAGCAGCTAACCATGCTAGGACGGCGAATATCCTTAATTGTTTTGCTTTTCCTTTAGCTTCGGGGCTTGCTTGAAATTCATTTATTTCACTCATTTTTTATTTTGTTTTGTAGTAACTGTTCAGCATACCTAACAATGTAGTCTATTTTTACCATTTAAGGTATATAAGTTCATTTAAGATACTCAATAAAGTCAACTATATGAACTTAAATATCTGTATGGTAGAAAAAACACCTATTATTTTGGTGATGAATAGTTACGTTTTGTATTAATTTATTTCATTTTATGACTTAAAAATGGGCTTTAAAGTCACAAGTTAGGCAATCGCATAAAAATTATTTACCGTAATGAATTGATTGTACGGTCTACCAAGCTTAGTTTGGATAAAGTACAAGTATTGCGGAAAGAAATAGAAAGTTAAATGACTCTCCCTAAATCTTCATCCTCGCCATAGCTACTACATCCTGCCCCACAAATTCTCCTTGCAAATACTTATAATACCCTGTCACCGCAATCATCGCCGCATTATCCGTGCAATATTCAAAACGAGGAATAAAAGTGTTCCAACCTAATTCTTGTCCTGTTTCTGTCAAAGCAGCCCGCAAACCAGAATTAGCAGATACGCCACCAGCAATAGCGACTTCCTTAATCCCTGTCTGAACAGTAGCTTTTTTTAATTTATTCATCAGAATAGAAATAATTCTGGTTTGAATAGAGGAACAAATATCATTCAAATTATCCTTGATGAAATCTGGGTTATCTTTTAACTGTTTTCTAAGAAAATAAAGAATAGAGGTTTTTAAGCCACTAAAACTAAAATTTAAGCCATCTACTTTTGGTTCAGTAAAAGGGAATACTGGTTTTCCTAATTTAGCATATTTATCTACTAGTGGACCAGCGGGATAGCCTAGACCTAATAATTTACCTGATTTATCAAAAGCTTCTCCTGCGGCATCGTCAATAGTATTGCCTAAGACTTCCATTTCTAAGTGACTTTTCACCAATACAATTTGCGTATGTCCACCAGAGACGGTTAAGCAAAGAAAGGGAAAAGTAGGTTTGGGATCTTCGGCAAAATGCGCTAATACATGTGCCATCATATGATTGACCTCAATCATGGGAATATTTAAACTTAAAGCAAATGCTTTCGCAAAAGAAACCCCAACAATTAAAGAACCCATTAAACCAGGGCCTCTAGTAAAAGCAACAGCCGTTAAATCTTCCTTGGCAATGCCTGCCTTTTTGATCGACATATCAACAACTGGAATAATATTTGCTTGATGAGCCCTAGATGCCACCTCCGGCACGACCCCTCCATATAATTGATGCGCTTCTTGATTCGCTACACAATTGCTTAAAATTCGACCGTTTTGTATAATACTGGCAGAAGTGTCATCACAAGAAGATTCTATGGCTAAAATGTTAATATTCATGAAACGATTATTTGTCTTTTTCGTAATGTGTATTAAATAAAACCTCTCAGTTCTAAAAAGGAAGTGCCCTCGTTGTTTTTTTGAACTGAACCACAACCTTCACAGCGCAAAATTATAATTATAATCCAATATTTTTCTTAACCCAAGTTTTAAAACAGAGAATTTTTTAAAAGGCAACAAATCAATCTATTGATGAGATAGAATTGTAAGCGTGTTTATGCTTACCATATTAGCTATTCTGTAAACAAACTTAACTGTAGAAACATGTTCAAAACAACAACCAAAAACGAGCCGACTCCAGCTATCCAACCAACAACTTCCCTCTCGGCTACTGGCGCTACCTGTATGGTTTCAAAAGGAACAAGCATAGAAGGTAAATTTACCAGTAATGAAGATGCACAAATCAACGGCACAATCAAAGGAGAAGTTATTTGTAAACAACGTTTATTAATGGGACCAACAGGTTGGATTGAAGGGACGATTCATGCCAATGCAGCTACGATTAAAGGCTACATTAAAGGGACTATTATCGTGCAAGGGGTTTTACATTTGGAAAGTACGGCAAAAGTAGATGGCATTATTTTGGCAAAAACAATCCAAGTAGAATCAGGAGCACAGTACAATGGAGAATGTAAAATTGGAGAGCGATTTGTGAAAGAAGAAAAACCATTAGCTGCGGTAGCGTAAAAAAAGAGGCACATACAAAAGAAAACTAATTAACGTGGAGGCGTAATCGAATTATAATTTCGGTTACGCCTTTGCTATTGATTGGGGGACGCATAAATCGAATTTTCTTCCTTTTGCTATTTTTTCTTTTTTCTTCGATAAAATAGGTAAGCAAAATCTGGTGGTATTGAGGCATAAAAAATCAAGTTAAAAAAATTGGCAACTTAGCCTCCAATCCGTTTCACGGTTTAAGAGCTTACACTCCTTCATGCAAGCGTTTCAGGAATTGCATTCCTTCATTTCATAGCCAAAGAATTTTTTTGACATCCCATCGCCATCTAGACAGGTAGTGGGACAAATTGAAATACACCCTATTGATTTTGGAAAAAAATCAGTAAAATTGTGTTTTTATATTTCGAAATACGGCTTACACTTGTAGGAACACCGTAAAATCGGACAAAAAATACAATGAATGATGATATTTGCACGCTCATTTAGTCGTATAAACTAAACCGATTTGGCAATTCAACATTCAACATTAGGGGTGTTAAGAAAAATTTCCAATGCTAAAATTTAGCACAAAGTTTAAAGTTTTGCACGATATTTTCCCCCTTTGAAGGGGGCAAGGGGGATGTTTTTCGATAAATTTAGGCGAGACATCCCCCTTAAAGCTAGACCTTTTCTTCCCCAAAGAAAGCTAGGCGCCTTCAAAAGGGGGAATTGCTCTGTGCAAATTTTAAAAATTCTGCAAAAAAAATTGACTAAATATTTTTCTTAACAACCCTAATTCAACATTCAACATTAAAAAATGGATTTACTACTACTTTTTGATATGCCAAATTTTGCCAGCCCAGAGGTTTGGCTAAGTTTATTAACCTTAACTTTCTTAGAGATTGTTTTAGGGATAGACAATATTATTTTTATTGCCATCGCTGCTGGAAAATTACCAGATTCAGAGCAAGGGAAAGCAACAAACATTGGTTTGGTATTAGCAATGGTTTTAAGAATTGCCCTACTTTTTGGGATTTCTTGGCTAATTAGTATGTCAGAACCTTGGATAAAAGTAGATAATGCTTTAATGCACGGTGGCTTTTCTGGACAGAGTATTATTTTGATTTTAGGAGGGTTATTTTTATTATATAAGAGTACAACAGAAATTCACCATAAATTAGAAGGAGAAGAAGTACAGGAAGATGGAAGTATGGCTAAAAAAGCAGCGGTTACTTTATCTAGCGTTATTGTACAAATTACGTTGATCAATATCGTTTTTTCTTTTGATTCTATTCTGACGGCAGTTGGTATGACCAATGGGCTAGAAGGTGCATTAGTTATCATGGTTATTGCAGTTGTCTTCTCCGTACTCATTATGATGGTATTTGCTACGCCAGTAGGTCGTTTTGTGAATAAACACCCTTCTATCCAAATGCTAGGTATGGCATTCTTGATTTTAATTGGCTTTATGTTAATAGCAGAAGGGGCGCATTTAGCGCATTTCTCTTTTGCAGGGTCTGAAATAGGCGCAGTACCAAAAGGATATTTATACTTTGCGATTGCCTTTTCTTTAGGGGTAGAGTTTTTAAATATGAAATTGCGGAAAACGAATAAGCCAGTGCAAATGCGTGGGGTGAAAGAAAAAGCTGCTTCTGAAGGGATGATTTAAAACATAATGACACAACCAAAAATATTTGTCACAGGTGGAACAGGTTTTGTAGGATCTTATTTACTAAGATATTTAGTCCAAAAAGGCTATACAAATATACGTGCCTTAAAACGTATCACAAGTAAAATGGATTTGGTCGAAAGTATAAAAGATCAAATAGAATGGGTAGAAGGTGATATTTTAGATTTACCCTTTTTGGAAGAGATATTGGTTGGAATCGACCAAATTTATCATTGTGCGGCAATGATTTCTTTTGTGCCAAAGGAGGCAGATACAATGCTAGAAATTAATGAAGTAGGTACAGAGAATATCGTGAATACAAGTCTAGCATTAGGCATCAAAAAACTAGTTCATTTAAGCTCTATTGCCGCTATTGGTCGAGAACAATATGGCAAAACAATTAGTGAAAAAACAAAATGGCAGACTGATAAACTCAATTCCAATTATGCCAAGAGTAAATATGCCGCAGAAATGCAAGTTTGGCGAGGTATAGCAGAAGGCTTGAATGCCGCCATTATCAATCCGTCCGTTATTTTAGGAAGTGGTTTTTGGGAAAATGGAAGTACGGAAATTTTTAATCTTTATGGTAAAGGTTTTCCTTTTTATTCCAATGGAGCAAACGGGTTTGTAGATGTCCGTGATGTAGCTAAATTAAGCATTTTATTAATGGAGTCAGAGATAACTGCCGAACGGTTTTTAGTAAGTGCCGAAAATTTACGGTTTCAAGAAGTCTTTAATTTAATAAGTGCCAAAGCTGGTGTAAAAGCACCTTATATTAAGATAAATGCCTTTCTTTCTGGTATTGGCTGGCGATTAATTGGACTACTTTCCCAAATAACAGGTAAAGCGCCAAGTATTACGAAAGAAACGGTACAAAGTGCTTTAAGTGTTAATCACTACGACCATCAAAAATCATTAGCTGCTTTTAATTTTAAATATACTTCTATTGAAGAGACAATTAAGGAAACGGTTACCCAATTTTTAGAGGGTCAAAAAGAAAAGGGAAAAGCCAAGGTTTTGCCGTTGAATTAATAGATAACTATTCGTAGTTTAAGACCAAAAATTTAGATGTTTATTCAAAAATCAAAAATCTTAAATCATAAATCCGCTGGAATAGAATCAGTCCTACTGTCATATATGGGCGAGCAGGTCTGTCTAATTTTAATCCTAAGTCAAACTATCCGTGTTATTAATTTCATGACATAAGTACTATGACATAAATAATCTAACATCTTTTGCCATATAGTCACAATAGTATTTTCACAACTTGTCCCGCATTTTTATCGGGATAGTGAACATAGTTTTAGGTATTAGTTGATTTTTAGTGGTAAAAACTATGTTTTCTATGTGTTTTTCTCTATATGACTATGTGGTAAAAATGGTATAAATTGTTACCCAAATTTTGTCTGACTACTTAGATAATTAAACAAGTTTATCGAGCTAGTTTTTAACATAATAATCCTCGTTCCTACCATAATCATCAAAGGTTTACCTATCTTGTCGTTCATTTCATTTTATACATGACCGACAGTTCAAACCCTGTTAATCATGAATCATCTCGTAATCATGCATCAATTTTGAGTACCACATCAACAAAAAATAAAGAAATAGGGTTATCTGGCGCTACTGCATTTGTCATTGGCAATATGATTGGATCAGGTATTTTTTTGCTACCTGCCTCTCTTGCGTCTTTTGGAGGCATTAGTGTTATCGGTTGGATTATCTCTGCTTTGGGTGGTCTAACCTTAGCGAAAGTATTTTCAGGATTGGGTAAGCGATTTCCCAAAACGGGTGGTCCCTATACCTTTGCCAAACAAGGATTTGGAGAATTTCCAGCTTTTTTAGTGGCTTGGGGCTATTGGATTTCTATTTGTTGTACCAATGCTGCCATTACGGTAACAATGTTGAGTTATTTATCTGTTTTTTTTCCTGTACTAGATACCTCGTCTATTATAGAAACACCTATTCTACCATTATTAAATGCTTTCCCTGTAGTAGATACTTTTCTTATAGTGGATACATCGGCTATTGTTTTAGATACCTTTCTTGTAGTAGACTCTTTTCATATCATAGACACTTTTCCTGTAGTAGATGCTCCTTCTTTAATAAATACATCGCCTCAAATAAAAGGATCACCTCTAATTGCATCCGTTACAGGCTTAGGAACTATTTGGTTTCTGACCTACATTAATACTCGTGGGGTTAAGGAAGCCAGTTGGATTCAATTAGTTACGACGGTCTTAAAATTAGTACCCCTTATTCTAATTGCTATAGTCGGAATGTTCTTTATAGAACTGGCGCATTTTCAGCCATTAAATTTAAGTGGAGAAAGTGATTTTGCAGCAATAACAGCTACGGCTACTTTAACACTTTTTGCATTTTTAGGCATAGAATCAGCGACTATCCCAGCCGATAATATAGAAAATCCAAGGGTAACGATTCCAAGAGCAACTATGATAGGCACTTGGATAGCTATTTTTGTTTACATCCTTGGTTCTATTGCGGTCATGGGCATTATTCCACCCGAAACCTTACAAAATTCTGCTGCGCCATTTGCGGATGCGGCAGTCGTTATTTGGGGAGAATCTGCTAGAAATTGGGTTGCCTTAGGCATTGTTATTTCTACTTTTGGAGCCTTGAATGGTTGGATAATGATGCAAGGGCAAATTCCAATGGCGGCAGCAAAAGATAAATTATTTCCTTCATTATTCGGTAAAGTCAATAAGAATAACATGCCCGCCACAGGCTTGATGTTTTCGAGTTTATTAATTTCTGGTTTAATGCTCATGAATTATAGCAAAAGCTTAGTCAAAACTTTTGAGTTTATGATATTATTGGCAACTTTAACCTGTTTAGTTCCTTATCTTTTTTCAACGGCTACCCATCTTTTATTTGCTTTACGTTCTGGCAAAAAATGGTCTTGGGTTTGGGGTAGCATTGCCTTTATTTTTTCTATGTGGGCAGTTGTAGGTTCTGGAGAAGAAATCGTATTTTGGGGATTTTTAGCTTTAATGAGTGGTATTCCCATTTATGTATGGATAAAACGCTAAGCTTATGTAGCGTATAGGTGATTTGCTAAATTTTCAAAATTTAGTAAATCTTGCCTCCTAATAATTTAGATTTACTAACTCTGCTAGATTTAGCAAACCTGGGATGTTCGACCAGCTTATCTGAGTAGTCGTTTGTGAAAATTAAAAATTATAAATTGAAAATTTCAGATGTATTATAAAAAACTAATAGCCAACGAAACAGTAATAGAATTTAATAATGATTGGTCGGGCATGGAAACAGTCACGGCTAATGGTCGAACCGTCTCTCAAAAATCCTCTGTTAAAGGGACGAATCATTATTTTACCATCACCGAAAATCGTCGTCAAGTTCGCTATATATTGACCTCTAAAGTAAATATGCTCGGTCAAGTATTTTTAGACTTGCGAAGAAATGGGCAAGTGATTTACAAAAATGTCTTATTACAAAGAGGGAGTAGAAAAGAAAATTACAGAGGCTCTAAAACAAAGGCTAAAAAAAGATATACCCCGCCAAGAGTCAATAAACCCAAACAAACTGGCTTAGTCAAACTAAAGGAATATCAATTAGAAGACGCTTTAGAAGATTTTCAAGCTGCTTTAAAAATAGATGATAGAGACGCAGAAATTTACTTTCATTTAGCCTGTATTTATTCCGTTTTGGAAAAAACAGCTGATGGATTTGAGGCCTTAAAAAATGCTAAAAAGCATGGATTTAAGGATGAAAACGCTTTTCTAACGCATGATATGTTGGCTTATTTGCGACTAAATAATGCCTTTGAAGAATTTGTAGAAAGTGGATTTACAGAATATAATGAAGCATTGGTAGCAGGCAAACCAAAAAATCACGCCAAACTAACGGCTCATTCTGAGTATGGTGTCTTAGAATCTGTGTTTATCAAAAAAGTAGGGGATGCTTTTTTGGATGAATATACGGTGGATGCCAATTGGGAAGACCTCAATTATTTGGGCAAACCCGATTTGTCAAAAGCCATTAGCGAATACAATCATTTTGTACAATTATTAGAAAATCAAAAAACGACCATTCATTATTTGCCAGCAGATTATACTGTAGGCATGGATTCTATGTATTGTCGAGATGCTTCTATTTCTACCAATGCAGGTATGATTTTGTGTAACATGGGAAAAGGGCAGCGGGCGACCGAACCCGAAGCCTCCAAAAAAGCATTTGAGGAGGCTGGGATTAAAATCCTAGGGTCAGTTACTGCACCAGGAACGATTGAGGGTGGAGATGTAGCTTGGTTAGATGAAGATACCTTAGCTATTGCACATGGTTATCGAAGTAATGATCAAGGTTTTGAGCAATTAGGAAAAATACTAGAACCACTTGGTGTAGAAGTCGTTCAGGTAGATTTGCCTCATTATAAAGGCGATTCAGATGTTTTTCATCTAATGTCTATTTTTAGCCCAGTTGATAAAAATTTGGCGGTGGTCTATTCTCCTTTAATGCCCGTACGATTTCGAGCAGAATTGATAAAAAGAGGCTATGAATTAGTAGAAGTCCCAACCGAAGAATTTGAGTCTATGGGTTGTAATGTATTGGCGATAGCTCCTCGAAAATGTGTAATGGTCAAAGGAAATCCAATTACCCAAGCCCGATTAGAAGCGGCTGGTTGTCAGGTATTTGCCTACGAAGGTTTAGAGATTAGTGTCAAAGGCGGTGGTGGACCTACTTGTTTAACGAGACCTATTTTGCGGTATCGGTAGGGAGGTACCAAACATTTTTTTCCAAATCAACTCCACCACCTAGTCGTTCTTGGACCACTCTATCTATAATAAAAACCCCTTTAGTAGCCATATCCGTAAAATTATCTAAACCATTATTGGGAAAATTACTCTAGTTCGATGAATATTAAATTGGTCAGCAAACCTGTGACCAAAGACTTTTGCTCGTTACTAATCTTCAACATTGTTTTAAAAAATGTCCATATCGTCTATTTATGCCAGTAAATCCTTATCAAAAAGAAATCATAGCTACTTATATTTTAGCACCAATATTGATGTTAATAGAAACATGGCGTAGATGGGATAATTTATGGAGTATGAGCTATTTTGACGATGTAATCCTAGTCATTTTAGCAGGCATTGCCGTTTCTTATTTAAGAAAACAACAATTTATTGGTCAATTATTATGGTTATTTGCCGCAGGCGCATTTTTTATGATGATAAATGTTAGTTTTTTCGGATCAATAGAAAGAATAAATCTGCCTGATGCTTCGGGACTTGCCACGACTATAGTGATTGCGGTCAAAGCGTTAATGTATTTAATTATATTGTTGATGAGTTATCGTGCTTTTCGATTATTATTAACAACTAAATTTAGTAAATAATGGTTAAATATTTTTTGGGATTAATCATAATTAGTTTAGCTTCCTGCCAATCTGACTTATCCAAATATGGTCAACAATATCAAAAAAGCGGACAATTAGAAAGTCTCGAAAAAGCAGTTGTCTTATTACAAACGGAAACAGATACTGCTGTTATTAGAAAAATACTGGGCGAACCGATTGATATGGGTTTTGATTTCCGTTATTTGACGGAAAAAACAGGGGAAAATGGTTGTGTGGTTGGCGCAGTTTTTCATATAGATGAATACGGGAAAATAGATGACCGTTGGATTGGAGAAATTTGTGAATAATAAAATTTTTTATAATATGGAAGAACAACTCATAGCAATAGGCAAAAAAGCCGAAGCCAGAAGAACAGAAATAGAAACTAAAAAAATTTTACCAAATGATTTGGCCCAAGGACTAAAAGAAACGGGCGTTTTAAGATTATGGGTGGCCAAAGCCTATGGTGGCAAAGAAGCAGATGTTTTGGCATTGATTAATGCCATTCAAACTTTAGCGTATTATAATGGTTCGTTGGCTTGGGTCGCTTCCGTTACAGGAACAGGTTCTTTGACTTCGGGCTATTTGCAAGCGGAATTTGCCCAAGAAGCTTTTGGTCAAGCAGATGCCATGTTGGGTGGATTTGCGGCACCTGTGGGAAGAGCGAAAAGAGTAAAAGGTGGTTTAATAGTAAATGGCAGATGGGGCTGGGGATCTGGTACATCGCATTGCAGTATAGTCATTGGAGGCATCATGATTCAAGGGGCAGAAGGAGAACGACCAACACCTGCCGTTGCCCTTTTCTACCCAAAAGATGTAAAATGGTATGACACTTGGGACGTAAATGGATTGAAAGGAACAGGAAGTGGAGATTATGAATTAAAAGAGGTATTGGTGCCCGATGGTCGATGGATGTATTTTCCTGTACAAAAATCAGTAATTGATGCCCCCTTATATCGAGTCTCTTTTTATGGTGCTTTGGCAGCAGGCGTTTCTGCGGTAGGACTCGGATTGGCTAAAAGAGCTTTAGCTGAAATCAAGCAATTAGGGGGAACCAAAAAGCCAGTAATGGCACAAAAAACACTTTCCGAAAAAGCATTTATACAATTTCAATTGGCGGCAACCGAAGCAAAATACCAGGCCGCTAAAGCATTTTTAGAAAAAGCAGTTACCGATAATTATGAAGCGGCAAAAACAGATATTCCGGATATTCACACCAAAAACTTATTGCGTATGGCAGCTACACATGCCGTAACTTCTTCCGCAGAAGTGGTTGATTGGTGTTATAAAATTGGTGGTGGTTCGACGATTTGGAATAGTGTTAAATTACAAGAGTTGCAACGAGATATGCTAGTCGTTACCCAGCATGGTTTGGTTGCACCGAGTAATAATGAAATGATCGGGAAAGTGGCTTTTGGTTTAAAATTCAATCCTTGGCTTTTGTAAATAATGAATTGTTGATTAGCGCGTCAGATAAAAAAGGGAAAAAATCCGTTGCTAATTACTTTTTCAGCAACGGATTAGGTTAGCAACGGATTCTATACAAATACACAAATTAACAAATATCAATTTTCAATCTGACTATCTAATTTAATAGCGCTTCAGCGCACATATTGGATTACGTATTAAAGATGTTGGTAATATTTTGAAACTATTTTCTGTCAGTTCCATATAAAATAATACACTAAAAAAACACTATTCTATGGAACTGACTAATCAAGGAAAGGTATCTCCACCTCTCCGCTTAAACTATGAGGATATAAGAAAGTCTTATTTTTGTTTGAAAGCACTTGATCATACCCTCCGCCAAAATATTATTACCGTCATCGAAGATTTGGAAAATAAGGCTACCGCCAAATTGATTGCCCAAGCAATGAAATTAGAACAGGCTGTTATTACCAAACATTTGAATATTTTATCTAGAGCAGACCTTGTTTATTGTCAAAAAAATGAAGCGCAAAAGATGGTTTATTATCTAGATGAAAAAACACTTGCCAAGGCTATTAAATTAGCTTCTGTGTTAACTATCTACTAATAATTTTTTAGTAACAAATACGTTTTGTGACAAAAAACTAGATAGTAGTCTAACGAATTTTCCCATATCGAACAACAAAAAATTGTAGAAGGGGATTTAAAGAAACGGTAAAAAATGATTTTGCTGTTACTTTAAATCCCTTTTTTAATTATAGTAATTAGTATTTTCGTACTAATTTTTTAGTAAATTTACCGCTAACAAAAATAGATATAATTAATGAGTACGACCATTATCCAACACAACATTTTAGCATTCCAAACAGACGAAGAAATTACCATTGTCGCTGATGCTTATGGCAATCCTACCGATAATCCTATATTATTATTACATGGCGGCGGACAAACCCGAAATTCTTGGAAAAAAACAGGGGAGATTTTAGCAGCTAAAGGCTGGTATGTCATTGCGACTGATGCCAGAGGTCATGGAGATAGCAGTTGGTCAAAAAAAGGAAATTATCATTTTGAATACCTCCGAAAAGATATAGTTGCTATAGTGAAAACCTTGGATAAAACACCTATTTTGATTGGCGCATCTATGGGAGGCATTTGTAGTTTAGCAGCGATGCACTATCATCCTACCATCGCCAAAGGATTAATTCTAGTTGATGTTTCTCCAAGAATTGAAAAGAAAGGAACAGACCGTATTTTTGCTTTTATGTCTGCCAAACCAGAAGGCTATGCTAGTTTAGAAGAAGTGCAAGCAGCCGTTCAAGCTTATTTACCCAATCGAAAAAATATTGGTAGCCTCAATGGCCTAAAGAAAAATCTGCGGCAATTGCCGAATGGTCGATATAGTTGGCATTGGGATCCAGCGATGCTAAAGACATGGCAATCCAAATCTAGTGATGTAACACAGAAAGAGACAGAAGATTTTTTGATGAATGCTTTGATGAATTTAAAAATTCCAACTATGTTAGTCAGAGGGGGTATTAGTGATGTGGTTAGCAAAGAGATTGTGGAAGAATTGAAAGTAGCTGCTCCTCATTTAACCTATGTAGATGTAGCAGATGCAGGACACATGGTAGCGGGTGATTCTAATCATGTTTTTACAAATGCATTGTTGACTTTTTTAGATACAGTCTAACTTGAATTTCGCTAATTTTGAAAAAAGAAAATTTATTAAAATAAAATTTTGTTTGATGAGATTAAAAGGGATTTTATTTCAAACAATTCCTTTTCAAACGTTCTGAACCCCGAGTCATGGTGGCGAGAGCTTGTCAAAAAACTGTTTGACCGGAGGGAGTCTTTTTTGACTTGATTTTTTGTTTCTTTTTTATCGAAGAAAAAAGAAAAATGGATAAAGTCGTCGAATAAAATTGTTTAAAAAAACCGAATTCTTTTTTCCCATTTTAATTTCAGCGAAACGTAAGGTCTAAGATTAAATACGCTACAAATGATACAAAATAAATGGTTAATAAGTACACCGATTCAAAAGTTTATTTATATTTTACGTGTCCCCCGAGCGCAGCTATGCTGCTACTCTTGGGGATATTAAGGGTGA
>CAZXYA010000202.1:13715-14038 GCA_964644655.1 uncultured Saprospiraceae bacterium | reverse complement strand
CTGATGGTACTGCCCTTCATGGGTGGGAGAGTAGGTCGCTGCCTTTTTTTTTACTACCTTTCGGTAGATAAATATTCTTTTTTTGATGATAGAATAAATAAACAAAAAGAATCATCAACACCAAACGCTTCGACGGAAGCAATCAAGCTCAACCATAAGGTTGGGCTTTTTTTATTTGTCTGCTTTTTTCTTGGTTTTATTTTACTACTTTTCACAATTTATCGTTTATAGTTCATCATTCATCGTTTGGCGAACATATTATTATTAAGCATTACTTTTAAAACCACCCAAAAAAATGCTTGCTATTTGTTAAGGAAATCCTA
>CAZXYA010000202.1:0-13705 GCA_964644655.1 uncultured Saprospiraceae bacterium | reverse complement strand
TTTGAAAGTATCGCCCACCATTTAAGCTTATTTTAATAAATATGCCTACCTAATTAAATTTTAGAGTGATTTCAATAGGATTACTATTCATTTCGATATTTTCCAACTTTTCTCTGCTGTACACATTTTTAGAAATCACGCACTTAGCATGCTACCTACCATGCTACCCATCTGTTTTGCAGTTCTCTTCGATAAAATAGTTTTCTTAGACTATTTTATCTTGTTCATTCCTGAGTACCAGCATGTGAACGGAATTCCTTTTTTATAGAAGCACTATTCTATGAGCGATGAATAAAATGACTTTTGTCAATTATTATTGATCTTTCAGAAGCCCTGAAATCTAACAAATCTTACCTTTTGTTATTAAAATAAAAAATATTTTTAAAAAAAGATAAAAAACATTTAAAACATGTATAAAATAAATCATGTGTATAAAATTGATTTTTAAGATTGAATGAATACAAAATATTTAGTATAAAAAATATCTTTGAGAACATATTGTTAAATAAGCCTAAAGGATTCACTTTAGATAAAACATATATATTTTTAGCACGATTGTTGAAATACTCTTACCAAACATATATTTTAAAACCCTATACACTCCTAAGTTACTACATTAAAATATTAGCGAGAAGAATAAATTTTCTTCTTGAAGTATAGCGCTTTCCAACCTTATCCACAAAAAAATTATAATCATTTTCCTACTGACATTGCAACTGTGGAGCTATCCACACTATGCCATGACTTACACATAGGTAAATAAAGATAAATCTCACAGAGGTTTATTGATTACACATTCAAATCGAATTTTATTTACTTAACTAATTATTTCTCATGAAAAAAATGAGTCTTATACCCCTCAAAGGGAGTCTTTTTTTAAGGCCTTCCTTATTTTTAACTCTTTTTGCCTTCTTTTATGGAGGACTACAAAATGTAAATGCTCAAGCCCTTGATCTCGCTAGAGATGCTGTGGTGAAAATGCCTTATGCAACAGCAGATACTTTATCAGCGTGTTACCAACTAACAACTTGTAATGATAATGGTCCATCTGATGAAGCGGGTATCGATAGTCCACGTTGGACAGATGATGGAACTAATGATGGCAATTACGCCGATGGACATGAGCGTAGAGATACGATTGAATTTTGTCCTGAGGATAAGTGGCATCGAGTAAAGATTGTTTTTACTGCTTTTGATTTGGAAAGAAATGATACTTTATTTGCTTATCAGGGAACGAAAATTTTAGTAGAAGGAGGACTTGCTCCATCAGATACGGCTACCTTGACAGGTGCTTCCAGAGGATTTGGTGGTTGGATTGCGGCAGATTGTAACCCAAGAGTTAATCCATCAGGTTGTTTAACCTTTGAATTCCGAACGGACGGTCAAAATACTAAAGGTGCAGGCTGGGATGCTTGGGTTGATTGTGAAGATAGAGATATTTCTGTAGAAACAGTAAGTATTCCTAATCGAAAGCTGACTTGTGATAGTGCTGCTTATGGCATCATTACTATTCCTGCTCCAGTTGTCAAAATTTGTAATACTGCCGTAACTGTTACTGCAAATGATTCTGTTCAGTTAGTCGTGACCAATCAGCACGGTGAAGTATGCATCGACTCTTGTATTACTTTACAAGGGATGAATAATGCGGTAACCGATACATTTGCTATTGGCAGTTATAAGGCAACATATATCTTAAAGGCAGATCCAGAAAAGACTTCTACATCTATTTTTTCTGTTCAGGCGCCTTCTTTAGTATGCAACGATGAAATCAATATACCATTAGGCTCTGCTTGTATGATCGTATTGACCCCAGATGATATCTTAGAACAGCCTTGTGATACGATTCACGATACAATGTACTACAATATTACCATTACCTTAGGTACTGGTAAAGATCAAGTAGTATTAAAAACAGAGAATGTTGAAAATGCTAATGCACCAGTCGTTTATCCAATTATTACAGCAGATACAGTAAGAGCAGCGGGTATGACCGTATGTAATGCTATGGCAACTGTTACCATCGAAAGAATTTACTACGGTACTACAGACACATTGACCTTTTGCAATAATGGACCTCAGTCAACTACTTGTGAAACTACGGTTAATTTTGGTGACCAAACTATTCCTTGGGTAAGTGTGGTGCCTGGTATTGATACAATTATTGCTTGTGATACTACTGGTTTAGCAACACTTTTAGCTGCTAGAGCTATTGATAATTGTGATGATAATTTACCCATAACTTATACCGTAACTTTAGCGGAAACAGATCCTTGTTTTGCGGCAGAAGGAAAACCTGATACAACAACCGCTACTGTCTTATTTTCTGCGGTAGATGATTGTGGTAATGTAGGAACTTTTGAAAAAGAATATACCATTATTCGGCCTAATAAAGCGGACCATATTGCTAAAACGGCAAATGTTACCGTAGAATGCTCGGAAGATAGAACTGCCATTTCTGGTGTACCGGGTATGAAAATTGGTACCCTTCAAAATGGTGTATTTACGGCGACGGATACTATTGAATTAAGTGTCAATGAATATATCTGTGGATATATCTTGACGAAAAGAGATGAAAATATTCCAAGTAATGATTGTGGAGAAAAAGTATTCCGATATTGGTCTTTATTAGATTGGTGTAAGCCAGAACTAGGGCCAGTTGCTTGCGATACCACTTTTATTCAGTATACAGATACTGAAGCACCTATTTTTGATGAAGGCGAAGGCGCTAATAGAACGCTAGAATTGGGACATTTTGACTGTACTTTTGATATTTTTAAATTAGATATTCCAAGAGCATCTGATAATTGTGATTTGACACCAACTGTCAGACTTGATAGAATTACGATCATTGAAGATGGAAATAAAACAGATTGGGTAGTAGATCCTAGTGATTATACGACTTTACCCTGTGATTCTTTCTGTTTAAGATGGATTGCAGAAGATGCTTGTCACGAGCAATTGGTGAATGACACTTTATTACAGATTGTTGTTATTAAAGACGTTACGAAGCCTTCCGCAGTAGCAGTCGATCAATTGAATGTTTCTCTTCCTAATGAGTGGGGCGCAAGAGTAAGGGTAGATGATATAGATGCAGGAAGTTATGATGCTTGTGGTATCAAAACTAGAGAAATTAGAATAAAAGGAGCATTTACGGATGCAAATGAAGGATGGGCAGACTTTGTTGATATTGGATGTGAATATGTACACCCAGATTTACAGATTGAATTGAGAATCACGGATAATAAAGACAATCAGAATATCGCATGGACAGATATATTTATTGAAGATAAGATTAGACCTATTTGTACTGCACCAGCACCGCCGCCTCAAAGATTCTGTGATGAATTCCATAATGGAGAATTAGGAGCACCTGCGGCAGATTGGACGGATACAGATGACGCTTTAAGAGCCATTCATAACAGATATTTTGGTGAATTTACTTGTGAAGATAACTTGAACGCAGAAAGTTGTGGCGATTTAGAAACAGAAGAGCAGTATAGATTAAGAGAATGGCCCTGTGGCGAAATCGAATTAGATAGAAGACATAGAGCCATTGATTGGTCGGGTAATGTTTCTGAATACGCATTCCAATACGACACCATTGAATACCGAGCAGCATGGTCATTCACCGTACCAGCTGATTGGGAAGGAGCTTGTGGGGAGCAAGTAATTGCACCAGAAATTATTATTAATAATGGACCATGTGATTTATTAGGATTCGAAGTAACTTCTAGATTATTTGAAATCCCAGGAGACGCCTGTTTCAAGATGGAAAGAACCTATCATATCATTAACTGGTGTGCATACCAAGCTGGACAAGCGCCAGTTGAGATTGCAAGAGTAGAGGCAGAACATAATGAGGTATTAACAGATAGAACAATTGATTTTGAAGGAAATGCAGATAAAGGATACTTTACTTACGTACAAATCTTGAAAATACATGATGATGAAGGACCAGTTGTAACTGTGTTTGATCCTGAGCCATGTATTAATGGAGTGGATTTTGATGCAGAACCTTATGGTGAAGAAGATATTACACCTGGATCTGCTCCGTATGAATGTGATGAGCAAAAGACTTGGAGAGCAGAAGCAACTGATTGTTCTGACCCAAGTGTCATTACTTGGATTGGTATGCTATACGACGTGAATGGAAATGTTGTCAAGGAAGTGAAAGAAAACTTTATTACTTTTCCCGTAACGAATAAAACCTCTTATCGTGCTGAATTCTGGGCGTTTGATGGCTGTGGAAATTCTACTGGAGCATCAGGAGAGATTATCAAATTCTGGGACTGTAAAAAACCAACGCCTTATTTATTAAATGGGATAGTACTTGAATTAGGAGAAACTGGAAGCATCCAAGCATGGTCTACGGATTTAGATCGTGGTTCTTTTGATAACTGTACCGATCAATCTTTCTTGGATTTACGAATTTACCACGCTGATTTAGGGGATGCACCAGCAGGTACAGGAATAGGAGATGCTACAGAAGCAGGCGTTACAGATTTACCAAAAGTAATTACTTTTGGTTGTAATAGAGTAGGTACCCAAGCGGTAAGAATTTATGTAATTGATGAGGAAGAGAATTGGGACTTTGTAGAAACTTTCCTCATTATTCAGGATAATATGAACGTTTGTAATGGTGGGGATCCTCAAGGAATGAGCTTAGTTGCTGGAACGATTAGAAACGGTTTTGACCAAACTGTAGAATCTGTAACAGTTGCCGTAAATGGGGCAGAAGAAAGAGTATTGATTACAGAGACAGATGGGCAGTACCAGTTTATGTTGTCTCAAGGTGGAGACTATACCCTTACACCAGCAAAGGATAGAAACCCATTGAATGGGGTGTCTACATTTGACTTAGTTTTAATTAGCCAGCATATCTTAGGAACGAAAGCTTTAGATAGTCCTTTTAAACAAATTGCTGCGGATGTTAATAAATCTGGAACAATTACTGCTTTTGATATGGTTCAATTAAGACAATTGATCCTAAATGTTACAACCGAATTTCCTAATAATACTAGTTGGAGATTTGTAGAAGCTGGATATACCTTCACTTCCTCTAATCCTGCTGCTGAGAACTTCAATGAGTTTGTAAGCGTCAATAATTTGGCTACAAATAGGGAAGCTATGGATTTCACAGCAGTTAAGATTGGGGATGTAAATGGAAGTGGTTCTGCGAATAGTTTATTGACTGGTGAATCTCGTACTACTAACGGTACAGTAAACTTGGATGTAATGGACCGTTTTGTAGAGGCTGGACAAAGTGTGACTGTTGAATTTGCTGCCACGGATTTGGCAAAGACTTCTGGTTACCAATTTACCTTAAATGTTGCTGGAAAAGCGACGATAATAGAAGGACTTGCTAAAGCAGCTCATTTCAATATGAACTTAGCGGAACGAGGCGTAATTACTACTTCTTGGAATGGTGAAACGCCGATAGCTACTGAGACTAATGAAGTGTTGTTTGGCTTAACTTTTATACCAAATAGGACAGGTTTATTGAGCGAAATGATAGAAATTTCTTCTGCTATTACAACTGCTGAAGCATATAATACAGATGGCGATTTATTAAATGTTGCTATCAACTTTAATAGTGCTACAACTACCAAAGGATTTGTGTTGAATCAAAATACACCGAATCCATTTAATGGAGCAACGACCATTGGTTTTAACTTACCAACTGCTGGAATCGCTACCCTAAAAGTGATGGATATTCAAGGCAAGGTATTAAAAACCATAGAAGCAGATTATGCAAAAGGATACAACCACATAACCTTAAGCACGACTGATTTAGGGGCTACAGGCATATTATACTATCAATTAGAAGCTGCGGATAATGTAGCAACTAAGAAGATGATTATTATTGAATAAGATTTATTACTAGAAAAATACTCGAAACTTAATTTTGAGTTAGATAAGTTACATCGGGGATGGAGTAATATCCCCGATGTTTCTATTACCTGTAATTTTAGCATTGAATTACGTTTAGATTTGGATTGTTACATTTTAAATTAAGCTCTACTGATTTTAAGTACAAAGAAAAACTAAGGAATCAATTAAAATTAAAATGCAAATTAAAATTAAAAAATACTGATAACCAGTTAGTTATAATCTTTAATGGCGCTGTTCCAGAAAAATGTTGGTGGCAATATTACTGATAATCAATCAGTTATGAAAAATACAGATTGATTATCAATGGGTTATGAAAAAAACAAATTTTTCTACATTCAATTTTTAAAAACCCAAAATAGCTGACGTATCCCATAGCATCTTATTGATAATCAATTACTTAAATTGCCAACAAAATTCTGGAACAGAGCGTCTTTAATTTGTAAATTTATTTTTATCACTTTCCTAAGTCGTCAAATATAAAGGCGCAATAAGTAGTTAAGCAAAAATATTCGACACTTTTAAAGTAGTTGTCGGTTATCAGTTTTCATATCAAGAAGGTAACTGACAACTGAGAACCGATAACTGCTCTTTGTAAAAAGTGTTGATTAAATTTGTATTGATACTTTTTAACCGATTAACATTTTATTGAAATTATTATTAATTTTTTTAACCGATTTAAGTTACACATTTAACTAACCTTTTCTACTAAAGAAATGCTGAAATTAAATTTAAATTTAGTTTTTCTTTTGATGTTATCCTTTGGGAGTTACCGATAATAGACGACCATCAATCGTCAACAAACAAATATTATTGATATTCCTCTTCCGCTAAGTTTATTTAAAAATGAATGAAAGTAATTGTAGTAATGGAAACTACCCAAAATTAAAGGGAATTTTCTGTTACTGAACCGTACATTGTTGCCCCTTGTACGAGCAACCTTTCAATTACGTTTTTAAAACACCAACCTTCCTTATCCTAAATTTTTATACTTCCAGCACATGCCAATCAGCGCTGTGGAGCACATCATTTTATAGAATTGTTAGAGCTTTTTGGGAGTTTGTTTTAATCCAAAAACTGTCCCGATCCTTCGGGAGGATAAATTCTCAACAAGCTCTTAGTTAAACCACACAAAATTATTATCCACTCATGGAAAAAAGGAATTTTACCCTTTCGAAAAACTGGGCTAATTTGACCCAAACACTACAATTTTTTCTGTTTGCTTGCTTGTTTTTAACAATTAATACCCTGCAAGCACAGACTATTGTCATGCAGTTTGCTACTGCAGATACTACTTGTACATCAGATACGCTCGCCCTATGTGGGGGAGAAGTAACTGCTGAAGATTTAAGATTTACAGATGATGGGGGAAATGACGGAAATTATAGGGATGATCATCAGCGAAGAGATACCGTTGAGATTTGCCCTATGGACCAATGGCATCGAGTGAAGGTCGTTTTTACTGCCTTTGATTTAGAAGATGGAGATTCTTTGATTGCTTTTGATGGTAGCAAAGATTCCGTAAGGGCAAATGCTGCACCAATAATAGGATCAGGCTCTGGCGTTGGAAACGCCCAAGCTTTTGGTGGTTGGATTAATGCTACTTGTAATCCAAAGACTAATCCAACAGGTTGTTTGACTTTTATGTTAAAAACAGATGGAGATAATAGAAAAGGAACTGGTTGGGATGCTTGGGTAGATTGTGAAGAGCGAGATATTACGCTTGCCCCAATTAATATTACAGGCGTAAAACTTCAATGTGCCGATGACCCTTACGCTGAGGTAACTATTCCTGCACCTCAAGTAAGTGTTTGTGGAACGCCACTTACCGCCGATAATGAGATCATTGTAAGAGTGAGAAATCAATATGGAGAAGTTTGTGCGGAAGAAATATTAGCAGCAGGAGGTGCTATGCCTACGATGGTTCGACATTTTGCGATTGGACAATATTTAGTAGAATGTAAATTATTAGCGGACACAACTAAAGTATTGGCCCAATTATTTTCTGTACAAGCCCCTTCTTTGGTCTGTAATGACGAAATTAATGTGGCTTTAGGCGCTGCTTGTACGGCGGTTTTAAGACCAGATGATGTTTTAGAAAATCCTTGTGACACCTCTAGATACTTACAATACAACATTACGATTACTTTAGGTACAGGTAAAGATCAAGTTGTTTTAAAAACAACTGGCCATGATAATTTAGGTTCAGTTGTTTACCCAACTATTACCGTAGATACAATTAAAGCAGCAGGACTTTCTGTTTGTGGTGGAACGGCTATTGTTAATATTGAAAGAATTTATTACGGAGATAGAGATGGGGATAATTTACCTGATATACCAGCAGGGGTACAATGTGATAATGGCATCCAAGCTATATCTTGTGAGACTATTTTGAGACTTAAAGATGAAAGTAACCCTTGGATAGATATTCTATCTACACCTGATACACTAATCGCTTGTGATACTACTGGATTAGCTGCTTTATTAGGCGTAAAAGGAATTGATAATTGTGATGCAGATGTGCCAGTAACTTTTACGGTTACTATGGCGGAAACGGATCCTTGTTTTGCTGATTTAGGTTCACCAGATACGACTCAGGCAACCATTATTTTTAGCGCAACAGACGATTGTGGAAATATTGGAACAGCTATTAAAGTTATCACGATGATTCGTCCAGATGTTCACAATCCTCTTTTTGTGGCAAACACAGGAAATATAACGGTTGAATGTACGGAGAATCCTACTATTGAATTCCCTGGCCTAAAGGTTGGTGTTTGGAGAAACAATACTTTTGAAGTTAGAGATACCCTTCCTTTGAACACAGAGACTTATGTTTGTGGTTATATCTTAACTTCCGAAGAAGAGGACATTCCTACTACAGACTGTGGTAGCAAAAAGTTTATTTATTGGAATGCTTTAGATTGGTGTGATCCGAGTAATGGACCAAAAAGAATTGATACTACTTTTATAGAATTTTCAGATACAACTGCCCCTGTTTTTGTGATTGGAGAAGGGACGCCACTTGATATTGAATTAGATCATTTTTCTTGCACTTTTGACATTAATAAAATTACAATTCCAAGAGCAACAGATAATTGTGATGACAGGCCAACTGTGAATTTAGATATGGTATCAAGAATAGAGGATGGTGTAAAATGGACGATTGACCCAACAGATTGGGCGACTTTAGATTGTGATTCTTTTGAATTAAAATGGATTGCTTCAGATGATTGCCATGAACAATTATTAAATGATACTTTATTCCAAATTGTTGTGATTAAAGATGTTACCCTTCCATCAGCAGCTTGTATTGATGAATTAAACGTTTCTTTACCAGACGAATGGGGCGCAAGAGTGTATGCAGAAGATGTAGACGCTGGTAGTTATGATGCTTGTGGTATTAAATCGAAACTAATTAGAGTAAAAGGGACAGAAGATTCCTTTACAGAATATGTAAATATTGGTTGCGAATATGTTCATCCAAATTTACAATTAGAATTACAAATTATTGATAATAAAGATAATGTCAATATCTGTTGGTTAAATGTAGAAGTTGAGGATAAAATTAATCCTTTCTGTAGACCTTTAGAAAATGTTCAAGGGAATTGTGAAGATTACCATAATGGTGCTTTAGGAATTTCAACTGATACAGATGAGGATTTTGAAATGGACGCATCTGAATATGTCCCTTTAGAAGGAGAGTTATTAGCTTTTTATAATGCAGAATTTGGAAATCCAGCAATCCTTAAAATTTGCGAAGATAACCTAAATAGCACGGAATGTGGAGACTTAACTTTTGAGCAAGAATATCAATTAATTGAATGGCCTTGTCGAGAAGCTAGTGCTAAACGAAGATACCGTGCAATAGATTGGTCTGGTAATCAATCTGCTTGGGTGGTCCAAGAAATTACAATTAAAGCGATGCAAGATTGGAAAATTACTTTCCCAATAGATTGGGAAGGAGAATGTGGTGCGACTGCACCTGCTGAAAATCTTGAGTTGATTAATGGAGCCTGTGATTTATTAGGATATGAAGTCACAGAAAGACAATTTGAGATTCCTGGTGATGCTTGTTTTAAAATTGAAAGAACCTACCATATTATTAACTGGTGTAAATACCAAGCTGGACAAGAACCAGTTGAAATTGCAAGGGTAGAGGATGATCATGGAATTGTTCGAGATACACGAATGATTACTAGTGATGGCAATGAAGATAATGGCTACTGGACCTATGTACAAGTTTTAAGAGTACATGATAACGAAGCCCCAGTTGTAACCGTCATTGATCCTGAACCATGTATTAATGCTGTAGATTTTGATGCAGCTCCTTATGGAGAAGAAGATATTACACCTGGTGCAGCTCCTTTTGAATGTGATGAACTGAAAACTTGGACTGCTACAGCTATTGATTGTTCTGCTACTATTAATTGGGAGGGTAGACTTTTTAATGCGAGTGGGGAATTAGTCGCAGAGTCTGAAACAAATGAAATTTCTTTTGTCGTGTCTAATAAAGAAGTTTATTATGCAGAATTTTGGGCATTTGACAACTGTGGAAATTCAGCAGGTAATAGAGGAGAAGCAATTAAATTTTGGGATTGTAAGAAGCCAACCCCTTATGTCTCTAATGGATTATCTGTTAATTTAATGGAAATTGGAGCGGCAGAAGTATGGGCAACAGACTTGAACCTAAATAGTTTTGATAATTGTACCGATCAATCTTTTTTAGATTTTAGAATTTGGTCTGCCTTTGAAGGGGAAGCACCTACAACGCTACTAGAGGTTTTAAATTTAGAAAAAGTATTACGATTTGATTGCCAAAGAGTTGGTACAAATACGGTGAGAATCTATGTGGTAGATGAAGAAGGAAATTGGGATTTTGCGGAGACTTTTGTTCTTGTCCAAGATAATATGGCTATTTGTGTAGGATTTGAACCAGGTGGTATGCTTGCGGGTAAAATTACGACAGCTACAGGAGAAAATGTAGAAAAAGTAGAGGTGGTATTAAGTGGAGCATCTGAAACCTCCATGACAACTACTACAGATGGAGAGTTTGCCTTTACTATGGAAATGGGAGCGGATTATACCCTAACGCCAATTAAAGATATTAATCCATTAAACGGGGTATCTACTTTTGACTTGGTATTAATTAGCAAGCATATTTTAGGTATTACACCATTTGATTCTCCATATAAATATGTAGCAGCAGATGTGAATAAGTCTGGAACTATTACTGCTTTTGACATGGTGCAATTGAGACAATTGATTTTGAATATTACAACTGAATTCTCTAATAATGATAGTTGGCGTTTTGTAGATGCACATCATGAATTTACTTCTGCTAATCCTGCTGCTGAAAACTTTAATGAATTCTATACTATTAATGCCCTAAATGAGCAGATGGAAAATATGGATTTTGTTGGAGTGAAAATAGGTGATGTAAATGGAAACGCTCAAGCTAATAGCTTATTAGGTGCCGAAGCTAGGACCACAAATGGTCTATTCACCTTAACTACAGATAATCGCTTTGTTGAAGCGGGCGAAAGGGTAACTCTAGCCTTTACAGCTGCTGAAATTGTGAACGTACAAGGATATCAATTTACCTTAAAAGTGGCAGGTCAAAATGCAACGATTACAGAAGGCATTGCAAAGGCTGCTAACTTCAATACTAATTGGGCGGAAAGAGGACTTATTACTACTTCTTGGAATGGGGAGGTAACTAATAATGAGGAACTATTTGCAGTTACCTTTACTGCTGCGACGGCTGGTTTATTAAGCGAATTAGTAACCGTCAATTCTGATAGGACTATTGCTGAAGCCTATAATGCTGCGGGTGAATTAATGGAGGTAAAGATTGACTTTACTACTAAAGCTGAGGATGGTTTCACATTGGCACAAAATACACCCAACCCATTCAAAGAAACAACAGTTATTGGCTTTAACTTACCAACTGCTGGAAATGCGACTTTGACTATAATGGATGTACAAGGTAAAATATTGAAATCCATTAAAGGAGAATATGCCAAAGGTGCTAACCAAGTTACGTTGAAAGCAGGAGATTTAAGTGCAACAGGTGTACTATACTATCAATTGGAGGCTGCTAATTATATTGCGACTAAGAAAATGATTGTATTGGAGTAAAGACTATTTGATTCATACTTGAAAACTACACATAACTTTTGGGTGCTTGGTATAAACTGAGCACCCTTTTTTTCTTTTAATAGAAAGTAACTATTCACCACCAAGATGAGAAATAGGTGTTTTTCTACCATATAGTTATTTAAGTTCATTTAGTTGATTTTATGGCGCATCTTAAATGAACTTTTATACCTTAAATGGTAAAATAAGCTATATTCTTAGGCGTACTGAACCGTTACAATAGAAATTTATAAAATCCGTATAAATCCGTACAACCTATTTCTCCTAGCTCGTCTGTATAAATTATTTTTCGAAATCCCTAGACTCGCTTTTTTATAGTTTTTACTCGTTCCTCAAAAGTCATAGGCTGGGGTAGTGGATTAGCATGAACACCTAATATTTTATCTAAAAAATCATCATGTGTACCCCGCTTATTTGTTGTGAAATCAAAGTGAATCATTCGGCACCAAAACAAGGCTTTCATTTGTGTTTTTGCTTCATCCCACATATACATTTCCATTAAATAATCAGTTGGATTCCATTCTATTATAGTGGATTGTATAACTACTTTTTCCATTAAAAAACTAGGTCTAAAATAGGCGATTTGATTCATACCTGTCACCCAACTTTTATTGGTTTCTTTTTGATATTGATACATATCAAATCCAAGTTGAAGCATTTCATGATCTTCTCTTTCTGTAAAGAAAATCCTCAAATATTTCATATTATTCAAATGCTGGAAAGCATCGCAGTCGTCGAAGCGAATTTGGTAGGTAGATTCTAGAACAGGGTTCATTTATATTAACTTCTGTAACATAGCTCTCTGAGCTGTGAATAAATTATTTGCAAGCTATTTTGATGGAAGGAGAGAAAACCGCCTATTTTAATAAATAACTGATGTTACGCAAAGAAAGCTTATTGAGCACCAAAGGTGCGGCATATACCAGCATTGGGTGATAACCCAATGTTTCTAAAGCATACCGAAATAGAGCGCCAAAGGTGCGACATAAATCGTGCGATGTTTTAATAGGTCGCTCCTTCAGAGCTAGAATTTCTACCCTTTTCGTTTTCCATAGGGCTTTCGCCCTATGTTAATATATATCGCACCTTTGGTGCTAGTGCGTAAAATCAGTAAATAATAATTATCCATGTTATTACTCATCCGTGTTCATTTATTTTATAACACGAATTAATTTTTAACACAGATAATTATCATTTTTTACTTGACTATCTAATATCGATACCTTATTGCTGCTTGGGCAAAACCTCTGTCTGTTCCCCAAAATACTGCACAAATTTTTGCATATCAGTAGCCAATTGCTGATTCTGAGTGGCCTTAAAATAAGTATCTGCCAAGCCTCTTAAAGTTTGAAAAAAGAAACGATCCATTTCATTGACCTGCATATCTTTGGTCCATAAATCCATTTTTAAAGTATCTCGCGATTCTTTGTCAAAAATGGATAATAGAAAGGCTTTGGCTGGGGTAGATTTTCCCCCACTAGTACCACCATCTGCTTGCCAATCTATTTGAATGGGTAATTTATCTTTGTCTAAACCAATTTTTAACTTTATCTCTGATGTCTTTACTACTGACATATTTTTATTTTTTAAAACTCATGAATATCATATTCTACTGAACAACAAAAATGATTAATGTGTAAAAATAAGAATTTAAGCTGCT
>CAZXYA010000201.1:0-14050 GCA_964644655.1 uncultured Saprospiraceae bacterium | reverse complement strand
TTACCGTTAAATCATATTGTCCAGTAGGATTCAATGGGCAGAAGTAAACATATTCGCCTGGGGTAAGCGACACTACATTAGTCATGGAACTCGTTCCATCTTTTACTGGTGCGGTTACATAAGCTGCTTTGATATGATTCGCTGCGTCGGTCTTTCCTTTTGGGGCTAAGACAAAGCCTACCACATGGTCAACCCCTTTATTCGCTATCTCAAATTGATAATCTCCTGCCTCCAATGACAAACTTTCTGTTATAAATTCGCCTGGAATTTGCGTCAACTTCACCTTATTTACTTGGGCTTGAAGGGTACCTGCAAACAAAAAAACTAGCATCATTGCTACATTGAAAACTTTTGACTTTAACATCTTTTATTATTTTATAATTGTTAGATTAATTGAAGCGTCTTTCATATTTTTTTAAGTACGCTATAACTACGGTGCAAAGATGCAGGAGAAGCAGCCCTAAAAGAATGGACAAAGGTTCTTAGGTGTTGGACAAAAGTTCTTATACTAAAATAATTATAAAATTCTTGGTGAGATTTTCTATTTTTCATAGGTAATGCTATGTTTCTAAAGTTTTGATTAATAATTCCAAAACTTAAAGGTGCGCTAGCACCGACCATATTTGTAACTAAACCACTTAGGGCTTGCGTAAAAACAAGTGATACAGTAAACGTATTGTTTATGGGCTATTTATATCCTTTAAGTGTAACGTTTATTTTTACGCAAGCCCTTAGCATCACCTCCATAAAGGTGCGTCAGCACCGACCATGTTGAATATAATCGGTGCTGACGCACCTCTAACTAGAAAGTAAGTTGGGGCCGAAGTTTACAAATATAGTCGGTGCTAATGCACCTAAAAAACGACATTATAACTAATTGAGATTTACTTTACATAGCAGTAGGCTATTTCTATAAGTATCTTTTACTCTTCATTCAATAACGGGTATTTTTTGCAAAGACTATTTAAATCGTCAACTAAAAATAAATAATAATCCATTGCTAATAAGTACGTGGACACAATTATCTTATACTTTTTGACGGGTACTTTTTAATTTATACCTCGTTATTTTTTGCAGTAATAGCCTAGCTATTACTGCAAAAAATGCCTTGTCTAAATCAAAAATTCCCTCGGTCAAAAACTAAATTTAATTATGTCCAAGTACTTACTAATCCGTTGTTAAAAAAACTTAGCAACGGATTTGTCGAGCTAGGTAAGCTAGATAATAGTATAGGTTAGATAAGCTATCCATTTTCTAAAGACCATAAAAACTGAGCATCCTTTCGCTTTACTAACCATTCTTTCTCCCCTACTACAACTGTTTCATAAATAGGATATACTTTTAGTTGAAAACAATTGGCACTAGGCATTCCCAAATCAAAATATAGTTGAAAGGCTGCCTTTATTTTGGTCAATGCGTTTGTATTTCCATAAGCTACTAATTGATTATCTCTCCAAACAACAACAGATTCCCTTTCTTTTTCTACCAATCCAAAAGCAATCTCATTTTGGTCATTTTCAAAAAGATAAAAATTGGATTCCGTAATGCCTAAAAAAGAAGTAATCCCAACCACTTTAACCAACTTAGTTCTTGGATTCTTGGATTGATTCCCCCACCAAAATGGTTGTTGATAAACTGGCTGAACTTTTATTCTTTCCCAAAATGATAAATTGTCCAATTTGAGTGCATCCAATTGGGGCATCGCATATTTCCCTTTTAAAGGAACAAATCTACCTGGGTCTAATTGGATAGACACTAAATAATTCCCTTTTTTTTGCAATAAAATCATGCTGTCAAAAAGCCCTCTAGTTTTCAACACCATTAATAATAATCCATCTGCTTTTAATTGCTGAAACATAAAGGCTGGAATATCATAAGCCCCCACCGTAAACATAATTCGGTCAAAAGTTTGACCATAGGTGGTCACCGCACCATCTCCATCGTATAAATGCACGTTAGACAATTGATACTTAGCTATTCTATTTTTTGCTCGTTGGACTAAATCCGAAATAATTTCAATGGAATGGACTTCCCCTTTTGCACCCACTAATTTAGCCATTAAAGTTGCATTCCAGCCACTCGCCGTCCCAATTTCTAATATCCGCTGCCCTTTTTGAATATCCAATTTTTGTAACATGGATAAAACAGCCGAGGGTTGAGAAATAGAAGAAATGCCTACGCCTTTTTCGTCAACCGCCAAAGCAAGCGGATGGTTGCCATACAATTGTGGTAAGTATTTGGGTAGATTTTCTGGCGTTATTGGAATTTCAATAATTTCTTTGGCTTCATTATAATCCAATAATTTATCTACGAAGTGATGTCTAGGGGTATCAAAATAGGCGGCTTCTATTTCTTTTGAAATGGCAGGGGTAGCTTCTATTTGGATTTGTTGGAATAATTGCTTTTGGAAGGATTGGAAGGATTTCATTTGATTGTTTTTTAGTGACTTCAGCATTCCAAATTATCTATTTCTTTAATGGTTAGACCAACAATAGCAACAATCTCTGAGTTCGTTAAAGTACCTAACTGCTTAAGTTTACAAGCCGTTTCAAGTGCTTTTTCTTTCTTTCCCAGTTCTAGTCCTTTTTCCAGGCCTTCCTCTCTTCCTTCTTTCAACCCCTCTTCTTTTGCTGTATCTAGAATATCTTTTTCTCGATGCAAATTAATCAAAAATTGTTCGTATCGCTTTTTTTCTACTTCACTCATGTTTAAGTAGCTTAACTTTTCAGCAGCACTATCAATATTTTTAGCACTTGAACCTTCCTTTACTTCACTATTCTTAATTAAATAAATCCATTCATCTATCTTTTTTCGAATAATATTTTGGTACTTTTCGATTCGAATTAAATAATATTCTGGAAATATATTTCTATCATTGAATTGGATTACTTTTTGTCCATTAATTACATGTTCTTCTTTACGTTTAATAATTAAAGGTTTTCCATCATTCATCCCAATAAAACTAGTTGTCCCATGATAGAGATAGTCCTCTCCCCTTCCTAAATTAAAAAATAGAATACTAACCGAAATAACTTTATGAATATTTTTGTATGCTTTGCCTAAACCAATATTTTCTACGATTGACTTACTAGTGCCAAAGAGTAAACGCTCCAAGTAATCAGATTCTCTAGTAGTTTGTACTTCAATAATTATTCTTCGGTCTTTAGCATCTTTGACCAATATATCCACTCTATTAAATTTTTCATCTTCATCGTCTTGCTGTCCTTCTTCTCCTAATAATTCAATAATTTGGATAGCATCATCTTCTAATAATGCACCTAAAAATCCTTCAAGTACATCAAAATTAGCTTTATCTCGTAGCAAAGATTTAATCGCCCAATCAAATCGAATTAATTTTTTTGATAAATTTGTCATTTTAACAATTGATTTCTTCAAAGATACAATTTAATTCGCTTGTTTTAAGTAGTGAATAAAATAATTTGAATATATAAAGCATCATTTCCCAACAAACTTCAAGTCCTACAGATTATAAATTCAGTATATGCCTAAATGCTATCTACTCCTTATTAATTTTCTATCAATTACCTTTTTCGTCTTTGGTCAAAATGCACCTTCTCCCCTACTCCATTCCTTCCAACAATATCAAGAATCTAAACAAAATACCCGTTTTCACAGCAAATGGAAACCCGTTGGCCCTGTCCTAAACTCCGCCAGAATAGAAGCCGTACAAGTTGACCCGACCAATCCAAGCATAATGTACGCCGCCTTCGGTTCAGGTAATTTATGGAAGACCACCAATAATGGATTGACTTGGCGACCCATTTTTGACAATCAAGCCGCCCAAGGAATTGGCGATATTGCAGTAGCCCCTTCCAATCCAAATATTATTTATGTAGGAACAGGTGAAAGTTTGCGCAAAAATCGAAATTTTACCATGCCCGGCACAGGTGTTTATCGCTCTGATAATGGCGGCGAAACGTGGCAACAGGTAGGCTTAGAAAATACTTGGCATATTGGAGAAATAGCGGTACATCCGACCAATCCAGATATTGTTTTTGTCGCTGTTTTGGGTAAATTTTGGACAAAAGGAACTGCTAAAGGAGTATATAGAAGTACCAATGGTGGAAAGAATTGGGAACGAGTTTTATATGTCGATGAAAATACGAGGGCAAATGATGTAGTCATTGCACCGAATAACCCGAATATTATTTATGCTTCTATGTGGGAAAATGATATTACCCAACCATTAATGGAAAGTGTGTATGGCGCAAAAAGTAGTATTTATAAAAGTATAGATGGTGGCACCACTTGGCAAAAAATAGCCAATGGTTTGCCGAAACATAATAAAATTGGTCGGATTGGTTTAGCCGTTTCTTACCAAAATTCGGAGAAAGTCTATGCTTTGATGGATAATCGAGCGAATAAAAGAATGGAAGCAGCAGAAGTCTATAAAACCCAAAATGGTGGTGCATTATGGGAAAAGACACATGATAAACCCTTACTAATTTTCCCCGACATTGGCTGGTATTTTGCGGATATGTATGTCAATCCACAAAATGACGAAGCTATTTATGGCTTAGGCGTTAGAATGGCAAATAGTACAGATGGCGGTAAAACTTTTGAGTTAGTCGGCGGCAATGTCACGCATCTACAACCTAGCAAAGCCCAAACCTTGCATTTAGACCATTGCGAATTATGGATAAATCCCAATAATCCCAACCATTTATTATTGGGCAATGATGGTGGTTTATATGCCAGTTATGATAAAGGCAAAAATTGGTTACATCATAATAATATCCCCACAGGAGAATTTTATACCATTACTTTAGATAATCAGACACCTTATAATATTTATGGCGGCACGCAAGATGATGCGACCGTTTTTGGGCCTTCCAAAGAATGGTCACCAACGCAAAGGGATACTTGGAAATATCTTTGGATAGACGCTTGGAGTGGTGGCGATGGTTGTGTGACCCAAGTTGACCCCGACGACCCAAATACCGTTTATTTTAGCATGCAAAATGGCTATATTTTAAGGCGAGATATGGAAGCAGACACCTCCAAAGTCATTGCTCCCAAACACATTAAAACGTTTAGAAATAAATTACAATATAATTTTGTCACCCCTTATTTTATTTCTCCCCACGCTACCCAAACCCTTTATCATGGTGGCAATCATTTAATGAAATCCATCAATCGAGGCGATACTTGGGAGCAAATCAGTCCCGATTTATCCATTTCTGCCAATCCTGCCAAAAAATCTACTGCCGCAGGCATGATTGCCGAATCCAAATTGCAAGCGGGTTTATTATACGTCGGTACCGACCACGGCGCTTTTTGGTGTAGCAAAAATGATGGGCAGGATTGGACGGAATATTCCGATGGTTTAGCCCATCAATATATCCGCAGTATCTGTCCTTCTAATTTTCAAACTTCCAGAGTTTATGCGGCTATGACAGGTTTAAATGAAGATGATTTGACCGCTTATTTATATGTCTCCGACAATTATGGGGAAACTTGGCAATCTATTACCGCTAATTTACCCAATGCGCCTGTTAATGTAATTTTAGAAGACCCTGTTCACGAAAATGTTTTATATATCGGCACACATCGAGGCGTTTATATTTCTATGAATCAAGGAGCATCTTGGGAGTTATTAGGAGATGATTTGCCCGTTGTTTCAGTAGCAGATTTAGCTATCCAAGAACGAGAACAAGAATTGGTCGTTGCTACGCATGGGCGTGGGATTTATACTTTTGATTTGAATGTACTTTATGAACTAGCTGATTTGGGTTTTCCTTTGGAGACAGACCATTTGTTTACCATTCCTGATGCGCAATTTCCTAAGCGGCGAGATACGCATGGAGATATTGATAAGAGTACGGTGGAAAAGGTGGTTTTTAGTTTTTGGTTGGTGGAGGCAGATACGGTGGAGTTGGTTATTTTGGATGATTCAGATACGGTTGTTTGGTCGCAGGAGATTGAGGGGCAGCAGGGATTGAATCAGTTTCGGTGGGATTTGGTGGTGGAAAATGTGGATAGTGACACCGCTTATTTTGTGAGGTATAAGCGGTATTTGGAGCGTGGTGGGTATTGGGTGCAGTTGAAGGCGGGGGATGCTGTTTTGGAAGGGAGTTTTAGTGTTTTGGGATTATAATTGCCTGCTGATTTTGGCTGACTCATTATTGATTAAAATTGATTAGGTAATGAGGTTAGCGAGATTAATGAGTTAATAAGAAACGACCTCATTAACTCATTAATCTCATTACCTTATCATCTTGTTCATTCCTTCTCCCAAAGCGCCCCAATACCAGCATCCCATAAATGTTGATTATAAGCAGGAATAGCCGTTTTTAATAAATCCATTCCTTCTTTTTTCAATACAGCCCATTGTGCATCTAGTTCCTTTTTTCTATCAATATTTGGTTGATTGACTCTTGGTATCGCACTTTCCGTTTGATTTAATAAAAATAGGTATTGTGCGGTAAATCCTTGTCGGAAGTTTTCTACATCATCATAAGCTTTAGATTTTCTTTGAACCATTTTTTCATCCCACGCTTTTATTTGTTTGACCAATGTTGTGCCATCCGTCTTTAAGGCTTTTTTATCGGCCGATAAATTATTGGTGATGGTCGTTATTTTCCCCTGCAAATCGTGCAATGTGTTTATCAGATTGTGCATATTGCTCGCTTCGGCTTCCATAGCGTTCATGATGCCATCATAAGCTGCATAAGTCGCTGCATCTGTTGGGTAATTAGGGTTGGCTAAGACTTCTACTGTTTGGGTAGCACTTGCTGTTCCTTGCTCTAAAGTCAAGGTGTATGTTCCAGGGGATACTTTATGCCCTCGGAAGTTGGCTTCTAGATAAACCCCAGGTACACCAGTCAAAGATTTATGTTTCATATCCCAAACAAAACGATTCAATCCACTTTCTTTCATTAAAGTTGGTTCAGCAGGAGGACCGCCTGCCCAAGGTTTGAAACTTTTATCTTTTTCAGAACTAATGGTGCGAATGACATTTCCGTCTGCATCTTTAATGGTTAATTTAATAGGGCCTTGTTTTTCTGCTTTTGGCAATTGGTAATACAAGACCATGCCAGTAGCAGGGTTAACCCCATATAAGGGATGCGTACCTTTGAATTTTTTACTCGTTCGATTTAAGGGACTGCCACCATTGGTTAACATAGCAGCATCAGGTTGATACAAAGTAACGACAGGCGCTGACTTGGTAAATTGTCTAACCAGACTTAAATCATCTAAAATCCAAAAGGACCGACCAGAAGTACCAATAATCAAATCATCATGTCGGATTTTCATATCCAAAATAGGCGTTACGGGTAAATTTAATTGGAACGTTTCCCAGTTTTGTCCACCATTTCGAGATATAAACATCCCTAATTCAGTACCTGCAAATAATAAATCTTTTTGAGTTTCATCTTCTCTGACCACTCTAGTAAATGCATTATTCGCAATACCTGTATTAATCGCCTTCCAAGTTTTACCATAATTGGTGGATTTATATAAACCTGGGCGATGATCATTAAATTTGTAACGAGTAGTTGCGATATATACAGTCGCAGGGTCATGTGGGGATACTTCGATGGCATTGATGAGGCATTCGGCTAAACCATTAGGGGTAATATTTTGCCAGTTTGCGCCACCATCTTTTGTCAATTGTACATAGCCATCATCACTACCTGTATAAATCACTCCTTTTTCATGGGGTGATTCTATAACATAAGCCAAGGTGCCATAATTTTCCGCGCCTACTGCCTCATTGGTGTATGGTCCACCACCATTGCCCTGTTTATCGTCTTGATTTCGAGTTAAATCAGGAGAAACTTCTTCCCAAGTTTTTCCCATATCTCTGGTTCGTAATAAATATTGCGCACCATGATAAAAAGTACCAGGTTCATGCTTAGACCAAATAATTGGCGCATTCCAGTTATACAAATATTTCATATCTCTGGCTGGTTCCCCTAAATATTGATTGGGTGCTGCCATTACTTTGGTGCTCGCTTTGGCTTCGGTATCCAATAGATTGATAGTCCCTAGATAACTACCGCCCATTACATAGCGTGGATTATCAGGGTCAAATGCTAAAAAGGCAGATTCCCCCCCAGCGGAAGGCTCCCAATGACTTTGAGTAATCCCATATCTACTAATTGATCGACTAGAAATTTTGATGGAAGTATTGTCTTGCTGTCCACCATAAATATTATAAGGGACCATATTATCGACATTGACTCGATAAAATTGGGCGGTTGGCATATTGTCTTGTCTGGACCAAGTTTTGCCTCGATTAAAACTAATCGCTGCGCCACCGTCATTGGCAATACATAAATTTTTAGGATTATCTGGATTTATCCATAAATCGTGAAAATCGCCATGTGTCCCTGTAATTCTCGACCAAGTTTTCCCTCCATCAATTGATCGCAAAGCTGGCGCACTTAACACATAGACCATATTTTCGTTCTCAGGATCTGTAAATACTTCGATGTAATACCAAGCTCTTTGTGTTAGTCGGTTATCCCCACTTACCAAACTCCAACTTTCTCCTGCATTATTCGATACAAATAAGCCCCCCTTGTCTTTATCAGAGTCACTTTCAATCAAAGCGTAAACTTTATCAGAATTGGCAGGCGAAACAGAGATTGCCATTTTTCCTTTTTCATCAGGTAAGCCTTTATGAATCTTTTTCCAAGTAGCACCACTATCAACTGATTTATACAAACCACTACCAGGCCCACCACTAATCACTTTCCAAGGCACTCGTTGATGTTCCCACATGGCAGCGTATAAAATATGTGGATGATTCATATCCATAGATAATTCTACTGCGCCTGTTCCTTCGTCTACAAAAAGGATATTTGTCCAAGTCTTTCCACCGTCAATTGTTTTATAAATCCCTCTTTCTTTGGATTTACTATATAAAGCGCCTTGTGCTGCCACATACGCTACATCTGGATTGGTTGGATGAATTTCAATTCTGGAAATATGCTGAGTAGCTTCCAAACCAAGATGGGTCCAAGTTTTTCCTGCATCAATGGATTTATAAACGCCATCGCCATGGTGGGTCATCACTCCTCTAGGGGCATGCTCTCCCATCCCTACATAAATGACATTCGGATCACTTTCTGAAACGGCTACTGCCCCAACGGACCCCGTTTTAAAATAACCGTCAGAAATATTTGTCCAAAACTGACCTGCATCTTCGGTTTTCCAAACGCCGCCACCTGTGATGCCCATATAATAGGTCATCGGGTCCCCTTTAACGCCAGAAGCAGCCACAGAACGACCGCCCCGAAAAGGGCCGATATTTCGATATTTTAATAGTTGGGAAAAGTTATCTGTTTTTTTTGCTGCTGATTTTATGACTGTCTGTTGTGCTTCTACTTGCAGAGAACCTATAATCGCAAAAAGCAAAATGATTATTTTTTTCATGGCTGATATGTATTTGATTTTATTTTGTAAAGGAGTAGGCTATATTTAACCTATTTTCTAAATCTTAATATTATCGCTAATAACGGGTATTTATTGGATATTTTTGGTAACAATAGCCACCTTTTATTATATTGCCGAATCAATTTCTATCATTTTGGTATAAATTCAATTATTTGGACACCACAAAACTTTGGCAAAAAATCAAAAAAGGAGACCAAGATGCCTTTAATCAATTATTCAAGTTATACTACATCGACTTGAAGGCTTATGGTATTAAAATCGCTAGACAGGAAACTTATGCCAAAGAAGCCATCCAATTATTATTTGCTAAAATTTGGAAAAAAAGAGCTACTTTAAATGAAGTGACTTCCGTCAAAAGTTATTTATTAAGTGCCTATCGACGTACCCTAATTGATTTATTACAAGCTGAAAAAAAACAGCAACAATTAACGGATAATGCGCCTTCCTTCATCATTGCCCCGTCAGAATTAAGCATTTTTCAACAAGAAAAAGAAGCCAAAGCCAATCACTTAGCCATTTTATTAAATCAATTACCCGCCAAACAAAAAGAAATCATTTACCTCCGTTTTTACAATCAACTTTCTTACCTTGAAATTGCAGAAATTATTGACTTAAATTATCAGTCTGTACGGAATTATAGCGTTAAGGCCATTCGGTTTTTGCGAAAAAATTGGGAGTCGTAGTTAGCAGAGAGCAAAGGGTATAGGGCTGAGGAAAGGTATTCAATAATCCTATGCCCTCCGCACCAAGCTCTCTCTCAAAAAATATTTTCAAAAAAGTGAGTACAATATCGCCATCCTTCCGTCTTGTTTAAAATAGTAAGATTTTCAGTCGATTAAGTAAAAGAAAAAATTCAGCAAAATTTCATGAAGAACGAGCGATTTGAAATGGTCGAAGACCTGATAAATAGTGATTTGTTTTGTGAATGGGTACAACACCAACAGCACAAAACATTTTGGCAAGAATGGCAAGCGGACAATGCAGCAAGAAAAGCATTGATAGCAGAAGCTCGTGCATTTATACATCAACTTTCCTTCGAAAGAGAAATGGCCTCAGAAGTTGAAATAGCCGAAGCTATGACTTCACTATGGTCAGGCATAAAAAAGCAGCAACAAGCAACTAGCCGAATTATCGGCAACAAACAAACACAATTATTTACTTTAAGCAAGAGGTGGCGAGTAGCCGCCTCTATTTTATTCCTAATAGCGGCTAGTTGGCTAACTTGGCAATATACTGCAAATGACATTACGACTTACAGGACCGCCTATGGGGAAACAGAAACATTGACTTTACCCGATGGTTCACAGGTTGTTTTACAAGCCAATTCAAGCCTAAAAGTACCAAAGAATTGGGCCGAAAAATCAACTAGAACAGTCTGGTTAGCGGGACAAGCTTTTTTTAATGTGACTAAATTAGAACGCAAAACACCTATCAAATTCATCGTGCAAACAGATGATTTTAAGGTGGAAGTATTGGGAACTGAATTTGATGTTTTAAATCGTACTAATAACAAACGAGTCATTTTGCAAGAAGGGAGAGTTCGAATGCAATTATCGGATAATCAATCTATCAATTTGCAACCCAATGAAATGGTAGCTTATACTGACAAAACAAAAAAATATAAAAAATCAATCATCGAAGCAACTAATTTTACAGCTTGGACAAATGATCAATTAATTTTAAACCAAACTCCTTTAACTGAAATTGCTAGAATATTAACGGATAATTATGGTTTTGAAGTTCGTTTTTCGGCAAGCGTAAATCAAGGGGAAGTGAGAAATTCCGTAGGTGCTCTTCCAATTAATAATGTGGATGATTTAATAACTATAATTGAGGGAAGTTATGAGGTGAATATCACAAAAAATGGTCAACATATAATAATACAATAAGCGCAAAAAGTCCGCTTTGCTATAAAATCTAAACTAGTGCTTTATCAATTGAAGGGGTCAAAAGGCTTCTTTAATTGATTTTTCATCGAATACTCACTAAGGATTAATGAAACTTAAAAAAACGATTAGCCAATTTAGCATTTTGCTACACTTCGGTGTAGTGCTGTGTTTGCTATTTGTTTTTGTAAATAATAGTGTAGGACAAGCAACAGTATCCAAAGGGGAACCCAAGCAAGTTAACCAACCAGAAGTCATTCATTTAATAGACTTATTAGAAAATCTGAAAGAAGCAACTGGTTTTACCTTTGTTTTTGATGAAAAAATAATTCAAAATAAAACGGTTGTTTTTGATAAAGCAACTCGCCAAACACTTAATCGGCTTTTAATAAAAGAAATTGCTCAGCAAACCAACTTATCATTCGATGCCATTACCGATAAAATTTATACCATTAAGCGGGTACGGAAAGCAAAAATCTCCATTCGAGGGATAGCTAAAGACAAAACTGGTCATCCGATGATTGGCGCAAATATCACGCTATTGAGTGCAGGAAAAGGGGTTACGACTGATGAAACAGGCACATTTGAACTAGTTGTCAAGCAAGGAAGGCATTCGATTACCGCAAGTTATGTAGGATACCAATCAATTACTAAAGAAATTGAAGTTGATGGTTATGAAAATATTGAATTAGATTTTGAATTTAAAAAACATTTAAAACTAGAAGAAATTTTAGTGGTAGGTAATCGTTTTTTACCTAAAACGCTACAAGAAACCGCAGTACCAGTAGATGTAGTAAATCAAGACCGATTGAACCAGACCAATCAAACTGAATTAGGCCAAATCCTGCAGTATGAAACACCTTCTTTTCACTCAGCTACTCAAACAATTAGTGATGGCACAGATCATATAGACCCTATTTCTTTAAAAGGGTTAGGCCCCGACCAAGTATTGGTTTTGGTGAATGGCAAACGCCGACATTTTTCTTCTTTAGTCAATGTTAATGGTACCATTGGTCGGGGAAGTGTCGGTACAGATTTAAATGCAATTCCTTTAGCTGCTATTGAAAAAGTAGAAATTTTGAAGGATGGTGCCGCCGCTTTATATGGTTCTGATGCTATCGGTGGGGTGATTAACTTACAGTTAAAAGAACAAGTCAATCAAGGGCAAATCCAAGTAAATTCAAGTATTACAGAAGCTGGAGATGGCGAACAATTTTCTTTGAGTAGTCATTTTGGCTTAAAAACCTTAAAAGAAGGCCATACCAATATTACTTTTTACTTCCAAAATCGGGCAGCTGTTAATCGTTCTGGTGCTTATGAAGGAACCATTTTTGGGGATAGTCGAGATGAAGATGCTAGTTTGGTAACTGACTTTTTCGAACAAACTGGATTTGGGAATCGCCGAGTAATGAGTGCTGGAAATGCTGCCTTAACCAATACAGGACTGTTTCTAAATATGGCTTTGCCAATAGGAAATAATTTTAGGTTTTATAATCATAATAGCTTTAATTATAGAAATGGTCAAGCAAGCGGATTCTACCGTTTTCCTTTCGAAGAAGCTAAACAATCTGGTTTATATCCAATGGGTTTTTCGCCTAAGATTCAAACTAATATTTTCGATTTTTCTACTGTTTTTGGCATCAAAGGATTAGTAGATGATTGGCAAATAGATTTTAGTAATAACTTAGGTCAAAATAGTTTTGGGTTTAATATTCATAATTCTAATAATGCTTCTTTAGGCTTGAGGTCACCTACTTCTGCTGATGCAGGAGGTTTTGCTTATTTACAAAACCTATTAAATATTGATGTTACTCGAAAAGGTATTTTGGGTTTACCAATTAACGTTGCTTTTGGTAGCGAATTTCGCTTAGAAAAATATACCCAAAAAGAAGGAGAAGAAGTTTCTTGGCAAAATTATGGCGAACAGACCGAAGATGGGGCCCCAAAAGATGCAGGCTTCCAAGTGTTTAGAGGGTTTCGGCCTGAAAATGCCATCCGAAAATTTCGTAATAACGTCGGCTTTTATGGAGAAATAGAGGGAGAAATTAATAAAAAATGGTTAATAGCATTGGCTGGCAGATTTGAAAAGTACTCAGACTTTGGCAGTAATGTCAGTTGGAAAATGTCTTCTCGCTATCGTATCAATCCAACTTTAACCATTCGGTCTACTTTTAATACAGGTTTTAGAGCACCTTCATTACAACAAAATTATTTCAGCAGTTATTCTTTGCAATTTTTACCCGTTGGTGGCGAAATTATTGCTAGTCAAGTGGCGCATGACAATCACGATAGTCCTATTGTTCGACGTTTAGGCATACCAAATTTACGCCCAGAAATTTCCAATAATTTCAGTATTGGTTTAGCCACACAACCTAGCAAAAATTTAACGTTAACACTTGATGCCTATCACATTCAAATAAAAAACCGAGTGGTTTTGAGTGGTCAAATTTCGCCTAAAGCAACGGATGAGCAATTAGAAGACATCTTAACTTCTTCGGGAGTTGACAGAATCCAATTTTTTACCAATGGAATAGACACCAAAACAAAAGGGCTGGATGCCAGATTAAACTATGACAAACGGTTCAATCATAGCCGACTGAATTTATGTATGAGATTGCATGTCAATGAAACGAAAGTGCAACAACATGAACCGCTAACAACCCTACTCCAAGATTATAAAGCAGCTATCTTTTCAAGAGAAGAAGTGGCTCGATTAGAACGAGGACAGCCTGCAAGTA
>CAZXYA010000200.1:0-14055 GCA_964644655.1 uncultured Saprospiraceae bacterium | reverse complement strand
AGGGCTTATTTCCAGTACTAAACCTGTCCCGACCCTTCGGGATGATACAAATGTAAGCGGTGCGCTGTACCTTGCTATCTTTTTGCGGTCAATATATTATTACTTAACGTTAGACGATAAAAACTTGTTCTAAGATACTTTTATTCAAAAAAACAAAACTACCGTTTTTAGATAATAAAAGACAGTATATTATTTTTGCCTTGCGTGTTAACAACTATTCTTCATTAATTTAATACATTTAGGTTTATTCACTGATAGATGTATTTTTGCCATAGTAAAGCTCAAAAGTATTATTATGCATCAACCTTATTTCAACAAGCAATCTTCACTAATTATTAGCTTTAATAAATGGCTATCAAGGCATTCCCTAGTTGGTATGTTTTGCCTTAGTGCTTTCTTGCTACAACTAAATGCGCAAACCTTAGAATTGGGTCTCTTAGCAGGTGGTAGTAATTATCAAGGGGATTTAGCCTCTAGTGAATTCCAAGTACTAACCACACAAACCAATTTTGCCATCGGTGGTTTTTTAAGGTATTCTATTAACGAAAGTTTTGCCCTTAAATTGCAAGTAGTCAAAACCGAATTGGAAGGAGATGATGCCAATTCTAGTCTCGATTTTTTGAACCAACGAAATTTACGTTTTTTCTCCCCACTTTTAGATGCTAGTTTACGTTTAGAATGGTATCCGTTGGCGGCTAATGCTCAATATCAACAAACCATTTTACCTTATATAGCTTTTGGGGGAAGTTTTTTTACTTTCAATCCACAAGCAGAATATTTGGGACAAATTCACGAATTACGTCCCTTGAATACCGAAGGACAAGGGCTTCCTTCTTTTCCGGATAGACAACCTTATAGTTTATATAATGGTAGTGTTTTGGCGGGTATAGGTATCAAATTTTTATTGAATGAAGATTTGACTTTAGGCTTCGATGTTTCTGCTAATTATACTTTTACCGACTACCTAGATGATGTGAGTTCTACTTATGCAGATTATGATGAGTTGGCTGCAACTTATGGCACCATTTCCGCAGATATTTCTTACCAAGTGGATGATTTTTTTGATTTAAATCAAACAACTCCTTTGCCAGGAACGAGAAGAGGTAACCCTAACTTAAATGATTTCTTTTTTATTGCTGGCATTACGCTTTCTTATAAGCTCATTAATCCTGAACGGTCCAATGGTAGGGGAATCGGTTGTCCTACTTTTTGATTAAGTGCCTATCGTCTAAACTGCCGTTGATAAACATTTTTATTCCCTCTATCATCTCTTACCGTAATTTTTAGGGTATGTTCCCCAGAAAGCGTTCGTTCATCTAATTCATGAATTAATAAGTCATTTTTTTCGTCGTATTGCATTAGTACCCATTTCCCATCTATAGTTGCGGTATAAGACAAACCTCTTGCCTTACCTGTTGTTGGCATATTATCGGTAATTTTAAAGGTCATTCTTGAACGTCTAGTCATATCATTGCGAAAAGAAATGGGTTCAATCATCGGTCGAGTTTCATCAACCATAATACAATAGTCCCCTAAAGAACGAACCTTTGCCGTTAAATATCCATCTTTCCATTTTCCACCATTACTCGCTACCTTTTGCTTACTATCACAATGCGCTATGAATGCTTTGGCTCGCAAATGTTCAGGAATTTGGTCTCCTTTAATGCTCAAATCATAATATTTATGAACAGGAATACTTTCATTGTGTAGATGATGCATGTCCGAATAAACGCCGTCAGAAGGATCTGTAGAAACCTGATAATCTAGATAGGCATTTTCATAAAAAGTCCCTTTTGAAAATACGGCTTTTATGGCACCTGTATTGATGGTGTTTGCCTTATTTTGTAATAAAGCATAATTATAACTTCCTGAATCATCAGGAATTACGTCCTTTCTTTTGACCCAAAAGTCCAATACCGCTTTATTCCCATCCACATCTAAAGCGACTACTTTTATCTTAGCAGGTTTGTTTTTATGTAAAGTAACGACACCTTCATTTTTATCATAAATCGACAAGCGATTGCCCGGTAATTTATAACTTCTATTATAATATGCTTTATTTAATTTTTGCTCTGCATAGTCGATATGCGCATTGATATATCGGCTTTCACCAAAAGAAAAAGTTTCCATATCAAAAGCGTGAATTAATTGATCGTCTTGATACATTTCTAAGGCATAAATGCCATTCCAATTCGTCACACCGTTATGATGATCATACACTTTAATCCCAAAACCTGCCCGCCAAGCACCAATCGCTAAGGTATCTCCTTTGATGCCATATTTGCCTCCACCCTTTTTGACTAAGGAATGAATTTTGGTATCCATCGTTTCTAATTTATCATTCAAATGATAGATTTTAACATTGTGCAATCTCGGTCGCAGATCATCTTCCATCTTTAGCCCAAAAAGTAATGGGTTGATAGGTTTCTGTGTTTTATTATCCCTAATTTCAAAATGTAAATGCGGACCAAAAGAACGCCCAGAAGTCCCCAAATTACCAATTCTTTCGCCTTTTTTGACTCGAAAAGTTTCCCCATTTAGGTATAAATCTACATTAAAAGATTCCTTTTCATATTGTGTTTTTTCCACATAATTAGCCACATTTCTTTCAAAATTTTGCAGGTGGGCATAGACTGACATATAGCCATTGGGATGCACTAAATAGAGCGCATTGCCATAACCGCCAGCTTGAACTTTAATTCTTGCGATATAGCCATCTGCAATCGCATAAATGGGTTGACCATTTTTACCACCAGTCGCTTTAATATCAATACCAGAATGTAAGTGATTCGGTCGTAATTCGCCAAAAGTCCCTGATAACCTGATAGTTTGGTCAACAGGGGAACGAAAATAATCTTGCGGATAAGTCTTGGTGGGTTTGGTACTATTTATAGCAAAACCGACTGTTATTAGAAGGATAGTTAAAAGTGTTATAATTCGCATAGTAGATTAGACTTAATTCTGAAATGTTATCTTGTACTGTAGAGAGTTGGCAAAATACAGGAAATCTTCGTTTATATCAAAGATGGCTAGAAAATTCTTTTTTCGGCTTAATTTTAATTTTTTTGCTACCCGCATGGTAACCTTTCTAAAAAAGCGCAATACTGTTACGAAATCAATATTCATCACGAAAAAAAATACTATCATGATATTCGGACATTATTCTTTTCCAATTAGAACTTTAACATCCGCTGAAATACCCCCTCAATTTAACATAGAAGGCAATTCCAAAATTCAATATACGGTTAGAGTAGCACATATTATGTTCATTCCTATTTTCCCCTTTTCCAAATCTTGGACGCTAAAAGTAGGAAGTGATAGCTATAAAATGTCACCAGAAGGCATCAAATTTTTAGATGCCATGTATGGCAAAAAAAGTATGCCTTGGTATGCTTTTGCTGGCCCTATTTTAGTTTTTGCTTTTATGCTCTTTGGATTTGTAGCGGATTCAACCAAAAGTACTAGACAGGCTTTTGCTAGTAAAATAGAAGCTAGTAATAAGGCTTCTAAATTTGAAGATAATGTCGAAGCAACTTTAGCTAAGATATCCGCACCAGCAACCAATGATTACTACGAATTGACAGAAAACGGAGTTAACACCTTTTATAAAGTAAGCACCTTTACCCAAGACTCAATCACCTTTATGGTACCAAGTAAAAACGAAGCAAATAGATGGTATAAAAGAAGTACTAAAATACTCTTTTTCGAAAAACCAGAGGTCGCTTTTGAATCCCGAACTATTGCTAAAAAAGACTTAGAAAAAGCCTTGAATAAAGTACAAAATGCGATTAATTTTCGAGGGGTTGCACTAACAGATTTATCTATTGTTTTACAAACGGTGGATAGAGTTGACCGCAGTTTTATAGACAATGAATTAGTCCGAATTAAAAAAGAACAGGAAATAAAAGTAGCCTTTAATCAGTTTTTAGTCGGCACTAATTTAGATTCAGCCGTCCTTTCCTTAGATGAAGCATCTGCCAATTATTTTGAAAAAGTCTTGACCCTTGCCAAAGAAGATGATATTGCTAAAATAAAAACCTTCGTTAAGCAGTCCAAACACCCGTCCGTTACTTATAAATATATGCTTTATACAAAATATGTTTATCTAAAATCAATGAACAAGGCGAAAGAAGAAGTGTCGAAAGCTGACGAATTTAAGGAACATGTTTTCTTTTTAAAATTAGTGGAACAAGGGCTTTGGTCGCTTAGATTAGAAGCGGAAGCTAAAAAAACGCTAAATAATGGCCGTATCTCTTTTCGTGGAGACAATCATGCAAGCATTTCTGTAATGATCTATTCTAATATGTTAACCAAATCCGTTCCTATTCATTTTACCGTCAATTTCAATAAACAAGAAGGACAATGGAAAATAAACGTCCCTTCTACCTTTGCGTATACCGAGAAGCAAATTGAAAGAGCTGCCATGAGTGAATCCTCAAAGAAAAAATATCGCTTTAGTCTTATCGAGGAGGTTGAAAAAATGGATGTAGCTATTAGAATAAGTCCAGATTGGTTTTTTTAGAATAACATGACTATTAGAATATTTTACCATTTAAGACATTTAAGTTCATTTAAGAAAAGAGAAAAACCAACTACATGTAGTTAAATAACTACATGGTAGAAAAAAAGCACCAATTTTATGTTTTGGCGAATAGTACAGCGTTCAAAAAATTTCTTGGTGTTTCTCCTCGCCGCCTGTGGCGGCTTGAGAATTTGGCCCCTTAAAATCCCTTTTAGTAGCAACAAAGCTGCGCTCGGGGGACACGTTAAAATCACAAGAAACTTTTTAAACGACGTAATAGTTACAAAAAATTAAAATAATGAATAGACGAAACGCTCTAAAAGCAACAGCACTAACAGTTAGTTCCTTATTTCTAGGCAAAACTGCTATCTTAGAAGCTTCTTTGGTCAACCCTGTAGCCTTTTTTAAACATGAATTGGATGCGGGAGCATTAATGGATTTTTTCATTTTGGTTAGCGACCGACTTGGCATAACTATGGTTGAAACTAACCCAGACCCTGCCAAAGATGTTACGACAATAATTATCAAATGCATGGACGATATTGCTATTACAGAATCACAAGCTATTTTATTGAAAGAAGGCATTCTCCAATTTGACAAACTTTGTGAAGAGTGTGCGCATGCAAATAAGTTCAATCACAAGGAAATGACCATCAATCGTATTCTTAAAGAATATCCAACAAATAAAACATTACGCCCTTCCTTCGAACTCATCAAATTAATTGATGAACAAATAATTATGAAAACCATGGAAATTTTGGGAAGGCAATAATATTATGGAATCCTAAATAAAAATACCATTCATGACCAGTCTCAAACTCAAAATCTTTGGAAAAAATTTAGAAAGAAGTGCTGTTTTTTTAATAGAAAATTCAGTAATACCGAATTTGGTTTATTTAAAAGATTGTAATTTAAAGTATACTCAAGAAATAATATCAAATTTAGAAAATGTAGCACTTGGTGAGCAAGTAGAATATGAATGGGGACAAGAGAGAATAATTATCGAATCCTATCAAAATTATTCCAGAATGAAAGATACTATATATAATATTGATTTAGGGAAAATTCCTACAATTTTTTTGATAAAATTCATGAAGCAATGGGCATCATTTTTAAAAGAATGGTCAAATGAAGATAAATTTAATACAGAAGTGAAATTAGCTTTTTCCCGTATTAAAAAATCACGTAAATATAATACTCCTCTAGTTTACATACGACTTATTCTGTAGATAAAGAGATAGAAATTATTTTAATTTTAGATGATAATGACTTTGAATTAACACCTACAGCTTATTTTGAGCAGGTGAGAAAGCCTAGAATATAATTTTTTCCTACTATGTTACTTGATAAACAATAAACTTAATTTTGAATAACGAATTTTACCTGTCTACCGACAGGTAGAAATTTTGAATGTAGCTAACTCTTTGGTTTACAACATTCATTTTTCGCTATACGATTTTATTTAGAATTGGCAGTCTCCAGACTTGAAAACATTATCTGCTCGTCCTGACGAGCGCATATTGATAATTTACGCATATGCTATATAAAACCCTCCAAATCAACATTTTAAACTTTCATAAAAAAACCTTTAAAAAGCGGCATAACTTTTTGTTTCTGGCATCATTTTTGACCTATAATAAGTATCAATAACGATTGACTTTTCCCCTCCAAAATTACCTTCCAAATTGACATAAAAAATAATTAAAAAATAGTTGCGCTTCAATTCAGTTTTGGCACTATTTTTGAACTATATTAAGTATAATAGTGATTATCATTTTCCTCCCAAAATCACTTCTAAATATTACCTCCCATCAAGTAAATTCCATTATTTTAACATCAAGTATTTTCCATCAATAATTAAATTTAAGTCAAGCATTTTCCATCGTATTAAAACCACTTGATTAAAAGAAATCAAGTTTTGAAATTTGAAATAAGACATAAAAAAAGCGACCAAAAGACATGTCTGCCTTTGGCCGCATCTACATAGCGTTGTCTATAACGACATAATTCTTAGTTGTTCATTCAGTCGCTTAAGAAAAAGAAAAAAATATAGTAAAAGAAAATTATTTTTTGATAACTTGAATTTTATTTACAGAAGTCCCTTCCTTCGTTTGAACTCGCAAAAAATAAGTACCTGGCGCCCAATCTTGGGTATTGATAGTCTCTTCTACGCTTGCCCCTCTTGAAGAAGTAGCCACCATTTGCTCCCCTGCTGCTGTATAAACAGCCATATTGATCGCACTCATACCACTCAACTCCTTTTTAACCGTAAAATAATCACTTGTTGGATTAGGAAAGGCAATAATTTCCAAATCTTTCGTCAATAAATCTTGTGTTGCAGTAGTGGCATCAATATCAAAAGATTTAGTAATAGCACAACCATTCGCATCCTGAATCGTCACCTCATGGGTACCAGGTGCAAAATTAGAGCCATACATATCGCTTGTTCCATCACTCCAATTGAATTCATAATCAGGTGTACCACCCACTACCTCTACTTTCACATCATTGTGTAAAACGGTGATTTCCGCTTCTAAAGCATTTGGGGCTCTCATTTCAAAATCAAAAGTATTCACACACCCCTTCGCATCCACTACTTCCAAAGTATGCGTACCTGCGGCTAATCCATCAATAGCCAAAGCCATTGCTCCGTTGCTCCATTGTGTCTCATAAGGGAAATTTCCACCTTGTATAGCTACTTCGATGCTTCCGTTTTCGCTATCATTACAGGTAATAGGACTGATAACGGCATCCACTAAAGAAATTGGGGCACTTGCTTGAATTGTCCGATTAATAACTACCTCACAACCAGCAATATCTGTAACCGTTGCAGCATAAGTTCCTGCACTTAAATTTTCAATCATCTCTCCTGTTGCACCATTGCTCCACTTAATTTCATAAGCATTAGTTGTCGCAATATTTAAGGCAAGACTCCCTTCTCCTTTCCCGCAGGCATCTTCGGCTATTGCTGCAATCGTCACTATTGGTGCTTCATGTGCGGTAACCATCATTTCCGCTGTTGAAGCACATTGATTCAAAGTATCCGTAATCGTCATGCTGTAAGTGCCTGCTGTATTTACCGTTAAAAATAAAACATTACTATTTGGAATAACTTCACCATTTCTTGTCCATTCAATTTTTGAAGTCGCATTGATTACTGAATTAGTGCCACTTATCGTGGTAGTTGGTTGATTACAAGTCAACATGGTTGGCATTATTAAATTAGCTGTTGGTCGAGTTGCTTCTTCTACTTTAGTGAAAGTTGCATCCGCACAACCCGTAATCGTATCTGTTACTAATAAAGTATAAAAACCCGGTGCGTCTACTTCAATTTCTCTAGCCGATGCATCAGAGATAATATGCCCACTATCCGTTACCCAATTGAATACTGTATTTTCGGAATAGTCACCATCCGCAGCAGATAAAATTAAAGAAGATTGGGTACAAGTTAAAACTTTTTCATTTTCAATTCTAGCAGCTACTTCAGGCGTTCCTTCTACTTTGATTGCTTGAATCGTTACACATGCTGATTCCAAATCTCTTACGGTTAAGGCATAAGTACCAGGCTGATCCACGCTAATCATTAAATCGTTGACTCTATGTACAATATTTCCATCTTCGGTTGTCCATTCTACTATTACATTTTCCATTAAAGTAGAAGCCGTTGCATCAATGGTTACAATTTCATGATTACAAGAAATGGCAGTTGTAGCCGCAAAAGAGATACTAGAAGTTGCCATTTGATTGATGGTAATAGCGGCAGTTGTACTACAGCCATTCTCATTACTAATAGCTACTTCATAAATACCGGGATTTGTTACTGTTGGATTGGCTTCCGTAGAAATAAAATTTTCAGGACCAGTCCAGTTAAAATTTAAATCCATTCCACTATAAATGACGTTTAAAATGCTAGTTGGTGTCGCACAAGTCAAGTCATTTGCTTTCAATTCAAAAATTGGCAAATCAGTATTGGCATTTACGGTAAACATTTCTGTAGTTGCACAGCCATTTTCATTGGTAACGGTCAATTGGTAAGTTCCTGCCTCGGTTACGTCGATGGTAGACTCATTACCAATTGTCCCGTTTGAGTTTTCCCAAGTATAGGTTTGAATATTATCATTCGATAAGCCTTTCAAGGTTACCTTGGTATTAGCGCAAGTAATATCTTCTCCTTGGATAGCAATCGTTGGTGTTGTATAGTTTTCTTCTACTATTACTTGAGTAGTAGTGGTACAATTAGCGCCTTGTCCAGCAACTAACTGATACACCCCCGCTATAGCTACCGTCGGTGTTTTTTCATTAGAGGTAAACCCATTTGGTCCAGTCCAACTATATTGTAAATCCGTCTCTTCAGTATCAACCACAAACCTAGTAGTTGGATGGTTGCAATCTAGTTGCCCCCCCTTAGCAATTATCGTAGGTCGAGTATTTTCTATAGTTACGATAACGCTTGTTTCACTCGTACAACCATTTATAGCCATTACTTCTAAACTGTAAGTACCTGCTTCGGTCACAATTGGATTTTGTGCACTTGATTGAAAATTATTTGGTCCAGTCCAGTTATAAGTAACCATGGCAGAAGCAGTTGCATTCAATTGGATATTGCTTACGCCACAGCTTATCACACCACCTTGAGCCACAACCGTTGGGACATTATTTTCAGCAGTTACAACCACACTCGTTTCACTCGTACAGCCATTTTCGGTAATGATCGCTAAGTTGTAAACACCTGCTTGGTCCACCATTGGATTTTGTAAAGTCGATGTGAAATTATTAGGACCAGTCCAATTATACGTAGCAGTTGTTCCAGCACTCGAAATTAATTGAACTCTCGTAGTCGCACAATTAATCACGCCTCCTTGCGCAACAAGGGTGATATTTTCTGTATTTTCAATAACTTCAATATTTTTGTCGGTAGTACAACCATTCCTTCCAGTTAAGGTTACCGTATAAGTACCTACTTCATTCACAGTAGGATTAGGAACATTCGTTGTAAATCCATTTGGTCCAGTCCATTCATAAGCTGTAATATTGCTACTAGTTGCAACATTGATGATGGTACTAGTCGTTGCACAGGTTAAAGCTCCCGCAGATAAATTAGCAGTTGGCAAAGAAAAATCTTCGCTTACCAAAACAGTATCACTCACTATACAACCTGTATCTTCATTACTAATTGTTAAGACATATCTACCCGGTTCAGAAACAGAAATGGTTTCTTCTCTAGGATTACCATATAAGCGACCATCAAGATTGGTCCACAAATAATTATAGGAAAAACCATTAGGCGAATCGCTACCATCTAAAGTAACGATTGGTTCGCTACAGCCTATGATTTGATCTGCACCTGCATTAATGGCAAATGGCTCAGACCCTCCTACTGTTGCTCTAACAGTTGTGGTAGAGCCTGTAGCATCCGTAATTGTGCAAGTATAAGTTCCAGCATTAATATTTGTTAAGTCTTTAGTAGAAGCTCCGTTGCTCCATTGGTAAGTATAAGGCGTTTGACCGTAGCTTATTGTTAAAGTAATGGCGCCATTTTGCTGGTTACAAGCCTCATTTTCTACATTTGCACTTGCTTGAAAAAGAGATGTCACCTCATTATTTCCACCTAAACAATTAGCATTAGCAATTCTAGATCGAATTAAAGCACCGGGTAATACGCCAAAACCAGCTGCTAAATTAATACCAGGATTAGAAGCCGATAAATCACAATCATTGGTCCATTGTGGATTTAAATGGCAATAGCTCATTACGGTTCCTCCTGTAGCAGCGGGCTCCTCCCCTTGATCACAATCTCCTTCTGGACACCAGCAATTATCGATTGGCCCAGTAGGCCATAAACAGCTATGAGTATGTGCCGATCCTAAATTATGTCCAATCTCGTGCGTTACCGCATAAGCCGTCCAAGAATAAGTCGGATAATCTCTAAAGGTCGTTGTAATATTAGTATAACCGACTGCTTTTTCTTTATCACATAAAGCGTCAATATTGGCAGAACCGCCATTTGGTACCGTACCGTTTACTTTGTAATTAGACAATAGGTGAGCAACATCGCCATTAAAATTGCCATTTAAAGATTGACCAAAAGCATCTCTAGCAGCTCTGGCAGAAGAAGTTGGATAAGGGTCAGGAGTTGACCAAACTTTTATTTCAGATACCTGAACATCAATATCATCAATAGCATAAATAGCAGATATAACGTTAAATAAACCAGTAGTAAAATCAACCGTCTTTTGTGCAGAAGATCCATTGGCTTTGAATAATTCATAATCACATTCTACATATACTTTAACCGTGTTAGCAGATCTTGACGTTGCGTTTCCTTCTCTTGTCATTACCATTTCTTCCAAATCCTCTGTAGAACAAGCAAAAGGATTGGACGCATTCAAATTTCTTTCTGGGTAAAGTACATAAGTTTCTCCATCCCCCTTCTCGTATTGTCCCATGTTGTAATTTTCGCCATTCAGGGAAAGAACACCAGTTATCGACTCCTGAAAGAAGTTAAGTGTAACTATGGCGTCCTCTACTCCTGAAATAGTACCTCTGTAAAAAAGGCTAGGGGAATAAGAAAGGGTATTGTGTGTGTCTCCGGATTGAATAATTACTTTGAAGTCATTCCCTAAGAAATTTACTTTATCTAAAATAACTTCCAAACTTTTGGACGCTCCAAAAGGAATTTGCAGCGTCATTGTTTCTAGTTTTTGTTGATTGATTTGTGCTAACGCTACTTCATTTAAATTGAAATAGGTAGCATCTTCTACAAATCGGTCTTTATCTGTCCCCACGTGGATATTTTTGAAGAGGTCCACCGCTGGGTAAGTATATATAGTTGAAGCTTGTAAAGTAGTGGTTATGAATGCACATAAGAATCCTGTTAAGATGCTGGTGCATACTTTTAATGTCGTTGTCATGATTACGCTATTTTGGGGAATAGTAGATTATAAGAAAAGGGAGGGAAGATGTTTTTTTTAAGAAAAGTTAGATGGAGGGGAAATTTTTAAAATGGGAGTTGATTAGGAGAAATAGTTGATAAAACTATTTGATGACTCAAAGATAATGGCATATCAAAGTTTATCCAAAAAAAATGGGTGTCACTTTTAGTTTTTTACTAGTTTTTTTTTAAAAAGTGACCAAAAATAGAGACAAACAGGCTAGTTTAACGAGAATTCAACAATTAGTGACATTGATTAAATTAAGTTATCTAAAAATAATTCTTGATTAACAGCATTTTATGATCTTCCAATACATAAATTAAGCTTATTTGTGACTGACCTTCGGAAAAGCTATTTTTCGCTTGTTTTTGACAAAAATGCTGTAACGCTGACGTTATTTTTCTGCTTGCTAACTTTATTGACCAATACAAGAAATCTTCACAATCTACAAATATTAATTAACTAACTGCTTTATTTAGTGGATTTAAAACATTTTACCTTTTTCGACTATGAAAATACCTTTTTAATTACCGTTTATAAAATCCTTATATTCGTAAGTCCGTCACAAATACATGTGATCAGGCAAAAAATTGATATTATTAAATTAAATAATGCATTTAAAATCCGTTAGGAAAGCTAATCCGTTGGCTGAAAAATATAATCAACGGATTAGTTTCCCCAACAGATTATTATTAATTTTTTATCTGATGCTCTATACATCAATTATCTCGAACACATCGAAATCCAGTATGCTCCAACCCAGTATCGGCACTAGATTTCATCCGAGCCGCTACTCTATAACCTGAACAATAACTATCATTACATAGAAAAGAACCGCCTCGAACTACTTTTTTAGGTACAGTCGTTTCATCTGGATCAAAACTATTTCCTGGTCCCAAAGGATTATTGACTAATTGGGTCTTCACTCGATGTGGATAATAATTCGCATGATACCAATCCGAACAAAATTCCCAAACATTCCCTGCCATATCATATAAGCCATACTCATTAGGCGCAAAGGAAGCAACTGGTGCTAAACGTTCAAATCCATCTTTCACGTCATTTTTATAAGGAAAACTTCCTTGCCAAAAATTAGCTTTTATTGCGCCTTCCTCAATGGATTCGTCCCCCCAAGGATATATTTTATCAGCAGCTCCTCCCCTACTCGCATATTCCCATTCTGCTTCGGTCGGCAATCTTTTGCCTGCCCAATTGGCATAGGCCTTGGCATCATACCAAGATACATGTACTACTGGAAAGTTCTCTTTTCCGACTATCGAACTTTCAGGTCCTTGCGGATGCTGCCAATCTGCTTTTTTTATCATTTGCCACCAATACGCTGGATTATCGGGTACGGGTTGGTTCGGGGATGAAAACACCAAACTAAAGGGCTCTAAAGCTTCTGCTGGCGGCGGCGGCGTACCAGGTGGTAATTGTGCCATGATTTCTCCTATATCTATAGTGCGTTCAGCGATGGTTTTATAACCTGTCGCTTCCACAAAGGCTTTAAATTGGGCATTCGTCACTTCCGTAGCATCCATCCAAAAACTTTTCACTTTGGTAGGTACTTTTGGAAATTCATCCGTTCGTGCTTGGTCATTATCTCCCCCCATCTCAAACGCCCCACCTTCAATTAACACCATTCCTTTTGTATCATTTGCCACTTTTGCATCCGCTTTAATGGCTGCTATTTCTGCTACTAGATTAGGGCTCAAATACCTTGGAGGTGCATTTTTATCAATGTCATAGCACATTGTAGGGTCTTCTTGCTTAGTGACAGGTACAGCTACCCTTTTGGGTTTCGGTTTGCAAGCATTACAAATCCACAAAATCAAAACTAAACAAGTAATATAATTAAACTTCATTTGCAGTTTTTTTCAAAAATAAGTAGTGTACGAATAAAGTATGATACTCTCCAAAATCACCCCGTAACTCCGATATACTTCGGAGTTACCCTGTGATTTAAGCTTACTTTTTCCTAATCATACTTTATTCGAGTAGCTTTCAAGAATACAATCCTTTTTAAATCACTAAAGTACTGACAATTCGACATAATTTTGTCGCCCTCTATCTTTTATAAAAAATTCTCATTATATTTGTAGTCAATTCTTACCCATTTCCCCCCTTTTTAGAGAGTCATTCCCTCCGAAACAAATGTATTTTTTTGTGCGTAATAATAGGTCTACTTACTATTAAATTTACGAGTAGTTAAAAAAGCTAATAATTAGTTATTTTAATACCTTTTTATACTTTAAAAAAGATTTTTTCAATAAAAGTATCTTTTTTTACGTATAAATTATTCGTTCATTTAGTATAAGTGTACGTTTAAAATCAACTTTCTATCTAGTTTTTTTTGGATATATTATTACAACAAAATTCGACAAGTTTATCTAAATGGTTAACTTTTTATAGTCGATAAAGTCACGAGGTAACAGGAAGTTACCCAATATAATGTAGCTATCACACCGAAACTACCCATTATAGGGTGATTTGAGTGTTAACTACTTTTGGCTTTTAGATAAATTTGTCCAAAATTCCTAAAAATTTTAAAATTTTCAAAGAATGAACATTACAGTTGTAGGTACGGGCTATGTTGGATTA
>CAZXYA010000199.1:0-14083 GCA_964644655.1 uncultured Saprospiraceae bacterium | reverse complement strand
TAAAAGAACCTGCTACTCGAACGCCTGCTGGATCGACATTTTCTTGAGACATATCTACGGTGAAAGTAACCCCTACTAAACCACAACCAACACAACCACTAAAACAGACCGTAGGTAGTGCTAGATCTACATTACTCACACTAACTTCTCTATTTCCAAGGAACCCTACCGCACAAGCTGCTGGTACTGTTTCTGAACCATTAGGACCATTTCTAAATATATATTCATAAGCTGCTCTAGGTGCTACTTGAACGGTTGCCGACCAAGTGCCATCTCCATTGTCGGTCATTGGCATATCTGCAAAGTCATTAAATGCACCTGCTAAGAATACACCTTCAGCAGCTACTTCAACTTCGGACATATCGACCGTAAAAGTAACCATTGGTTGCGTACAACTCATACAAGAATTGAAACAAACTTCTGCTACCGTTACATCTTCTTCACCAATAGCAACACTTCTATTACCTGTTCCACAATCCCCATTAAAATCACCTTCCCAACCATCAGGACCATTTTTGAATTTGTATTCTACTGTTGAGTTTTTATCCACAATTACAGAAGCCGTATAAGTCCCGTCTCCATTATCTATTGTTGGGCCATCGGTCCAACCATTGAATCCACCCGCAATGAATACTCCCTCTTCAGCAACTGTTTCTTGATTCATATCGACAGTAACGGTCAATACTGCTTGGTTACAACCTACACAAGAATTGAAGCAGACAGTTGGTGCTGAGTCAATATCACCTGGAACAACGCCAGTCCGATTGCCTCCATCATTTGTACAAGCTTCACCAATGCCATCTTCCCAAACATCTGGACCATTTTTGAATTTCCATTCTATGGTACTTCCAACTGCAAGGTTAATAGTTGCACTCCAAATACCATTTTCATCTTGGGTCATTGGTCCATCGGTCCATCCATTAAAAGAACCTGCGATGAACATCCCTTCTGGAGCGATAGCCTCCAATTGAGATGGATCTACTGAAAAGGTTATATCTGAGAAGCAAGAGAAGCAAGAGTTAAAACAAACCGTAGGTAATACTTCATCTGCACCACCAACCGTATGTCCTCTATCTCCAAGGGTTCCTTCTAGTGTACAAGAACGAACCTCATTTGCTTCCCAACCAGCAGGGCCATTTTTGAATTTATAGGCTAGCATATCTCCTTCTCCGAACCTGCCTGTATAAGACCAAGTATTGTCGCCATTATCAGTCATTGGCGTATCACTCCACCCATTGAAGGTGCCAGCAATAAACATTCCTTCTGCCTCTACCGAATCTTCTAAACTCATATCCACCGTAAAAGTCACATTAAAACTATCTACTTCCATTGGGCAAGCCATACAAGTATTCCAAAGGAAACAAACGTCTGTATCTCCACCCACTTCAATTAAACGATTGGTAAAACCATCTGTCGTTAAGGTACAATCTTCCCCACCAGCAAATTCTTCTTGAAAAGTCCAATTGTCAATGGTAAATTTATATTCGTAAGTTGCATTGTCTAAAGGAATGACACCCGACCAAATACCGTCGCCATCTTCATCTGCTAGAGGATTGGCATCGCCAGACCAGCCATTTAAAGAGCCACTAACAAAGACTGTATTAAATGATTCTGTAAAAGCGTTCATGTCTACTGAAAAAGAAACATTGGAAGTGGCTACTGGTGCAGTTGGATCCCCACAAGCTGCGGTAGTACAAGTATTCCAAGTAAAACAAGCTTCTGCATCTCCGCTAACATTTAATAAGCGATTGGTGAAGCCATCCGTTGTGATGGTACACTCTTCTCCACCAGCAAACTCTTCTTGTGCAGCCCAATTATCTACCGTAAACTTGAATTCATGTGCCTGTGCATCTAGCGGAATGACGCCTGCCCAAACACCATCTCCGTCAGTATCATATAAAGGATTGGCATCGCCCGCCCAGCCATTAAAAGAGCCACTTACGTAGACCTGTACAAATTCGCCTTCAAAAGCATTCATGTCTACTGAAAATGTGACATTGCCTGAAGTGGCAGCTTCGCCGCAAGCGGTACAAGTATTCCATTGGAAACATACAGCCGCATCGCCAGCTACTTCAATTAAACGATTCGTAAAACCATCCGTAGTAAGGGTACACTCTTCTCCTTCAGCAAATTCTTCTTGAAAAGCCCAGTTATCAAGCGTAAACTTATATTCATGCGGTCCATCATCTAAGGCAATAACGCCCGTCCAAATTCCATCCCCATCTTCATCTGTTAAAGGATTGGCATCGCCCGCCCAGCCATTAAAAGAGCCACTTACAAAGACGGTCGTAAATGATTCTGTAAAACCATTCATGTCTACCGAAAAGGTCACATCGGCCGCCGACATGGAGAATGCCGAGCACATGAAAAGTAAAGCAAAGTAAAATTTTTTCATTCTGTTGAATTTTAATTTAAAAAGTTTTAGTGAAGTAAATGGTTGCTAGTGACCAAATAATGGTTACTAGTTTTCACAATGTTGTTAATGCAGTTACTTAAAGAACTAAAAATTTAATAATTTCTGGTATAACAGATGTTGTTATGGCTTGCAGCCAATAGCCAACTGACCACGCTCTAAAATCAATTGACTTCCAGTTGTTTGTTGTTGAATAATAGTGTTTCACAGAGCGTCTAATACCGTTACGAAAATTGTATTTTTAATAAGTTGTTTAAATCTCAAAATTTAAAGTTCCAATATTTTTCTTTTGTTGATATTTTTCAAAATCAAAGCTGTATAATTTGGCAGGGCGATGGGCTACATTATCTTGAACCTCTTTTAAATCAATCAATAAGTCTAAAGCCATTAGCTTTCTTCTAAAATTTCTTCTATCTAATTCAATGTCTAAAACAGTTTCATAAAAGTTTTTCAATTGAATTAAAGAGAACTTTTTAGGCAACATAGAAAAACCAATAGGTTTCTCTCGAACTGTTCGTTGTAATCGAGTATAAGCATCTTTTAAGATGTCAAAATGATCAAATGCTAGACCTTTAATAGTTGTTAAAGATGTCCATTCTAACTGCCTATTTTCTACATCCACTATTTGATTTTCGTAATCTGCAATATTAATCAATGAATAATAGGCTAGGGTAACAACTCTTCCTAACGGATGTCTGCATGGTTTGCTATAGATACTTACTTGTTCCAAGTATAAATTCGTTAAACTGGTATGGTGTTCTAAAATTCGTCTAGCTGCTTCATCGGTTGTTTCTTGTTGTTGTAATAACTCTCCAATCAAAGATTTTTTACCTTCATAAGGAGGCATATTACAATCCATTAGCAAAACCTTCAATTCTGCTTTATCATATCCGAATATTACACAGTCTACGGAGAAAGAAACCTTCGCTTCTTCGTGGAGATGACTGAGCCACGTATTAATGTTTTGGGTGCTGTTTATCGCCATAAATCTTGTCTGCCTTTTCTTTGTGTCCTTCTAACACAAAGTAATTTTTGGCGAAGCTAATAAAAAAAATGTATATTAAAAATTTGTACTATGATTTTTTTGTTAAATTTTTGTAAAAAAGACAATAGACAGACATAACTCTTTTAGAAGGTATTCTCCGTCAATTATTTAGTGAAAAGATAATTTTTTAGAATAATAGTTGGTATGGGAAAAGGGAGTCTAGTGGTTAAAGAATGAAATAAGTAATAGTTTATTATAAATGATTATCAGTTGTCAGTTATTTTATTCTTAAACCTAGTACACCGTTCAAAAAATGAGCATTACCACCCTTTGCTGCTACCGACTAAAATTTCCCTTCAGCGATACAAGTTTCACCCTCAAAACACCATAATTATTTTATGAGAGCAGGAGTCAAGGGAATCAATTAAAATTAAAATGCAAATTAAAATTAAAAAACATCCTGACAATCAGTAGCTTATAGTTTCAAATTTGTAAATTTATTTTTTCAGTATTCCCTAGTATTACGCTATCTGCTAAAGTAGTAAATTAATTTTTTGTTAATGCGATTGTAGCTGTTAACACTAGTTAAAAACATCCTAACTAAACTTAATAAGTCTATTCTTAACGTTAAAAGAGCGTTAAAAATGGAAACTTTAAGACAAAAAATTTCCTGATTAGCGTACCATTTACCTAAATTGCTACGACTAAATGATGATAAAATAATAAGCAATTTTAAGAAACATTTTCCTTTTTATAATTTAATTATTAATAGCCGTTTTATCTAAGAGCTTGTTGGGGATTTATTAATTGGTCTGTAAATGTCCCTTTTCCGCTTTAGCATCCCATCCGCAAGCGGTTCACAAACGGTGTTTGTTCATGTTGCAAAAATCCTCATTACCCAAAGGGGTAACTCGGTTTTTTGCGCCTCGTCTAAGCAAAAAATGAACTATTTTCGACTCAAAGAATAAACTCCCAACAAGCTCTAATAAAATTACTTAAGCGGCTATATCACCCAACTGTTAAAATAAATATTATGTGTTCAACCAAATGGTATGGTTTAGTCTTGCTATTCCTATGCTGCTATTGTCCTCTTTTAGTATTAGCACAAACGACTGATGCTCTGGAAAAGCCTCAAATTATTGACTACACAAACGCTAAAAGCTATGAGATTGGCGGTATAAAAATAAAAGGCGCAAACTGGACGGACAAAACAGCATTAAAAGCGATAGCTGGATTAAAAATAGGAGATAAATTAGAGATTCCAAGTACTAAAACAGCACAGGCATTAAAAGCGTTATGGAAACTAGGTTTGTTTGCAGATGTGAAAATTTATCAAGAAAAAACAGTAGGGGAGATTGTTTATTTGATTGTTGAAGTAGAAGAAATTAACCGATTGGGAAGCATTGATATAAAAGGGGTTAAAAAAAATAAATTAGCAACGATTAAAGGAATCATTTTACAACACTTAGTCATTGGCAGAAAACTAACGGAAACCAGAAAAAGTAATGCAATTAATGCGCTGCAAGCATACTACTTAGCAGAAGGTTTTTCGGATGTTTTGATTAAATGCAACGAAAAAGAAGTACCAAAAAATACTAATAAATCCTCGGTTTTAGCACAATCCATTCAATTGGTCTTCACCATAGATAAAAAAGAAAAAGTCAAAGTAGGGGCTATTGATTTTGTTGGAAATATGCTGATAAGTGATAAAAAATTAAGCAAATTATTAGGCATTAAGACAAAAGGAAAATTATTTGCTACCTCTAAATTAGTGCAAGCCGAATTAGCCAATGGCAAGGCAGCAATTATTGATTTTTACCACAGCTTAGGGTATCTAGATGCACAGATACAAAAAGATAGTACTTGGCGAGGAACGGCAGGTAATTGGCAAATACAAATAAATATAGAAGAAGGGCGGCGCTATTATTTTGGTACGATTAATTGGAAGGGCAATCACGTTTATTCAACGGACCGATTAGCTACTATTCTAGGCATTGAAAAAGGAGATGTTTTTAATCCTCAACATTTGCAGAGTCGATTACAATTTAGTATAGCAGGAGATGATGTAAGTGGTTTATATATGGATAATGGTTACTTATTTTTTCGAGCAGAGGCCATGCAAAAATCCATGAGAGGAGATACCATCGATATAGACATTCATATTTTAGAAGGCAATCAAGCGACTATTGATAAAGTGATTATTCGAGGCAATTCCCGGACCCATGAACATGTTATTCGACGAGAATTGCGTACTAAACCTGGGGACAAATTTAGCCGTTCTGCCATTATTCGTTCCCAAAGAGCCTTAATGAATTTAGGTTATTTTAATCCTGAAAGTATGGGGATTAATACTCCTGTTGATCCCGTTACAGGAACCGTTGATATCGAATATGTTTTAGAAGAAAAAAATTCGGATCAGTTTGAATTATCCGCTACTTGGGGAGGGCCTAATATCGGAATAGCAGGAACCCTCGGTTTTACCTTCAATAATTTTTCTTTAAGAAATTTTTTAGTACCAAAACTTTGGAAGCCAGTACCTTATGGGGATGGTCAGCGAGCGTCTATTAGATTTCAATCTAATGGAAAAGCTTATCAATCACTCAATTTATCTTTTACGGAACCTTGGTTAGGGGGCAAAAAACCAAATGCTTTGACGACGGGCTTCTTTTATACTCGTTTCCTTGACGAAGCAAATAGTAGAGGAGGAGCCAATAGTCTCTTTAATATCTTTGGGGCGAATGTCAGTCTTGGCAGAAGATTGTCTTTTCCAGATGATAATATTATAGCGACTACACAATTAAGCTACCAAAGGTATCGACTCAGTAATTGGACGGCTGGTTTATTTACAACGGATGCAGGTAATGTGATTACTCAAGGTGTTTATAATAACCTAAGTATCTCCCAGACTTTTACCCGTTCTACCATAAATAATCCTATTTTTCCGACCAATGGTTCGAAGGTGTCTTTGTCGCTACAATTAACGGCTCCTTACTCGCTCTTTAACAAAAAAGACTATAATCGTATTGATGCTGCGGAACGTTATGAATGGTTAGAATACCATAAGTGGCGATTTAATGCAGAATGGTATCTGCCCATCACCGAAAAATTAATATTGAAGACTTCCGCTAAATTCGGTTTTGTGGGCAGTTATAATGCTCAACTTGGTATTTCTCCCTTTGAGCGGTTTCAATTAGGGGGAGACGGTTTGAGTAATGCACAAAGAGGTTTTACAGGAACAGATATTATTTCTCTGCGAGGATATGAGGTTACGGATTTAGAAAATAATTTCATTAATGGAGCGACGGTAGCCACACCTATTTTTAATAAATTTACCATGGAATTGCGCTATCCTTTATCGACTAATCCAAATGCCACAATTTATGGTTTAGCTTTCTTAGAAGCGGGCAATGCTTACCAATCTTTTCGAGACTATAACCCTTTTGATGTAAAACGGTCAGTAGGAATGGGGATTCGAGTGCACTTGCCAATGTTTGGTACGCTAGGCTTTGATTATGGCTTAGGTTTTGATAAAACAGGAGCTAGGACTTTTCAGAATTTCGGAAAAATTAGCGTTATATTAGGTTTTGAACCAGAATGACGTCTTAGGCAAAGTAAAATAATTAATTAGCCATTATGACTTTATCTTTTTTCAATATACATCGTTGAAAATACTCGCCATAGCGGTGCTATGTCTGCGTTTTTCGCCTCGTCTAGTAAAAAAATATTTCCTCAGAATGACCATTTTATTAATTTATTTTGCCTTACTGACTTATCGAGGAGCAACCCTTTTATTTCTTTTCGCACCTTATATATAGCTTAAGTCATTAAGCATTTAGAAGATAGATTGGTAGCTGGAAAATTCGTCAAATTTTTCGGCTACTTTTTTCGTAATTATCTAGCACTTAATTTTTTAACCATAAAGTAGATAAAGTCCATAGAGGTCATAAAGTGGCCGTAGAATAGAATGCCTTTATGTACTAAAAAAATTTATGTTCTATGTGTACTTTATGGTTAAAAAATAATCTTGCTGAACAGTTATCTTTTTTCTTATTAAACAGGATAAGGACCATCCTCAAAAGTCTGTTCATGATAGCCACGAATCCCAACTTCTAGAGCTAATGGGCTGCGAAAATCCTTCTTGTTTTTTAAACAATTTAGCACCCATGAAAAATCATATTTTGGCTGCCAACTCAATTCCTTTCTCGCTAAATCATTAACATAAACTCTATCAATAGATGGGAACATATTCCATTGATGATTGGCATAGATAGCCTCAAAATCGGGATGATATTTTTTTAATACACTAGGCGCATTCGTGTATAATTCCTTTAAATCAGCTCTTGTAAAAGGCGTAGTCCCACTAATGATATACCGACCAAAACCAATTACAGGGGCTTTTTGCATAGCGATTAAATGTGCGTCTACCACATCTTGAATATCCACTCTTCTATATAATAATTCATTGGCTTTAATATTGGCATCTACGTATTGCCCCCTTAGTTTTTTATTATCATCTACTTCTGAAAAAAAACGAGACGTTCTTAGAATCAAACAAGGTAAATCATGATTCCGATAAAATAATTGGCAAAGATTTTCTGCAGCAATTTTAGTAATGCCATAGATGTTTTTAGGTTGCGGAGCTAATGCTTCGGTGACCCAAACTGCTGAGTCGGTTGATTTCATAGCGTCTCCAAAAGTACTGGTGGTACTAGTGAAAATGAATGATTTGACACCCGCCTGCTGTGCGGCTTCCAAAAGATTGAGGGTTCCAGTAATATTAGTAGCTACAAAATCTTGTTGACTATGCGTGACAATATGCGGCTTGTGCAAAGTGGCAGTATGAAAGACTACTTCCATATTTTGCATACATTTTTGTACGAAAGATTTATCTGCCAAGGCTCCAACACAATGGGTGTATGGACCTGGTTTAATATCTGTGCCAATAACTTTATGAGTGCTTTTTGCCAAGGCAATGGAAAGGGCTGTTCCCAAATGACCACTACTTCCTGTAATTAAAATATTCATAGAGCATTTTATCATTTAGAGAAAAAAATAAGGTCACTTCTAAAATAAATGCTAAATTTACTTAAATTGACCAGAGGTTCAAATAGTAGCTATTCCTAATTTTGAAACAAAACTACTCTTATTTTGGAGAGCCACTAAAAATACACCGCTCAGAGAGCCGTGTTACTCAGTTACAGATAACCGTATTAAAACATGAGAAAATTACAAAACATTAACCTCGATGATTTAGTGGAGGCAGGAATTATCGACGAACAAACGGCCATAAAAATTCAGGCTTTTCAAACGAAAAAAGCAGCCAATGCACCTAATAGATTAGGTATTGTCTTAAGTGTGTTAGGGGCTAGTTTGATAGGTTTAGGTATTATGCTAATCGTAGCCCATAATTGGGATGATTTTAGCCGACCTATTAAAACAGTTTTAGCGTTTATACCCATGATTATTGGGCAGATTGCTTGTGGCTATACCTTATTTCGCCAAAAAGAAAGTCGTGCTTGGCGAGAAAGTTCCGCTGCTTTTCTATTTTTTACGGTCGGTGCATGTATTGGGATGGTCAGCCAAATTTATAATTTAGAAGGGGAATTAGGTAGCTTTTTATTGACTTGGATGCTTTTAGTCTTTCCTTTGATTTATGTGATGAAATCTTCTATAGTCTCTTTACTCTATATCGGTGGAATTACTTGGTATGCTACTAATTGTGGCTATGCCAATAACCATGAGCCCCATCTGTATTGGGGTTTATTAGCGATGGCGATGCCACATTATTATCATTTATACCAAAATCATCCAAATGGAAATGCCTTTAATTATCATTCTTGGGCGATTGCTTTATCGGTATTAATTTGCTTAGGCTTATGGGCCTATGATGCGACTGTTTTAATGTGGGTCGCTTATGTGAGTTTATTAGCCTTGTATTTTATGATAGGAAGCCAGCCTTTTTTTAGCCATAAACGCTCCATGAATAATCCTTATTTATTATTGGGTTTATTGGGTACAATTGCGCTATTTCTAGGTTTTACCTTTTATGGATATTGGGAAGAAGTAGTTGCCGAAAGAATGAATTGGAATGGGTTATTAATACAACAAGAGTTTTGGGTATCTATGGTTTTAATTGTTAGTAGTCTCTATTCATTTGTAAAACTCAAACCCATCCAGAATTTTGATAAAGTTTCTCCGATTCCTTTTGGGTTTCTACTATTTTTATTGGTCTTTTTTATTGGTTATAATTATCCTATTATAGGAATGATTTTGAGTAATTTATTTGTTTTAGCTATAGGTGTTTTTTACATTTATCGAGGCAATGAATTAAACCGTTTAGGTATTTTGAATCTCGGTATGTTAACCTTGTCCATCTTGATTATTTGTCGATTTTTCGACTTAGAGCTGAGTTTTGTGACAAGAGGTATTTTATTTGTATTGGTTGGTATTGGCTTTTTTGTTACCAATTATCAGTTGATTAAACGGAGAGAGCGACTTGCGAATTAAAAGAATTTATATGATTACCTACCAAACTGCCGAACCTTCCGATTTAAAAGCCATTGCCCAACTTCATGCGGACAGTTGGCAGCAAAATAATCGAGGTATCTTAGATGACCATTTTTTAGATAACTTAGTTCATGCATCAAGATTAGAAGCATGGACCAAAAGATTTGCCAAGCCGATTGATAATCAACATATTATTACGGCTAAGGATAATGAAGTATTATGTGGATTTACCTGTCTTTTTAATAAGAAAAAAGAAGCCAAATATGGCATTTATTTGGATAGTCTACATATTTCTAAACATTGGAAAAGGAAGGGGGTCGGTCGGCATTTAATGCAATTGGCAGGTCAATGGGTCGCCACAGAATACCCTAATAAAGGGTTGAATCTTTTAGTACTTGCGAAGAATACACCAGCTATTGGTTTTTATGAACGAATAGGTGGTCAACGAGTAGAAGAGGTAATGCTTGACTTAGGGGATGAAACAGGTCGATTAGGAGATACCTATAGATATTATTGGGCAAATCCAGGGGAATTAAAGTAGTTATAGGGCGTCTGTTTAGTACATCAAACCGATAACTGACAACACTGAATCACCACCCGCACAACTTCGCCACATACGCCTTACTCCCATCATTCACCCAAGCATCCAATTGAGCAGGGTCTTTTAGTTGCTGGCCACGTTTTCTATCGACCACCATAAAGCCGCAAGAAATATCTGGTAAAGCGGTCATATCACTCCATAATTTTTCAATTTGAGCAACAGGGTAAACATCTTCTTGTCCATGCCCCCAACGGTATTTAACCTCTTTAATGGTCACATAACTGGGCATTCTTTGAGCAGCTTTCCGAACAGCTTCATCTAAAAATGCGGCATCTTTGTTTAAATCAGCCCTAGTCAAACCAAACCAAGCCAATAAATCATCGACTTGAATCCAAGTAGTCATAGAATTATAATAGCTCAATTTTAACTCATCTTCTTCGTGGGGCTGAGCCAATCCTTCTAATAAACGGACCTTACCGTTGACATTTGCCAAACCACCACCACTATCTTCCAATCTCCTGGGGACTACTTCAAAATTAAGGGCATTTCCAGAGGCAAGGTGTTGGGTCAAGGCAGTTGGATCTAAATTAGCGCCAAGCGTATCAATATTATGCAGCATAATGGTTTCCACTTGAGGGTGCTTTATAAGTAAGGTTGCCAATACGCCATTTCTTAATAAATTCGGGACTTCGTACCAATGACCGAGTGGGCTGAAACGTTGTTTGGCGAGATTTTCTACATAGTCGGTACCTTCTCCTTTTGCCTTTGCCCAACCCATTAGGGCAGAACGACCAGCAGTTCTTACTTTTTCTTTATTCTCGTCTAGTTTTTCTTGTGGCATTTCTTCCCATAAAAAACGTAAATCTCGTACCATTGGGATAAATCGCTGCCCAATAGATTTTCCTTTTGATAGATAAATATCGCCTTTATAGCCATAGTTTTTGGCTTGTTTCAATTGTTGGGCAATGGCTTCATAAGTCAAATAACTAGTGGCAATTAAATGAGGTGGTTTAGCTTGATAGATTTTGGCAGTTTGTGCAGTTTTGGCTATATGTACTTCTACAAAACTGCGGTGTTTATGGTCCATTTGAGTAAATGGAAAAATGGCTTTAATCACCCCTGCCCCTTTGGTCCAACGACTACCAACACCACCAGCTAAACTTAAGACGGCAACTTTTCCAGCTTTTAAGGCATTTACGCCTAATTCAGTATTTTTTATAGCAGCAATATTCGGAACGAGGCTTGTTTCGACATCTTCAATACTGGTTTCTGCGGGCAAGCGATTTCTAGACAAGCCAATTCTTCCTTTCTGTAAATCTTCTCTAATTTTTGCATGTTGGATAAAATCAAAACCATTTTCTGTTTTGATGGTATTGGCTAATTCATTTTGCAGGCGTTTTTGGTCGCCAAAATTTCCTTGAGCAACTTGAAATAAATTACTAACCAAGGTTCTTAATAAGGTATGGGAAGCAACAGTACCTGTTAATTGAGTGGTGTATAATTCAACTTCTAACTTTCTTTGATAGGCAATGGATTCCTTGTCCAATCGTGCCAAATTAGAAATTTGAATTCCATAATATTTTTCGGGCATCCAAGTAGCCTCTTTTTCTAATAACTGCGCAAAAGTTCCTTTATGATTGATTTCAAAATCGTAAACAACAGGTTCCATTGCATAAGGCAAGGCAGCTGATAGCTCAGCCTTCGTTTTTTGAATGATTTTTAAAACAGTCTGCTTTGTTTTTTTACTATTTTCATTTTGAATATACATGCCCATACCACCACCAGACATACCACCTAACATCATAAAACCTAGATAATTATCCTCAAATTTTTGTTTGGCTCGACTAATTAAAGTTTCGGTATAATGATTGGTTGCCCACGGAATAATGGTTTTGATTGGATAGTCAAAATTATGCTGTGTCCACTTGGCCAAATTTTTAACACTACCTGTTTTTAAAGCGGCTAAAATTCCCTCATAAACTTCATGGGTGGCTAATCTTGCTTTCCATTCGGCTTCAGCTCGTAAGAGATATTTTTCGGTCACCATTTCTAAAACGGGACCGACATTTTGAGCCATTCCTCCATGCATTAAGACTAAGGACGCTGTTAATCTTTCTGCCATTTCTGGATGAACCTCCTCGGTTCCCAATAATCGGTGTTGGGGCAATAAACAGCCTCGACTGATCGTATATTCTGGGTCGCCTTCTTTAGCCAAAGCCCCTTCAATTGCCTTAATCCCTGGCCAAACCCCACCTGAATCCTGCCATCCACCACCAGAACCACCTAACCATTCCCCCAGAATTGCTCTAGCTGCAACTAACCGCCTTTCAGATTCTTGTAATTGTCCCGTTAAATTTTGAGTTTGACGAGTAGCTCGCATCAAGACGGCTATAATTGACCCTAATAAATTGGTGGAGACGGCAAAACGAGACCCCTTTGGAATATCATTGACCATCGTGACTAACTCCAAGCCCATTCCAGGCGCAACAATTTGTCCCAATAATTCTGCAAAAGATTGCTGCGTACCTTCAAAAGAAGGAGGGATACAGCCAGAAGCAATGACGCCTGCTTTTAATAAACTTAAATAATCATTGCCAAAATTAAATAAATCTTCTAGCGAAGTAATGTCCTTTGTGACCCCTAAATCTACACTTGTCAATCGTAGAACAGGCTCGGCAATCACTCGAATATAACTTTGAATGGGTGGTTTAATTGCTTTATCTCGCCCAAAAACGCCTAAATTCACCGACACATTAATCACTCTAGCGCCTTCAGGATAATCCATACCCAAAAAGAAAATATCTGACCAACCACTATGACTTAAGTCCATCCGAACCGCCGTCTTTTCTTCTAAAATAGGATATAGAGCTTCGTTTTCTTCCCTTTTTAGTAATTGAGGATGAATTTTTATGGGATGTTGAGCCGTATATCCTCCTCTAAACATCCATTGATTTCCTGCGGTGGATCGAACACTTTTTCGTACTTGTTCCCCTAAAATTTGAAAAGCTCGTTGGTGATAAGCTTCTGCTAATGCACTTGCAATAGTCCCATTAATACCTTGTAGCTTTTGGGTTTGTAAAAAGACGGCAATGGCCTCTTCAAAACGTCTGTTCAACAAATGTTCGAACCCTGTATAAGGTGTTTTACCAATACTTTTTAAGGTCTTTTTGGACGGGATGGCAAACTTATAAGCAGCATATAAAAAGAGGCATGCTCGAACCCTTTCGTATAAATTATCCGTCTGGGTTCTAAAATTTTCTAATGCTGCCAATTCAGGCAGTAATACCGATAAAGATTTGCCCTGACAATGTTTTAAGAAAGATTGATTTCTAATTTTCGGGTCAGCACTTGTTATGATATGGATGAAGATATTTGTCATTTTAGAAAACTTTAATCGTAACTATTTAAGGGTATAAAGGTGAATAGGTCCATAGGTACAAAGGTGTCTAAAAAGGGAGATACAAATGGTTAACAGGGTAACCAATTTGTCCTTTGTACCTTTATACCTTTGTACTATTAACCGCAAAAAGATAGCAATTTGAAAATGATAGATTGAAGTGCAGCGTACCGATCACCTTTGTGAAAAAGTGTAAAATGTGGTCGGTGCGCTGCACCTTAGGGCTTATTTTCCAGTACT
>CAZXYA010000198.1:0-14117 GCA_964644655.1 uncultured Saprospiraceae bacterium | reverse complement strand
AAAAGAAAATAATGCCTACTTTATCATTATTATTAATGGCTGAAAAAGCTAAAACTGCGGAAATCTCCGTAATAATTTCATTTTTCATCTGTTCATTCGTCCCAAAAAAAGAAGAAGGACTGACATCCACCATTAACATGACCGTTAATTCTCTTTCTTCCTCAAAAACTTTGATATATGGATCACCCGTTCGAGCGGTTACATTCCAATCAATATTCCGCACATCATCTCCATATTGATACCCTCGAACTTCACTAAAAGACATCCCTCTTCCCTTGAAAGCACTATGATACTCCCCTGAGAAAATATGCTTGCTCAAGCCCTTGGTCTTAATCTCTATGCGCCGAACTTTTTTTAATAATTCGCTCGTTTCCATGATGTAGTGCTAATTGAGAAGTCAGAAGTCAGAACAAAAGTTTTGATTTGCTAAATCTAGCAGATTTAGTAAATCTATAGCCGATGATTTTAAATTTACTAAATCTTGAAGATTTAGCAAATTAGACTTCTGGCTTTTGTCATTAAAACAATTGTCGAACAGCAGCATTTTTTCGAATATTCGATTTTAACTTTTTATAAGGAATCATTATTCGCTGTCGGTCATAAATAATATGAAAATCACTATAAAAAGAAATGCCTGCTTTACCCAATGTAAAATAGGTGAATTCCTGATTTTTAATCCAATTCCGAAAACCTTCGTTCCGTTTATAAATCGGCATTTTGATAATTTCTGCCGCTACTTGCTTTTTTATAAATTGTTGATAATTAAATCCTTTTTTAAACAGCGTTGCCAATTCTATAACTTCTCCATTCACCAAATCATAATTAAAGGTTTTTGTGGCTTCTCCATTTGCCCAGGTCGTATGATAAGTGAGCATCCCGCTTACAAAATCATCTGTTAGCAAAGTAACATCTGTCCAACTATAAGCCCTCTGGCTTGCTCGTAAAGCCGTTTTTGTTCCTTGTTTACGAATCTTTTGCACATTCACTCGACAATCTTCAATCCAATCCTTGGTCAGTAAAACCATAACTTCATTAAAAATAGCATGGCTACTTTTTGGAAATAAAAAGTCATAGTTTGTATAATAATCAGCATACTCTAAGCAACTTACCCCTAAGCTCTTTTGCAATTGGAAAGATACAAACTTCTGCTTGTTTTGTTGGTCATAAAAACTAACGCTTAAGTGTTGATTCGGCTTATAAATACCTCTTAGGGAACCTACTAGCGCAGACGTCTTTTCGTCTACAAAGCTTAAGTGCAAATTCTTATCCATTGATAAAGTGCCCGTTATTATTGCTTTTTTCTTAGTATTGGTATAATAGACAGTTCCCAGAATTCTATGATTGTCTACTCTTTGTAGGATTAATTCAACGGCTTCGTTATTGATTTTTCCACTATAGGCATTGATCCACTTATTATCTCCACAATAAGTCGGAAAATCTGGTTGCCTTGCTACTTCTTCTAAATGAAGTTTATTGCCTATAGTCCCTTCTTTATTTTTCCAATCTAATTGAATAGAAGCTCCTTCCATTTTACCACTCAAATACCCCGTACATTTATTGGTTCGATTAAATTCTCTTAACTGTAATTGATTACCATCCAATGTGCCTTTCAATTTAAATTTATCTCGACTCCTTAAATAAGTTAAATCTCCTGAGCAGATTTCTCCTTTACAAGTTAATGCAATGGTGATGTCATTTAGATCGTCAATTCGTCCTTTATAATACTTTGTTTTATCCGCTTTTAAGCTCGTCTTAAGGAGTGTTTGTGCTTGTATTAAAGGAGAAAAAATTGTGCTGATTACTAATAATCCCACAATTACCTTCATAAAATGATGCATTGTTAATGTTTTGCTTTTTATAAAAAACTGCGGGAGTAGAGAGGGAATTAATTTTCAATTCAGAATTTTCAATTTTCAATTTTAAACCGCCTTCGGCGGGAATTGAGATTGAGGTTGAAGTTTGAAATTATCAACATTTCGACAATTTGTTAGTGTTAAAATTCACGTAAGAGCCTAAGCTTCATTAATTCAAATTATCTTTTACTTGTAGCTTAAAAGTTCACAGAACATATTTTGAAAATTGGAAATTGTGTCTTGAGAATTGAAAATTATTAAGGTACTTCTACCGTATTTAAAATCTTACTAATAATATCTTCCTGTGTAATATTTTCTGCTTCGGCCTCGTAAGTTAAACCGATTCTATGACGCATAATATCATGGCAAATATTTCGTATATCTTCTGGAATCACATAACCTCTACGCTTCATAAAAGCATAAGCTTTGGAGGCCATTGCTAAATTGATACTCGCTCTTGGAGAACCACCATAATTTATTAAGTGAGTTAAATCCCCCAAACCATGTGCTTTGGGATCTCTAGTAGCAAAGACTATATCCAAAATGTATTGCTCAATCTTTTCGTCCATATATACTTTACGAACGGTTTTTCGAGCCTTCATTATATCTTCTGGGCTGACAATTGCCTCTATTTTTTCAAAATCTCCTTTTAGGTTTCGTCGAACAATCTCTCGCTCCTCTTCTTTGCTAGGATAAGTAATTTTTGCTTTCAGCATAAAACGATCTACCTGTGCTTCTGGCAAAGGGTAAGTCCCTTCCTGCTCGATGGGATTTTGAGTAGCTAATACCAAAAATGGTTGATCTAACTTAAAGGTCTCCTTACCGATTGTTACTTGTCTTTCCTGCATTGCCTCCAATAAGGCACTTTGCACTTTTGCAGGTGCTCGATTGATTTCGTCCGCTAAGACAAAATTGGCAAAAATAGGCCCTTTTCTAACCGTAAATTCATTTTGGCTAGGGTTAAAAATCATGGTACCGATAATGTCCGCAGGCAATAAATCTGGTGTAAATTGTACCCGACTAAACTTGGCGCTTACTGCACTAGATAAAGTTTTAATCGCCAAGGTTTTTGCTAACCCCGGTAAGCCTTCTAATAATACATGACCATTAGATAGCAGACCAAGCATTAATCGCTCAATCATATAATTTTGACCAACAATAACTTTGGCGGTCGCTTCATTTAATTTTTCTACAAAAGCACTATCTATATAAATTTGTTGATTGAGTGCTTCAATATCCACAGATTGCATAAATTGGGTATTTTTAAGTATTGGAGAACTTTCATTCTCCGAAAAATCACAGGAAATTAAAATTCCCTTATACTAGCGTAAAAATAATGCTTTTACGCCTTATTCCGTATAATCTATTAGTTAAAAGAAAAACAAAGATGCTTAATTTTTTAGAAATCTGCGCTAATTTAATTTGTTCTATTTTTTGATTAAGTTTTGATTGGGGATTTTAACCAAAAATTAACAGGAGATTTAACATGGATGTCAATTAACACAGATATGTTTTTAACACGGATGTCAATTAACACAGATGTTTTTTGTCTTGTAGCACAAGTTCTATCTGATGGGATGCCAAGATAGCTGTAAATTACCCGATTAATTAGGCTGCATTACTTAAGTAGTTGGATAGAATTAATTTAAACTTTCAGTCAGATTGTCAAAAGAAACATAAAGGTAATTTTATTCACCCTTTAAAAACCCTTTTTTGATTTGAATTGACTCGATGTCCATTCAAATCAATAGATACGATGAGGCTCTGTTTTTATAAAAAAACCCTTTTTTGTCCAACTACTTATAGGCAATTTCTCTCTTTATTTCCCTACATTTAGGTTTTCAGAAGTTTTTTTAATTAAGAACTTGCTGGGAATTCATCATTTTTACCTGTCGGTAGATAGGCAATTATTTAAAATTAGTATATCGTATGAAAAAAATATTTTCCTTTTTATGGATAGTCACTATAGTTGCTTCTTGTGCTGTTGCACAAAAAGCAACTAGTGCAGATAAAAAACTAGCTGCTTTAAAAGAAGAAGCTAAAGCTAAAATTGATGCCAAAGCTAAAATGGCACAAGTCATGGTTGATAAGGTATTTAGCTTTGCTGAACTAGGTTTTCAAGAAGAAGAAACTTCTAAATATTTAACAGATATTTTAAAAGAAAATGGCTTTACTGTCGAAGAAGGCATTTCTGGCATTCCGACTGCTTGGTGGGCAAAATGGGGAAGTGGCAAACCAGTTATCGCTATTGGGAGTGATTTAGATTGTATCCCAAAAGCTTCTCAGAAACCAGGGGTCGCTTATCATGACCCGATTGTCGATGGAGCACCTGGTCATGGGGAAGGACATAATTCTGGATCGCCTTTAAATATTCTTGCCGCTTTGACCGTCAAAGAAATTATGGAAAGAGAAGGCATATCAGGTACCTTAATTTTATGGCCAGGAGTTGCGGAAGAATTAGTGGGAACAAAGGCTTTTTATACTAGAGATGGTTACTTTGATGAGGTGGATATTTCTATTTTCACCCATGTTAGTAGCAACTTATCTGTTTCTTATGGACAAGCAAGAGGAACGGGTTTGATTTCTGTGCAATACGAATTTGAAGGAGAAGCAGCCCATGCCGCAGGTTCGCCTTGGAGAGGAAGAAGTGCCGCAGACGCCGTAGAATTAATGAATATTGGTTGGCAATATCAACGGGAACATTTAGACTATTTACATCGCTCTCATAGTGTGATTAATAATGGGGGAGATCAACCAAATGTAGTACCTTCTAAAGCTTCAATTTGGTATTATTTACGACATGTAACTTATCCAAAAATTATGCATGTCTATGATCGTGCCAATAAAATTGCTGAGGGAGCAGCCTTGATGACCAATACTAAAATGAGTAAAAAAGTATTGGGTTCTGCTTGGCCAAGGCATTTTAATAAAGTTATTGCAGAGACAATGTATGATAATATTAAAGACGTTGGCTTACCTACATGGAGTGCAGAAGACCAACAATTGGCAGTAGCAGTTCAAGAGGAGGTTAATTCAGATTCAAAAACTAAAGGGTTAGCTACGAAATTAGATACAATTGGACTGCCCTCTACTAGATTTGTAAGCGGTGGCTCAGATGATATTGGTGATATTTCTTGGAAATTGCCAACTGTGACCATGCGTTTTCCTTCTAATATTCCAGGCTTACAAGGTCATCATTGGTCAAATGCTATTGCGATGGCAACACCTATTGCTCATAAAGGAGTGGTGGCAGGTGCAAAAGCAGAAGCTATGACCTTACTAGATTTTTTGATGAAACCAGAATTGGTAGATGCCGCTTGGAAATACTTTAAAGAAGAACAAGGTATGGTACAAGAATATAAGCCAATGATTACAGAGGACGATACCCCAGCTATCTATTTGAATAAAGAAATTGTGGAAGAATTCCGTCCTAAATTAGAGCCTTTTTATTACGATGAAACAAAGTTTGATTCTTATATGGAGCAGTTAGGGATTAAATATCCTACGCTTCGAACAGAGGAGAAGGAGTAGACAGTCAGCAGTAGGCAGTATTACAGTAGGCAGTTTGACGAACTATCTGCCAACTGTAATACTGCTTACTGTCTACTATTTACTAAAATATTCGATTCCCAAATCATAGCCCATCAATCCTAAACCAACAATACTCCCCACACATTTAGGCGCTAGATAAGAATGATGTCGGAAAGCTTCTCTTGCATGAATATTAGAAATATGTACTTCTAAAACAGGCGTAGTTATCCCACCGATAGCATCTGCAATGGCAATAGACGTATGCGTATAAGCCCCTGCATTTATTACTATGCCATCATAAGAAAAACCAACTTCATGGATTTTATCAATCAAAGCACCTTCAGAATTATTTTGAAAATATTCCAAAGTTACCTTAGGAAATTTTTTTTTCAGTATAGCGAAGTAATCTTCAAAAGTTTGATGACCATAAATCTCAGGCTCTCTTTTGCCTAGGAGATTTAGATTAGGACCGTTAATAATTAAAATTTTCATTTTTTTTATTTATATAAGGGTTTCACATAAAAATTTTTAATGCCCCAAAAAACCTTTTTGATTTCTTTGGGCTCGATGCCTAAAGAATTCAAACTACCAATAGCTACTTCTATTTTTATGCGAAAGCCCTATTATTTATATTTAACTATAAAAGCCTTCCAGATTAAAATCTGAAAGGCTTTTGCTTATGTATTAAAATCCTGTTAATCTTGAAAAATCCTGTCATCCTGTAATTAGTTGGCCATTTCAGACAAAAATTTAACCCGCATTAACTGTATTTCTTCTATGGTAATATCGTCTTCTTTTAACTCTTTAAAAGCTTCTTCCGCAGAATCGGACTCTGCTTCCATGAAGTACTCATAAATATCTTCTCTAGAATACTCATCTACTTCATCTTCGATGTAATAGTCAATATTTAACTTAGTGCCAGAAGTAACAATAGCATCTAATTCATGCATCATGTCTTCCATAGAAAGATTATTAGAATCTGCAATATCATCTAATGGAATTTTTCTATCAATGCCTTGAATAATAGCTACTTTAACTTTTGACTTTTTAGCAACAGATTTGACCACAAAATCACTAGGTCGTTCTATTTCATTCACCTCTACATATTCCTTAATCATCGTAATAAATGGCTTGGCATATCTTAAGGCTTTGCCATGACTCACACCAGAAATATGCTTCATATCCTCCATCGAAATAGGATATTGCGTCGCCATGTCCTCTAAAGAAGGATCTTGGAAAATGACAAAAGGTGGAACACTTCGCTTCTTAGCTTCTTGCTTTCGCAAATCTCGAAGCATCTTGATTAAAAGATCATCTAAAACCCCAGATTTTCCAGAAGATTCAACTACATCAAATTCCGCAGAATCATAATTATGATTAATTGGAAGCATGATAGACCTTGGTTTTTTGATAAAAGCTTCACCAGCCTCTGTCATCTTTAGGATACCATAATTCTCAATCTCTTTATGAAGTAGGTTATTTAAAATGGCATGTCGGAAAACAGAATTCCAAAAGGTTTTATCTTTATCTTTGCCGACACCGAATAAGGCTTTTTTATTAAATTTAAAATCTTGCATTTCTTTAGTCTCTTTGCCCATGACAAAGTCTACTAAAGTTTTGATTTTATAATTTTCTTGTAGTGCCAACACCGCCTCTAAGGCCTGCTTCATTTCTGTCTCTGCGGCTAATTTCTTCTTTGGATGTCGGCAATTATCGCACATATCGTTACATTTCGCATCATCATATTCCTCTCCAAAGTAATGTAACAAAAAGCGTCTTCGACAAGAAGTGGTTTCCGCATAAGCCATGATTTCTTGCATCAATTGGGCACTCAATTCTCGTTCTGCTACTGGCTTATCTCTAAGGAATTTTTCTAGACGAAGGATGTCTTTATAAGAATAAAAAGCCAAACAATCTCCTTGCAAACCATCTCTACCTGCCCGACCTGTTTCTTGGTAATAATTTTCAATACTTTTCGGAATATCATAGTGAATCACAAACCGAACATCTGGTTTATCAATCCCCATACCAAATGCAATCGTTGCAACAATTACATCAATTTCTTCCATTAAAAAATCGTCCTGTGTTTTGCTTCGAGTCTTAGCATCTAAGCCTGCGTGATAAGGCGCTGCCTTAACATCATTGACATTTAGCACCTTAGCAATTTCTTCGGTTGACTTTCTGGATTGCACATAAATAATCCCAGATTTGTCAGCCTGCCCTTTTACATATTGAACAATGCTTTTAAAAGTTGCTTCTTTTTTACCTTTCGGTCGAACTTCATAATACAGATTATCTCTATTAAAAGAAGAGATAAAAATATTCTCATTCTGCATGTTCAAGTTCTTCACAATATCCGACTGTACTTTTGGTGTAGCCGTAGCAGTCAAAGCAATAACTGGAATCTCTCGATTTATATCATTAATCATTTGCCGAATTCGGCGATATTCTGGTCTGAAATCGTGTCCCCATTCTGAAATACAATGCGCCTCATCTACTGCCACAAAAGATAAATTCACCTCCTTGAAAAAAGCGATATTTTCTTCTTTAGTCAACGTTTCAGGAGCAACATACAATAACTTTGTATGCCCATTTTCAATATCCTCCTTAACTTGTTTGATTTGTACGCGAGAAAGGGAAGAGTTGAGGAAATGTGCCACATTATCATTCTGGCTATATCCTCTAATAGAATCTACTTGATTTTTCATCAAGGCAATCAAAGGAGAGATAATGATTGCTGTGCCTGGCATTAATAATGCGGGTAATTGATAGCAAAGTGATTTTCCACCACCTGTTGGCATAATCACAAAAGTGTCACGCCGATCTAATACGCTTTGAACAATTTCTTCTTGGTTGCCTTTGAATTTATCAAAGCCAAACTGAGCTTGTAATGCTTCGTGAAGGTCAATTTTCGTTTCTACCATTCTTGTGTTTCTTGCTCTAAAATTAAATATGCTTTTTAAATAAAGCTGGGGAATTAGCGGATAGCGCTAGTCAATATCCACACACCTAATTTAAGATTCGTTTTTTTTATCTGACGAAAGTTAATAAAATTTTGTGTAAGTTTTCTTATTTCCCTTCTTAATTTTTAGAGTTTAGCGTTTAATCATAGAGTAAAGTCTAGTAACTAGACTTCATTTAATTATTTTGTGTTTTCTCTTTATAATAAACAGCAAATTACTTTGTTAAATATTATAACTATATTTTTTAGGGTAGAACTGCATATTAAAAGGCAATATGCCCGCTTTTTTTTGCGGCATACAAAAATAAAGAAAAAAAATGGAACTTTTTCTAAATGAGGCTTATTAAAATCGACTTATTTTCTACTTTTATCCTATTATATCCTGATAGGTAAAGAATCTAACGAATTAGAGCTTTTTCAAGAATTTTGTATTCCTTTAACCTTGTCAGAAACAACATTTCTAGGCGTTTTGATGTAATCAGAAAGATCGTATAGAATAGAATTGAAGATTCTCTGTGAAAGGATTTTTTAGAGGAACTGAGATTTCTCTTTACTGGATCAAATTTATTACTTCCCCCCGATTATTTTATTCCCAGGATGTAACGTTTCAATAAATAATTTTAGGTTTTCTTGGTTTTCTTCTAAATAAAAAGCATTTAAAATATCTTGTTTTTCTCTTTCTGTTAAATGATAGGTCATAGAGGCTCGTTCATTTTGCTCACTTGGTTGGTAAGAAAAACGAACAACATCAAAATAGTCTTCACCTAATAAATCAAAAATAAATCCTAGACTAGTATCATGTTCAAATTCTTGTAGTTTTAGGAGTTTACCTGCAATGCCTAAGGGATTAAAAATACTACCAATTAAACCGTCTTCATCACTTGGCGTTACTTCATTAATCCCATCTTTTGTATCAATTTGTACTAATATAACACCGTTAGTATTTTCTAGAATCCAATCTTTAAAAACATGAATAAATCGGGTTGCTGAAGTAATGCCATGATTATCTCTAAATCCTGCATCTAGCACCTCTATTTTGGGCGTACTTGGTAAATGTACATTAGGTAAAATGTAAGGATAAGTCGCATTCATTCTTAGGGCGGTCGTAAAATTTAAATTCATGGCGTCTTGATCTTGAAAAACTTTTCCAAAATCGACTGCATCCGTTTTGACAGTATTTTTTTTGCTATCAAAAATTGGCGTTTTGGTCATATAGGATACGCCTTGTGGTGAAATGACCATTCTTCTGCCATCATTGACAATAGAAGGCGTGACGAATAACATTGGAATAGTTGCTTCTTGTTCTGGGACTCTATAGGCACTAACCGTTTTATTTAATATTCCTTCTGTATTTTCATTAAATTGTTTTTCAAAAATATATCCTCTGTCTTTATGATATTCATAACCACCTGCCATAAACGTTGACCAAGGTAAAAAAATGTCATTGGCAACAATGGTAAAAGTGATAGAATTTAGTAAATCGGTAGATATATTTTCGATATGTCGATTATCATATACATCTATTTCATTGCCCAATGTTTGTTGTAAATAGACTTCCCGCATATAAGCTGCTCCTAACATACCACCAGAGGCCCCAGAAATTAAGGAAGTATGATTCATTAGTCCGCCTCCCAATACTTTATCTACTTGCTGAATAACTTGAGTTGTCCAAGTAGCCGCTTTCATACCACCACCACTTACACAAAGTAAAACCATTTTAGGTTTTATTTCTTTTTGTTTTCCTTTCCAATTATTTAGTATCTCTACCGTGTTTTCAATGTCTGGTCCAGTATATTCTGGATAACTTTGAATATCTAAAGCGTCAACTGTATAATTTGTCTTATTGGTATTATAATTCAAGCCATAAGCTCTATTGTCATGGCTGAAAAATTCATATTTTGTCAATTGTTGTACACAGGCTAAGAGTAGAATAATGATGGTCATTCGCCATTTGCCAAACCAAAAAGTAACGGCACCAACTAGGGCAATAACCATACTGCAAAGAATAAAGACACTTGAAGCAGCAGGTAATCGGAAATAAGGATTGTCTATTAGGAAACCAAGTAAGATTAATAAGAAAAAACCAAATAATTGTACAATTAAGATATTCAAATGATTTTGCTTAAACACTTTGAATAGCGTTTCTTTGTCATAGTGAGTGACACTTCTGACTAACATGGGGCGCAAATCAGTTGATAAATAGGTTTCTACTTTCCATTTAGTCCGATTTTCTCGGATAGAATCTATATTGATATAAGGTCTACCTGGAGCTAATTTACCTGTTAAATTAGGCGGAATTTCTCTTGTCTTTTGAAAATGTAAAATATCTTTATTCGTAAATTGGAAATAGATGGCAAGTAAAGAAATCATCAATAAATTACCCAATAAAAAGCCACTAGAATTGAGCAGAATATTCTCAAAAGAGCGCAATTCATAATAGCCTTGAAAATAGACAATATGGAGAAAATAAAAAATGAAAAAAGAGAGTGGAATGATAAAATTATTAAGGCAAAATTTGGTAAAAGGCTTAGCCATTGTAGCTATAAACGGAAAGCGATGGGCATCTAATAAATAAGTCGTTAGATTCCAAGCCATCATAAAACCACCAAACCAAAAGCCCACTATAAAAAAACTAATAAAATTAATTTCCCCTAAATATTCAGGAGATAGAAAAAGATACTTTATCCCAAAAATATTTCCAAGTTGTCCGCTAATTAATAAGGCAAGTAATACCCAAGTAAATAACAAAATCAAGTTACTCCTAAAGTGCAAAATGAGCAATTGGAAAGGAAAGGAATAATAAATATTTTTTAGATGTTTTCGCATTTAGGAGATACTGAAAATTTATATGAAGGATAACAATATAGTAATAAAACTATTTATATTTCAATATATTTGATTGTAAATTTAATCTAAGGTCTTTTTGTAGTTGTTTTGACGAAAAGACTTACAATTTTAAGCCTTTTAAGATAAATTCTCAATACGCTTGTCAGGAGGGACTTGATAAATCAATATTTGATGTTTTCAGGCAGGCTAGAAACGGATATCCGCTGATTTCCTGACCAGCATTGAGCATTCACCTTTTAATACAAATAAAAAACGGTAAGATAAAACTGTCTAAAATAGACCATGCTTCAGCTTACCGTTTATAGGTATCATTGATTTAGGATACTTTGTTTATCTCAAAAAATAGATGTTTGTGATTATAAAGTCCGATAATTCATAGGCGTCAATGTAAAGCCTTCCGCCTTTAATAAATTTACGACCCCATTTTCACCACCTAAATGTCCTGCGCCAACTGCAAAAAAAGTAACCTGTTCATTCATCATTTTCTGTATAACAGGAATCCAGTTTTTATTTCGACCAACCAATAAAAGGTCTTCATATTGTCCAACTCCTTCTTCATCGGCGGCAAACATTTTCATCATTCCTTTTAAATCTTGGTTTTTATACAATTTAACCATTTCATCCAATTGGTCAGTACTTGATTTTTCTACTTTAATGCTTTCGTATAACATGGCGGCTTGTGCCTCATAAGGAATGCTATCAAACATACTCATTTGATATTCGGCAGTTTCTAAACCACCAATGGTTTTTTCTTTATTTTGCGCCATCTCCATAAATTCCATTTCGTAACTCATCATTTCGCCTATATTCAAGCCACCACCGCCAGTCATATCCATAGACCCAAAAACAGATAAAAACATAGGTTTAATTTTTTCCATCATTTGCCACATAAAATCATTCATGCCCATTTCTGCAAAGTGTTCTTTCACTTCCTTGTATTTATCCTCCTCCAAGAAATCGCTTAAGGTTTGTCCGTCACTCATAAAGGCTTTCATCATCAAACCCATTTGTGCGCCCAAATCCGACATGTCTTCCATATTGATTTCAAAAGTAACTTTTTCACTTTTACTAAAAGCAATCTTTGTAGCTTCTGTTAAGAAAAAATCGTCTTTAGCAATTAAGTGAATCGTGCCATATAAGTAAGAGGTGTCTTCTAAACCATTGCCACTAATCGCCCATAATAAGGAATTGGCAATCGGTTTTGGCGCAACCGTTTTTTCGACTGCTTTTTCAATGGGTGAGTTCGCTTTTTGTGCTGATAATGCACCTAATCCAAGGAAAAAGAAAAATAAGTAATTTAATAAAACTTTCATTCAATATTTTTTATGTGGTAGAGAAAGGACAAAGTATTAATGTCTTTTTCCCTTAAAACTACGCTTTAGACTGCAATATTAATGACTAGTCTCTAAAGAGAATCCTAAAATTTAAAGAATAATTTAAATTTTCTTCTTTTTTAAATGCTTTATGCCAAATCATTTCTATATTTCGTAGATTTTTCTATAAAAACTTAACGAAAAAGATATGCCATTAATTACTATTGCCCTCGGAATTGCGGTTCTATTACTACTCATTCTTGTCTTGCGGTTCAATGCATTTATTGCCTTGATTATCGTTTCACTAGGAATTGGCGTTGCTTTAGGAATGCCCATAACGGAGGTCATTGAATCAATAAAAAAAGGAGTTGGGGGCACTTTAGGGTATTTGGCATTAATCTTAGGTTTTGGAGCGATGCTAGGGGCGTTGATTGCCGAAAGTGGTGCGGCACAAAATATTACTACTAGTTTAATTGATAAATTTGGTATTAGAAATATCCATTGGGCGGTGATTTTAACGGGTTTTATTGTGGGCGTACCCATGTTTTATTCTGTTGGATTTATCATGTTGATTCCAATTATCTTTTCGATTGCTCAATCTACTCGTTTACCCATTTTATATGTCGGTATTCCGATGGTTGCTTCTCTATCCGTGACGCATGGTTTTTTACCGCCACATCCTGCACCAACAGCAATTGCAGTAATTTATGGCGCAGACATTTCGCTAACTTTATTATACGGGATCATCTTAGCCATTCCAACCATTATCATTGCAGGGCCCATTTTTGGTAGCACTTTTAAAAACTTTACAACCAAAGAACAACCCAAAGATTTATTTCCACTCAAAGAAATTCCAGCCGACCAATTGCCTTCTTTAGGCATCAGTATTTTAACGGCTTTGATTCCCGTTTTATTAATGGCAGCTTCGGCGATTGCTAAATTAACCTTACCAGAAGACAATGCACTTTATAGCGTACTCAGTTTTTTGGGTGACCCAATTATTGCGATTTTATTAGCAGTATTAGTGGCGATTTATACTTTGGGGATTAATACAGGAAAAACGATGAAGCAAGTGATGGATAGCCTAGCAGAATCCGTCAAAATTATTGCGATGATTATTTTGATTATTGGGGCAGGTGGTGCTTTTAAACAAGTTTTAGTGGATAGTGGAACAGGGGATTATATTACGGATCTAATGGTCGGATCTAATTTCTCTCCCTTGGTTTTGGCTTGGTGTATTGCGGCTGCTTTAAGAATCGCCTTAGGTTCTGCTACGGTGGCTGCTTTAACGGCCGGAGGAATTGTTGCCCCTTTGGTTGGTGCTACTGATGTGAATGCCGAATTATTGGTATTGGCAACAGGGGCAGGTAGTTTGACTTTGTCACACGTCAATGATACTGGCTTTTGGTTGTTTAAGGAATATTTTAATTTGACGATTGGAGAAACGCTTCGGTCTTGGACTGCTATGGAGACTATTGTTTCTATTGTTGGATTAGTGGGGTGTTTGGTATTGGATTTGTTTTTGTGATGGCTATTTAATAATAAAAAGAAATGATATGAGTGCGTGACACATTAGGGGCATTTTGTATACGAAATACAAGTTCAGTTATA
>CAZXYA010000197.1:0-14246 GCA_964644655.1 uncultured Saprospiraceae bacterium | reverse complement strand
GTCAAGTTCTTAAAATACTGGTTATCAGGAAGTAGAAATTTAAACATGCTCTTAGTAGCAGCAAAGCTGCACTCGGGGGACACGTAAAAATAACACATTTTTTTTAACAAAATATTTACAAATCACTTTCATTCACAATTTGGCATTGTGTTTGACCTAGTATTAATTCCTATCTATGGTGTAGTGTTCTACTATTTACTTTCTATTTGAACACGCTATAATCTTCCTATCTACTATTTTATAAACTTTATTTTTTAGCTTAAATCATCCATTTAGCTAAAGAATACCTATAGTTTATCCTTACAACTTATTGGTTAAATAACGGATTGCAACCGTGTTAATTCATGCTAAATGAAATCACTATTCTATTGTCTATTATTCTTGTTTAGTTACGCTGCCTTTGGGCAAACACCAAGTCATTACCTAGAACTTTTTGATGCAAGTGGTTTTGAGGAAAGATTAAAGCATCAAGTGGCACTTGATACTAGCGCTAAAGCATTGAGTGATGTATTTATTAATAACCCTGCTATGCAAAATCAATTTAAAGTAGTAACGGGAAATTTCTATCTACATTCTACGGCTATGGAAGGTGGCATTGCTGCAGCTTTTAAACGATTAGAAGCGGAGACCAGTCGAAGGGCTCCTTATTATATGCTAATTGGAAAAGAGTCTAATGAATTTGGCGTTTTTAATAAATTTTGGGTGTCTTTAAAATTACCACAAACACAGTATTCCTGCTTAGATGATAGCAAAAAAGCAATGATAGAAGAAATGGCAAGCCAAAAAATGGTTACTATTTATGCCGAGGAATATGACTATAATCCCTACAAATATTATAAAGTGGAACAAGCAGGCATGGAAGTAGTCAAAGGCTTTTTGCAAAAATATATTGATTGTTGTCCGCCGAATGTCCGCTCAAACCCTATTTGTACTTGTGAAGGCATAGATACCCTGACCACCGCCTTAGTCAATCGAGGAATGCTTTATTTCGACGTGGAAGACATCACGTTTATTGAGCAGGATTATGGCAATATTAATACAGACGGAAATATCCTTATTGCCAATAATGGTTATACTTGGAATTTAACAGATGAACTCTCCATTTTGGCTACCGAAATGAATGCTGCTAAAGACAGTATCAAAGTTCGCTATTTTGATGATTTTTCCTGTTTTTTTATTTGGGACTATTTGAACGGTAAAGAAGAGGTGCCCGTGGCGGCGGCTAGAAAGCAAACTAGCGATTTCTTTCATGAAGTGATTGTTTTGAAAAAAGATGGAAAAAATCGAGTGTTTTTTCGGTTTTCGGAGAATACTAAAGATGAAGTGTTGGATAAATGGGCTTTGAAATTGGCAGCTGTTGGAAAACCAATTGGGCTGTACTATATGGCAGCTAACCTGTTTTTTGAGGAATGTTTCCGAGAAAGTGAACATAGTCAAGCGGCAAGGAATGCCTCTAGAATGAGTACGGCTAATTGGTTAAAAAACGCCTATACTTTACCATTAGAGGATACGCAGATTGATAAGGTTTACCCATCAAATACGGATATTATGATAGACTATCTGACAAGTACAACGAGTCAGTTTAACCAAATCAATCAATCTATTTTTCTACAAAAAACTTTAGATGATAATTTTGTCAATACGCTTAAAGTTGCTGAAAATTTCAGTTATAATACGGTCGCTTACCCAGTTGGTTTAGAGGTGTTTGAGAACTCAGCGGTTATTTACTCAAAATATCAAGTGTGTCTTGGTCTAAAAGACCCAGAAAGGATAATCGCAAGAAACTTTGTGTACGAAGGAAATATTTATTACGAAAACGAAGATCAGCATAATTTCACCTGCATTACCCCAACTGGTCATTTATTTAACCTTCCACAAGGTGCAGTTGCTGCTTTTAATCCTGGAAGAAACGATCTATCTGGATTTGAAACATGGCCCGCTGGTTGTTTGGTTGGTTTTGAAATAGATAAAGAACAGTATGTAGGCTGGTGGGAATCAGAGACACAACAATTTTTAGGCTATGCTCCCAAATCATCTCTTGGTATTGAGCAAGCTGCCTATGCCAATGGTTCAGTTTTTAAGCAAACAAATCCCGATAAAGTCTATGCGGCTCGGGCCATTGATTGTGAGGTAGAAATACTAAGCGGACGCCATTGGCCTACTAATTTTTTAGAACTTCGTCCTAGTCCTTCTATAGTCAATATAGGAAAGAATGCAACAATTATAGAAAACTTATCCATTACTTCTTTTGAAGTTATTCAAACCGATAGATACTTAACCAGAGAATGTATAGGTGATAAGGCTTGGTGTGAGGAACGCTATCAAGCAGTCAATCATCCTTATTTAAACCCTAATGATGTTAGTAATATAGCTAGAGTCATTCAAGAAAACGCTTGCTTGTTAAGCACTTTAGAACATCATAGTTTCGATAGTTACCCTGAGACAGAATTTATGAGTGCTTTGAATGATATTGTTTTTTACATGGTTGGTGCAGGATTAACAGTTCCAATTATTGCGGCGGAATCTCTTCCCTTAATGCTTCAAGAATTAATTAAAAAAGGCGGTAAAAAGTTTACCGTTGGAGTAATTATTGATGCCTTGATTCAATCTACTATTCATTATTATTTCCCAGCAAATGGGCAGGCAATTACTTGGGATGAAGCTAGAGCAAAAATTGATTGGAAACAAGCTACCGCATCTGGATTAGAGGCAATGATAGATTTAAAATCGGCGAAAGCTGATTTAATCGTATCTGCTGCTTTTAGTTGTGCCGTAGATGGTTCGTTAGATAATGGAGAAATAAGAGATAATTTTTCTTGGTCTCAATGCGGAATAGGCATACTTTCTGCCGTAATTATTCAAGGTGTCTTAAAAGGTACAGGAAAAGCACTCGAACATCTTAAAACTTTACCTGCTGACCAACTATTTACCAATTTGAAAAGATTAGGAGTAGATTATGATACTGGTACTATCTATGGTGCAGGATTTAGTAATGGTTCTTTTTGGAACTATTGGAAAGGCATACACGGAAAAACACCTACTGCTGAACAAGTCAAGGATTTACTAAAAATTGATAATGGCACTATTGCCCAAGAATTAGCAGATGCTATTGCAAACAATACAAAACTAGTAACAGATTTATTAGAAAGCGGGATTTTCATAAAAATAAGGGATGCAGAAAATTTAACTAAAGGAGAAAGAGCTACTTTATTACAGGCATTTCTAAATACTACTAGCAAAAGAGGGCAAAATTTACTGATTGCACTTAAAAATGATTTTGACTTATTATTCGCTTGGAAAAAAGCAGCCAATTTAATTAGCCCAACTTCTAAATTGGCTTTTGATGTGGATTATTTAAAAAACATTAAGAATATCTTAAATCATCCTGATAAAGCATTATTAGATAAAGTAGGTGGTGTAGATGCCTTCATCAAAGAAAATGCGTTCGTGCCTTGTCGCACTTGTAATGAGGCTAATGGATATGATGGAACTACCACTATTGCTCCTTCAGGAATAACGACGGTCAAAGCAAACTTCCCTGGACTTAATTGGATGTTTCCTATGGAAGTAGTTTTTGAAAATACGGTATATGCTATAAAGAACTTAGATGGGTTAGATGATTTTAATAATGTAATAAAAGACCTTAGAACTCAAAGTCATATTACTTTGACAGGAATGCACCACATGTTACATCATATTAGAATTAAAGGCTGGGGTAGTCATAATATTGAAAAAATTGATGCTAAATTTAGCAATACTACGGATACTAGATTTGATATTGAATTAAAAGATGGCATTACTCCAAAGTGGTTTGAGTATAAAAGCTATACTCCTGACTCTAAACTGCGCCAACTTCCTCAATTTTTAAGTTACCTTCGAAATATAAATAACTTCGATGAATTAAATTATGTTTTTGATATTCGAAAGCTTACACCTGTACAAGCAAAAGAAAAGATGCAGGAATATATGAAGTCTAATGCAAATGCTATATTTGAGGAAATTTGGACTAATGATAATTTGAGAAAAAGTATATGGAAAGATTTAACCACTCCTCCAACACCTGATGAAAAAGCAAGCTCTTATTCTGGTTTTCTGAATATGATAAAAAATACTAACCTATCATTTTTTAACTTTGTAACTGTAAATTAATGTTAGAATTCAATTGTAAAATACCAAAAGTTAAGGCTTTTAATTTAGTAGAATCAGATTTAATATATTCTAATTCTAATAGTGAAATGTATCTTAACAAAGATTTTATCACTTCAAATAATTCAGTTCCTGGGTTTATTATAAACGGTCAATTAATCTATGCTACAGAAGTAGATTATGAAACAAAAGTTATAGATTCAGAAACAAATAATATTAAAAATATAGGTAATATTAGTTTCTATTATTCTAGTTACTTAGAAAAAAAGATAATTGCAAAAAAGTATTTATTTATTAATCAGAGAATAAAAAAACTAGGCAATATTCTATACGATTTCAAAAACTTTCAGGAGATTAAACCCATGAAATCTACAGAGAATAAGCAAATACTTATTCAATGGAATCATAAGATATATCTTGTAAGAGAAAATAGTGTTGTAGAATGTGTTGATTTGGCGACTGAAAAGATAGAATGGGAATACGACATACAACCTGAAGGACATACTATAATAGATTATAATTTTGAAGAAAGAACAACTATTTGGAAAACTGGTGAGTTTCATCACTTCTTAGATATCTATAAAGAGATTTTCTGGTTTGTTACGTCGTCTGGGAAAATTATTGGATTATCTGCGAATACAGGAAGTTTATTATTTAAACTAGATATGCCTAATAAATATCCTGATGTATTGGTCAAAAGTTTAGAGTATGCGAGAACAACAAGGAAATATTGGGCACTATCAGCACAAATGAGTAAAGAAGAAGGTAAAATAATTGGTATCAGAGATAAGTATTATTTTGAGATTGATTTAGAAAAAACTATTCCATTTTATAATGTTGAGGTAATTCCAGCCGATGTACCAACAGCTATAGCTCCTCTACAGGAACCATTTACAAATACTCATATTTTCTACGCAAATACTACACAAGGCTGGATAGCGGCACTCAATAGGACAACTTTGGATACTGAATGGAAACTTAAATTATATGAAAGAAGACAAGGATTTGTGAGGCAAATGGGATATACTAATAATAAACTATATGTTCTTTACGGAGTCGGGCAAAATGAGGCGAACCTTCATGTCTTTCGGAGAACAGACTAAAGATGAACCCACTAACTATACCTTTGACATCCGGAAATTGACGCAAACACAAGCTAGAGAAAAAATGCACGATTTTTTTAAAAAAGGAAATAATGCGGAAGCTATTTTTAATGCTAAACCAAGTTTATTTATTAATTTAGAAATACCTTCCTCTAATATACCCGTTAAAGACTCAAATCAATTTAAACAATTTTTAGATGAAATTGATGAACTTCACTCTATTTTTTCTTTTGTAAAATCAGAATAAAAAATGTTTAAAATTAAATCAAAAAAAAACTTTAAAACTACGAACGAAGTAGTTTACCTTAGATTTGGAAAAAAATATTTGCTTCAAGTTGTTGATAATAAGTTAACCAACTTTAATCCTGTTACTTTAAAAATTATTTGGAGTAAATATTTTGATGAAAAAAACATTTATTTTTCTTACATGAAAGAAAATAAAGTGGGTATAACTAACCATAAAAACACAACATATGAAATAGAAATTAAATCTAGTAGAATTTTAAAGACGATTAACAAGGAAGTGGTTATTAAAAAAGGAAATTACATTATAACTCAAGAATTAGTTGAAGGTAAGGCACAAGAATTTTGCTATGAATATATTTCTCGTAAAGAAGTTTGGAGGACTAACTCATCTCCAATATTTTCTTTCATGATGGCAAAAAAAAGTGACATTCTAATTGGGTTGCCAAAAATGAAAGAAAAAGGAACAATGGCAGATAAAAGCTATTTCCTTAATGCTGATATTAAAACAGGAAAAACCCTCTGGACTTTTGATTGTCAACAACTAAGTAAATACAGCCACAAAGAATACCCCAATGCTGAAAGAAAATGGCATAAAGATGAAGTCTTTAAAATGATTGGCGTTTACGAAAATAATCTTTGGATATGCCTATATTCAGGTAAAGTAATAGGCATTGATGTCGCTACTGGGCAACTGAAGCATACTATTGAATTGGCAGATAAAATACACGGGCAATTAGCTGAAGCTTGGTGTAAAGCCAATGAGTTAAAAAGTTGGACATGGAGGATTCTTTTGAAAAAAGAAGAAGGTATATTGTATGGGGGTAGAAGAACTTACTATTATGAAATAGACTTAAAACAAACAAAACCCTATTTTGAAGTATGGGAATTACCTGAAGATCAACCTAAAATAGATGGTGGTCAAGTCTCTGAACCTTTAACCGACACTCACTTCTTCTACGCCGATAACTATAGTGGTTGGGTTTGTGCCTTAAATCGAAAAACGTTGGAAATAGACTGGCAGCATCAATTCCATAACCATCGAGAAGGCTATTTTAGAGAAATGAAATATATTGATCATAGATTATATGTTTTACACGGTGAATATACTGGTGAACGACATCATCATTTGTATGTTTTTGAAAAAAGTTAATCTGCTACTTTATTCGCTTAATAGCCACATAAACAGCCCTTGGTGAATTCTTTGCCAAGGGCTGTTTCTATTATAGCATAATAACACCACTTCAATAATTAGTCAAATAAGCCACAATCGCAATTAAGTCTATTTATGGACATACTTCTTTTAGGAGGAACGGCAACTTTGAATACAGATTTTATGAGCAAGGCAGGTAGAGAATGGAATGATTTGAATAAAAATAATCCCAGCCTCGCCAATGACTTGGGCACAGAGCAGTATCATAACTTAAATCGTTTATTTCAAAATCGGTCTTTGTTAAGAGAATACTGGGAAAAAGTCTATCGTAAAGCTACGGGCATAAAAAGAGAAGTAGCGGACTGGATAGGCAATTTGTATTTTAATAGAAAAGTAGACTTACGATTAGCCGATGAGACCCCTAATCGCGTTGATGTTTATTATCAGCACGATAATCAAAGTCATAAAATCGCTTCGGGGAATACTGCAGATGGACAAGTGGAAACTTTTGATAATGGGATTATGAATGGGGATTTTGAAGCTAGTGATATACGAGAGCGAAGCAATGGTTCTGACGGAATTGTATGTGTGACTAGAGGAGGGAGAAGTGGGCAAAAAAACTGTGGTATAGTTGGAGGAGCTTGTTTTGTAGCAGGGACCCTTGTCAAAACACCTAATGGCGACAAGGATATTGAAACTATTGAAGCAGGAGATGAAGTTATTGCATATGATACTAAAAAAGGGGAATCTGTAACTGCCAAAGTCAAACAAGCCTTTACCAGAGGGGTCGCCCAAATCTATCGTGTCATTATAGGGAAAGACACGATTAATACGACTGCAGAACATCCGTTCTATACAAATAATGGTTGGCAACCTGCTAACACGCTTAAAAAAGGGATAAAAGTCTTAACTTTAGCGAGCGCTTTATTGGCAATAGATACTGTTTATGCCTTTGATAGCTTGGCTACAGTTTATAACTTTGAGGTGGAGGAGCGACATAATTATTTTGTGGGACGGGAAGGGGTTTTGGTGCATAATAGTTATTTTACTTGGCTGAGAGCCAATGAAATGCGAGAATCCATTTCTTCATGGGCTATTAATTACCAATCCAATCTACCCACTCCTACACAAAAAGGAAAATTTAATACGGCATGTGTAGTTTATGTACCTAGAACTGGTGATTACTATTTTGGAAGGAATGGAGGAATAACAAATACAGCTGCTTCCTTCCCAAGTATTTCTGCTAGTAGAGGATTAGACATCGACGATGAATTACGGGCAAGGTTACCTGATGAAACAGGTTGGCCCCATGAGGCTAATTGTGCTGAATGTGATGCAGTAAATCAAGCTTTGCATAACAACCATTCTTGGGATGAAATACAAATGCATACAATTGGTATTACACCTGATGGGAAAATATTTGATAAAGCAAAATGTGATGAATGTCAAGATATATTTTGGGATGTATTTACAACTAGCGAGTAAATTTAAATTTTAAATATGAAAGAAATAGGATACAATTTTAATAGAATATCAATTGTAGGGAGGGTTTTCTTTGGAATTAGAGCATTAGAATTTTTACTAACTAAAGAAAAATTATCTAATAAAACCTTAAATTGGTATTTGGATATTTTATGGTCTTACTGTGAGAATACAATTAATAAAGGATTTTGGCATGAGATTATGTCAGAAATTACTCCAAATGCAATTTTATACGAAGCATCATTTGAATTAAAAGAAATTAGAAATATAACAAAGCTTAAATATGTCGAATTAAGGCATTTATTTTTGAAAAATCCCAAATCAGTTAATAAAATAATTGATTGTATTTTTGTCATTGGTACCGCTAATCTCTATGGAAGTATAAAAGATGATTCTCCAGTCACAGTAGAATATTGTAAAAAAATACTACAAATTTTATTAGAAAACAATATCCTTCCTCCCAGCATTGATTTTTTAAGTGAAACAATTATTGACAATTCTGGATGGGGACATCCTATATTAAGAAATACCCGCTGACGCTATAGATGCTACTGGCTGGAATTTTTAAACCAAACACCTTTTATAGCAATTGATTTAAATGGGTGGAATTAATAAACTTAGCAAAATGGAAAATAATAAAAATTTAATCTTCAAAGAGATTGTAATTGATTTCTCTAAAATCAATATCCTCGAAGAGATGCACAATCAGTTAAAAGAGACTTTTGGATTTCCTGAATTTTACGGTAAGAACGTAAATGCATTAATTGATTGTTGGAGTAGTTTAAGATTTCCTTTAGATGGGATGAATGAACTTACAATTGACAAACCAAATGAAGTAGTTTTGTTCAAGGCTATCAAATTATCATCAAAATCGTTAGTCATTTTGAATCATTTAATAATTGCTATAGAAAATGTAAATAGCAGGAATTTAGAAATAGGACAAACACCATGTATTTTATTACTTCCAATTCGTTAGGTATATCTCCGCTGGCTCAATAGATATTTCTGTAACCTGCATTCTTAAAGTCAAACAAGCATTTACCAGAGGGGTCGCCCAAATCTATCGAGTTATTATAGGGAAAGGCACGATTAATACGACTGCCGAACATCCGTTCTATACAAATAATGGTTGGCAACCTGCTAACACGCTTAAAAAAGGGATAAAAGTCTTAACTTTAGCGAGCGCTTTATTGGCAATAGATACCGTTTATGCCTTTGATAGCTTGGCTACAGTTTATAACTTTGAGGTTGCAGAACGGCATAATTATTTTGTGGGGCGGGAAGGGGTTTTGGTGCATAATAGTTATGCAGAATCGTTATCTGCTTCAGAAATGAGAAGTCTAGTGGGAGATTGGGCTAGTGAATATCAGCAATCTCTTCCATCTATAACACAAAAGGATAAGTTCAGTAAGGCTTGTGTTGCACGCTGGAGAAATGCACCTTTGGTTCGAGAAGATATATTCTTTGGTAGAAATGGAGGTATTTTGAATACACAAGCATCATATCCTACTATTTCAGCCGAAAAAAAATTATCTATTCACCATGAGTTAGCGGATAGACTTCCTGAAACTACTAAATGGCCAAACCAAGCAAACTGTGCAGAATGTGATGCTGTTAACCAGGCCTTATGGGAAGGAGCTCTGTGGGATGAAATTCAAATTCACACAATTGATATTAGACCAAATGGTACAATGTCTGATGTTATCCAATGTTCAGAATGTTTAGATATTTTTAGCGATATGTACGTTACAAGTCAATAATTAATTAAAATGACAGAAATTAAAACTATTTCAATTCGAGGAAGAGTCGCATATTCTATTCTATGCTTAGAAAAACTAATGGTGCATAAAAAATATGAGTTATTAGAATATGATTTTGTTCTCTCAAAATTATGGTCATATACTTTCATAAACCTTGGAAAATGGCATTATGAAATGGCTGAAATTACCCCTCGTGCAATCGAAGAAGATATTCCTTTTAAAGAAAAGGGCTGTGATTATATAAAGGATACAGAACATGATTATTTGTTAGAAATATATAAAAAAACAGATAATTCTATTAAAGATATTATTTATCTCATATTTCAAATTGGAACCCTCGATTTATATGCAAGCATTATAGATAATTCAAGAAGAACTATAGAGCTAGTAATGAAAATTGAAGATGTTTTAAAAAGAAACCATGTCGCATTACCTGATATAAATTTATTAAAAAAATTTAGGATAGAAATCAATCAAGGTTTTGGGAAAGCATTTATCAAAGAAGATATTTTTGATGGATAAAGAAAAGACGCTATTAGGTCCTAGAAATAAACTAAGAAATGAAATTTTTTGAATTACGATTAAAGATATGGGATAAGAAACAGTTTCTCAAAAAGCCACCAATTGGATATAGGACATATCCAAGAGCAAATGGAAAAACTTTAAATTGTATTGACTTGTTTAACAAGCGAATAATTTACTTAAATAATTATATTTCTAATAAGGTATTATTAGATTATTTTTTTCTTTCTGATAATAATGGGGCTAAAGACGATTGGGCTTTATTAGATGCCTACAATATGGAGACTATAAGAGATGCTTACATTCGAGTAAAAGGGTTTTTAGCATCAAAAAAACTAAAGGAGATACTTGATTCTTTCACTATATCTGAGCCCTACATCTTTTACCCATCTAAATTATTATATCAAAATAAAAAATTAGATTATTTTTTGTTTCAAATGGCTAGAGAAAATATGAAAGGTTTTAATTATAATAAATCTCGAATATTTGAAATTGACCTTATTGATTCTCACTATAAAAAACAGTTAATTCTACCCCAAGATAAGAAGAGTTTTATATCTATAGCACATATAACTTCCATCAACAGTAAACTAGGGAGAAATGGAGATAAGAATAAAAGATTATTATTGGAGGCTCACATGGATGTTTATAGTGACATTTTTTATTTTCCATCATCTGGTATTGCTGTATCTGAATCACTAAAAAATAGACTAGAAAAAGAAGAAATATCAGGTATTGAATTTAGAGATTTAAATTTTGTTAAATTTTCTTTTGGTTAAAAAAATCTTAGTACACTGAAAACTCAGGAGATTTTTAAAATGAGATATTTTTTCAAAAATGACAAAATTTTAATAAGATGAATCTTAATTATTTTAAATATAATTTGATTATTTATTGAATTTTGTGTTTTAATTTGGTGCAAACCTGTAAATCAATAATCTCCTAAGTTTTCAGTAGTACAGCAATTTTCTGTATCGGCAGCTACAAAAACGAAAAAGTAATCCTAATGCTAGATTATTATTTCCGTCACCAAACTTTGATTAAATGAAAGACCAAATAAATAATAAGATTGAGCTTTCTGACATAAGAAGTATTGAAAAAAAGATGTTAGTTAAATTTCCGCTTCAATTTCAATCTTTTCTTTTAGAGAATAATGGAGGAATACCTACTTATCGTTTCTTTTATGTAGATGGAAAATCATTTTTTATCCATCACTTCTTTTCTTTGGAAGAAATTATTGCTGCTTGGAATTATACCAAAGAGATACCTTTAATTAAAGAAGAGAAAGTATTTATTATTGCTGAACTATTAGGTAATTATGAATTATGTATAGGTTTTGATGAAAAAAATAGCGACCAAATCTATTTTATAGATTATCATATGAGGCAATGCATTTTATTAGCTGAAAATTTAGAAAAATTCTTTTCCAAAATAAGCATAGCATAAAATACTCCGCTGGCACAACAGCTACAAAAAACGAAAGCCTGCTGGTTAGAATTTTCAAACCGACATCATTATGATACTTTTATAGCAATTGATTGAAATGGGTGGAATTAATAAACTTAGTAAAATGGAAAAAAAATCAACCAGCTTCCCCTTTTCTCAACATGTAGGGTTTAAATTAGTCGAACGAGCAAAAGGCAAAAGCCATTTTCGATTAGCCATCCAAGATTTTCATTTCAATCCTCAAAAAGTGGTGCATGGCGGTGTTTTATATTCCTTAGCAGATACAGGGATGGGAGCTGCATTATACCCAATGTTAGCCGTAGAAAAAGGAGAATTATGTGCGACTATTGAAATTAAAATGACTTATTTGAAAGCAGCAAGAAAAGGGGTGCTAGATTGTCATACTATGGTTATTCATAAAGGAAAAAGAGTCGCCATGCTGGAATCCGAAGTTTGGAACGAAGGTAAATTAATAGCTAAAGCAACTGGAAGTTATGCTGTCTTTACGCCAAGTAAGAAATGACGAGTAAGCTAGTCAAAACGCTTAGAGGTAGGCTGTTCAGAATTTGGAGATAACGTTTCCCGAAAATTTATTTTTTGCCCTAGAAAAATAAGAAGAGAAAAAATGGCTATATCTCTAATTGTTTTTTTCATTAAATTGCGGCATAAAACGAAAAATCATGGACTACTTATTGTCGCTACTTTTCCTAATTGCCTGTTTATTTTCCTGTAATTTGCCTACAGAACAAGTAAACACCTCAACTAAAAAAGACCGCCCTCCTAATATCGTCCTCATTTTCACAGACGACCAAGGCTATCAAGATTTAGGCTGCTATGGATCTCCTACTATCAAAACGCCCTACATTGACCAAATGGCAAAAGAGGGCGCAAGATTTACTAATTTTTATGTCTCTCAACCTGTTTGTTCTGCTTCTCGAGCTTCTTTATTAACAGGCTGCTATGCCAATCGAATAGGTATTGCTGGTGCATTTATGCCCAATGTTGGCAAAGGATTGCATCTAGCAGAAGAAACCATTGCCGAAATTTTAAAGCCCTTGGGTTATGCAACCGCTATTTACGGCAAATGGCATTTAGGGTCTGAACCAGCATTATTACCTACTAGACAAGGATTTGATGAATATTTTGGCATTCCCTATTCTAATGATATGTGGCCCTTGCATCCTTGGCAAGGATCTATTTTTAACTTCCCTATTTTACCCTTAATAGAAAACGAAACGGTTATTGATACCCTAAATGACCAAAGTCAATTGACCACTCAGTACACAGAAAAAGCAGTTAATTTTATTCAAAAACATAAGGACGAACCCTTCTTTTTATATGTACCACATAGTATGCCGCATGTTCCTTTATATGTATCGGATAAATTCAAAGGCAAATCTGCGGGTGGTCTTTATGGGGATGTTATTGAAGAAATTGATTGGTCAACAGGGGAAATTTTAAACGCTCTAAAAGAAAACGGGTTGGACGATAATACTTTAGTAATTTTTACTTCGGACAATGGTCCTTGGTTATCTTATGGTGGTCATTCTGGTATTGCCTTGCCTTTGCGAGAAGGAAAAGGAACGGCTTTAGAAGGTGGCGTAAGAGTACCTTGTGTGATGCGATGGCCGAATAAAATTCCTGCGGGACAAACCATAGAAAATCCTGCAATGACCATTGATATTTTACCAACTATTGCCGCATTGACAGGGGCAAAATTACCGACAAAAAAAATTGATGGGAAAAATATGACTCATTTAATGGAGGGAAAAACAGCATTGCCACCACATCACGAAGCCTATTATTTTTATTATAAACAAAATGAATTGCATGGTATTCTAAGTGGCGACGGACGTTGGAAATTATATTTACCGCATCAATATCGTTCCTTAAACGGGCGAGTTGGTACTAATGATGGTTTCCCCATTGATTATGATCAAAATCTAATTAAACAGGAATTATACGACTTGAAAAATGATATTAGCGAGACAATAGATGTGGCAGCTAAACACCCTGAGATTGTTGCCCAATTATTAGCACATGCAACCCTAGCTCGACAGGAATTAGGAGATAAATTGACCGATAGTATTGGGATTGGTGTTCGATCTATTGGGATAGTTGCTCAGTAAACCTCAACTTCAAGTAAGTACTTAGTGTTAAATAATCGACCCTATGTAAAAGGGTAATGAGGTAATAAGTTTGACGAGTTTATGAGGCTAAGAAGAAAGATATTTGGTTGAAAAAGTTACTTATCTAACCTCATTAATTTCCTTACCTCAAAAGTGTCGATTATTTAAGTAGAGGTAAGTAGTTCTACTTTGGCACTCTAAGAAAATTAGATATTTTTTCTTTTTTCTTAGATAAAAAAGAAACAAAAAATCAAGTTAAAAA
>CAZXYA010000196.1:0-14288 GCA_964644655.1 uncultured Saprospiraceae bacterium | reverse complement strand
CATCAATATGGGTATAAAGCGTCGCAAAATGACCTCCAGAACGAGTGGCAATCCAACCACCCAAGGTCGAAAATTCATAACTCTGCGGATAATGCCGCAACGTTAAACCATGAGGTTTTAAAGCGGCATCTAAGGCAGGCCCATAAATACCTGCTTGAATATGCGCAGAACGAGAGGCTTGGTCTATGTGTAAAATTTGGTCAAAATGCTTCATATCTACCGAAATTACGCCTTGATAACGCGGGTTATCCGTTGGTTCTGTACCTCCACAAACACTACTACCGCCACCATAAGGAATTAAAGAAATGGAATTAGCAGTTGCAAATTCCATTAAAGTAACAATATCTTTTTCTGTTTTTGGAAAAGCCACATAATCAGGTGGATTGGGATAAATACCTCTTACTCCTCGCCAAACATCTCGAAAGGCTTTGCCATAAGTATGACTCGCTCGGTCAAAATTAGATTGCGAGCAAATAGTTGTTAAATGCTTTGGTAAGGTAAATCTAGGAGAACGCAGTTGCAAATCTTCTACCGCCACAGGCGTAACTTGCTCGAATTCTTTAATTTGAAAAAGATGCCCAAGTGTGGTTTTATACTTATTTAAGATTTGTTCGGGAAGTGGGAAATTCGCCCATCCCCATCCCCAATAACTGCGTTGGTTAGCCATTTTGTGATAATTGTTTAGATGAATAACAGACCGTTTAGTCTCAAAGTTAGAAAAAAGTTTTAAAAGACCAAATAGTTTCTTAATTTTGTCATGTAATTATACATTAATTTTTTTCATAAATGAAGCGGACGACTAGAAATAAAGAAAAATCGAGGCTAGAAATAATTGAAAGAGCAGCTCCTGTTTTTAATCAATATGGCATTGCTGGCACAAGATTAGAGATGCTAATTAAAGCGACTGGATTTCAAAAAGGGGGCATTTATTCTCATTTTAAATCAAAAGAAGCATTGGCGAAAGCCGTATTTCAGCATAATTTACAGTTACTCAAAGAAAATTATCAAAAAGAAATAGAAAAAGCGACCACACCAAAAGGACAGTTATTAGCTTATTTAAGTGGTTTTAGAAAATTTGTCTATGAGCCACCTGTTCCAGGAGGATGCCCACTTCTAAATATGGTCATTGAGGCCGATGATACGGATGAACCAAACCGCTTAGTGGCTAAAAATTTTATTAATGATTGGAAAGATAATTTAGCCGCAATTCTCCAAGAGGGTATTCAATCTGGTGTATTTCAATCTACTATCAATCCTACCCAAGAGGCATTTTTTATCATTGCCTCCATTGAAGGCAGTATTATGCTTGGTCAAGCCAAAAGAAGTGGTCGTTTGATGTTGAGCATTGCAGATAGTTTGCAAAAATATATGGAGACTCGAATTTTTAAATAAACCTGTTCTTCATAGAAAGTTCTACTTTTTATCTACCTTACTGCCTCTTTTAAAATCACAAAATTCCTATTGATGTTAAAATACTTGCTCTATTTAATATTATTACTAATGGTAGTGGCTGTTTTAGGTGTCTATTTTATTAGACAAACCCCTTATGGTTTATTGGATACTAAAGTAGCCATTGCCTTAAAGTTGATGCCAGAACGGAAGGAAGGAATATCGGTTGCCGAACAAAGAGCGCAGATGCGAAAAATGATAGATAGCTATAAAAAAGACGTGCCTATTCTACGCGTAGAGAATAAAACCATTTCATTAGAAAATCAGCCTATTCCCATCCGAATTTATAGTGATTCCGAGGAAGATAATCTACCCATCTTAGTGTTTTATCATGGCGGCGGTTGGGTAGTTGGTGATTTAGAGACCCATGATGGCATCTGCCGCCAATTGGCTAAATCTGCCAAAATTTTAGTAGTGAGCATAAATTATCGTTTAGCTCCCGAACATCCTTATCCTATTCCGCTGATAGATTCCTATAATGCCTTATTATGGCTATCTGAAAATGGCCAAACCATTGGCGGCAATCCGCAAAAAATAGCGGTGAGTGGCGATAGCGCAGGAGGCAATTTAGCAGCAGCCGTTGCTTTAAAAGCGAGAGACGAAAATGGCCCAATCATTAGTTATCAAGCCTTGATTTATCCAGTAGCAGATTTGAGTAAGCTAACCACAACTTCTTATCAAAATTTCAAAGAAGGCTTCTTTTTAAGCAGAAAAATGATGGCACAATATATTGATTATTATACGCCAAATGCCGCTAGTAGAAATGAAGGTTATGCTTCTCCATTATTAGCTACAAATGTGCAAAATTTACCACCAGCATTAGTCATTACTGCAGGCTTTGACCCACTAAGAGATGAAGGCGAACAATATGGCGAACGCTTAAAAGCAGCAGGCATACCAACAACGATTACTCGATATAAAGGAACGATACATGGCTTTTTTGGATTAGAAGCTCTGGGTAAAGCTGGTGTCATGGCGATAAAGGAAGTAGGCGATAAATTAACAGCCGCATTTTATTAATAATCATAAAATCACTTTTAGTACCAACGGTACGACATATCATAGCATGGGGTACAAACCCTATGAGAAAAATATACAAATAATGAAAGATTTCAAAAATAAAATAGTTTGGATAACAGGTGCATCAGACGGCATCGGCAAAGAAATGGCGATTCAAATGGCGAAAGAAGGCGCAAAAATTATCCTAACGGCTAGAAGTGTGGACAAGCTAAATGCCGTAAAAAGTAGCCTAGCTGGTGAAGGGCATCTGGTCTACCCCATGGATTTATTAAAAGTAGATGCCATCCCTGCTGGGGCAAAAGAAGTATTGGCAAAAATGGGAACGGTAGATATTTTGGTCAATAATGCGGGTATTTCCCAAAGGTCTTTAGCAAAAGATACCACGATAGCAGTAGATAGAAAAATCATGGAAATCGACCATTTTGCGGTAGTCGCATTAACTAAAGCCATCTTACCAAAAATGATGGAGCAGCAAAGTGGGCATATTGTAACCATTAGTAGCGTCGCAGGAAAATTGGGGACACCTATGCGAACGGCTTATTGTGCAGCCAAACATGCCGTGATTGGTTTTATGGATGGTTTACGTGCCGAAGTGCATGCCGATAATATTAAAGTGATGGTCGTTACACCAGGTTCAGTAAAAACCAATATTTCTATTAATGCTTTAGAAGGCGATGGGAAGAAACATAATGTAACGGACCCATTAATTGCCAATGGCATTCCTGTGGAAGTCTGTGTGGAAAAAATTCTTAAAGGCATTAAAAAGGATACGCCAGAATTATTGATTGCCAAAGGTAAAACCAAATTCGCCGTTTATGCTCGACGTTTTTATCCAAGCTATTTGTTTAAGGCTATGACGAAGATGCAGACAACTTAATAATCCCGTCAACAGTTTTTCATTTTTTGAAGGTATTGCATTTTAGCCAAAAATAAAAATTGTAGTTTAATTTGCAAAATAAAAACATTAATCGTATTTTTACGATTAAATAAAATACTTTAAAAATGGATACTACCAAAACTAAATCATTTACCAACCAACAAAAGCGCATTGTGGACTTAGCTAAAGCCTTAGGACATCCTGCTAGAATTGCTATTTTGATGCACTTAATTCAGCAAAACACTTGTGTTTGTGGCGATATTGTAGAAGAAATTCCATTAGCACAATCGACGATTTCTCAGCATTTAAAAGTATTAAAAAAGGTCGGTATTATTCATGGAGAAGTGGAGGGGGTGAGAACTTGTTATTGTATTAATCCAACGGGTTGGGCAGAAATGAAAGGGGTCTTGAATCAGTTTTTTGGAAAATTTACTGGTTGTTGTTAATATAATTTGATCATTCAATAGCGTGTAAAACGCTAAGAATCATTGTGAAATCCAAGCTTTTTTTCTAAATTTAATGATATTACTTTACTATAAAGTTAATTTAGCATGACTTTATCTACCTTACATCAGGAAACCAAGCAAACAATGGCATTTAATGAATGGACCACTCAGCAATTAAAAAGAACCTTTGATTTAACTACCTTAGATAACTGTCCACAGTTAGAAGAATGGTTAAATATGCCTTATCAAATTTCTAAAAAAGAAGAGGAATTTGTAGAGGGATTAAGAAAATTAGCCACAAAAAAAGTCGCTTTTTGGAATGAAGAAGAATTGAAGCTTCATTTTTTATTCCCGTTGTTGAGTGCCATTAACTATAATACATTAACCTATAGTGCATTTGCGGAAAGAACAATTTCTGTAAATATAGATGCTTATCGAATGAATGGAAAAGTGGATTTAATGGTTGCTTCGGGAGAATATGAACCAATTAATCCTTATTTCTTCTTTCACGAATACAAGCGAGAAAAAGGTGGGGCTGACGATCCAATTGGACAATTACTATCAGCTATGTTGGTCGGGCAAACCCTAAATAATGATGGGAAACCCGTTTATGGTTCTTATGTTATTGGTCGAAACTGGTTTTTTGTAGTACTACAAGGTAAAGCGTATTGTATTAGTGATGAATTTGTCAGTACTAGAAAAGATGATTTGGCACAAATTGTCAAAGTATTAAATAATATGAAGCAAATAATTGAAAGGTCATTAAGTAGTTAGAAAACGGATGAAATTTATTTACCCAATTTTCTTTTTTATTATAGGAGTCCCTATCCTAACTATTGCTCAGTCTTTTCCCTTGAGTACTACTTCTGATTCTGCCCGCTATTATTATTACAAAGGCTGGGAAAACGTGATGGATTTAGGGCATTATAGCAAGTCGGCTATTGCTTTTAAAAAATGTGTAGACAAAGATCCTAATTTTTTAATTGGACAATGTTTATACGGGAGAATATCAGAAGACTTAGCGGAACAGGAACAAATTTATGGATTAATAGAAGTGGAAAAGCATAATTTACGAGGTGCAGAATATCAACTATTAGCAGTTTTTCAAAGTTTATTAAAACTGATGATAATCCGTCAAAAAGAGCCATCGAAAGCAACCCAACAAATAAAGCATGCTTTGGCTTTAGGAGAAACCAACTTTCGGCAAATTGTCCAACAATACCCTAAAGAAATTTACTATAAGGCAGAGTATATTGAAATGCTCAATTATAACCATGGTCCTAAAGTTGCCTTAGATTCTTTAGCGGTTTTGGCAACTCCTGAAGAACAACAAAATCCATTTTTATTGGGATATGCGGCTATGATGAAAGCATCTTTAGGGCAGTTTGATACTGCATTATCAAAAGCTAATCAGTTGGCAGCCCATTTTGAAGGACAAGTCGTTCCTAAACCTTATGTAGTTTATGCAGATATTTATTTAAAACAAGGATTGATAGAAAAGGCAAGGGAAAATGTAGCAAAAGCATTGGCTATAGATGCAGGTAATATTGATGCGCAGCGTTTGAAGAAGAAATTGGAGAAAAAATAGGGCATATTTATCTATACCAAAAAGATAGTTGACATTTCTTGAATGCCACGAAGTGGCTGGATTAAGGAGTTGGGTAAACATATCAAAAATAGTGTTTCAAAAATATTTCATGACTGATTAAATCATCAGTCTATTTTTTTACTTAAATCAATCGTAATAAAACGATTAATTTTTTGTAACCACTCGGCAAAACCTCCGATAAAAATCGGAGCAAGCTGTGTACCAAAATTAAATCATGACAACCAAAGCATTTTTAGAATTATTGGAAAACAACCCACAAAAAGAGTTGGTCTTTGAATATGAAGCCAATCAATTTATCCCCGTTTACCACATTACAGAGGTGAAAAACGTCTATTTTGAATCCATTGATTGTGGGGGCAATGCTCATAAGGAATTTCAGACAATTACCCAATTATGGATAAGTCCTAAAGATTTCTTGAAACGCAAATGTATGACAGCAGAAAAAGCTTTGAAAATATACAATATTGTAGATGGTGTGAAGCCAATGAAAAGAGCTACTCAAATTTTCTTTGAATATGGCTATAAAGATTTGCGAACATCCATTTATTCTGTGGAGGAAGTAGCGGAAATAGCCGATCAATTAATTATCAAAATGTTTGTCCCTAAGACAGCTTGCAAGCCTGCGCAGCAAGCTATAGAAAAAGGGAAGGAAGCCTTAAATTGTTGTGCGCCTGTTCAACAAGTTGCAGGTAAAGCTAAACAAGTAATCGGCTGTTGTTAATTGGAGTTGATACAACTAAAATCCGTTGAGTATAGTATTATGGAACTAAGTTTTAATCAATTAACTTTGTTTGGTAATTCTTTTTGTTCACTCAAAGTTCTTGTAGATGACCGAAGCAGAGATAAACGAAATCATTGATTTAGAAATAGTAGTAGATGCCAATGGTGAAGATGAAGTTTTTATGGGTTGGTATTATTTTATGTTAGAAACCCTCGAATTTCCTTTTCAAGCAATGGCTACTATCAAAAAACGCAATGGAAAAACCGAAAATCATATTGTTGAAGTAGTAGAAGATGCCACAGACGGAGACCGTTTTAGATGCCAAGCTTATTACGTTAATGTTGATTACAATGGCGTTTTGATGAAAATGGAAATTGCCGATTTAAAACCTATTGGTGCAAGCGAAGAAGTAGTTAAAGCAATTACAGTTTGGAAATACTGGAAAGACAAAGGTTTTTATTAGATGAATAAAAAATGGGTTTTCGTTTGGAAGAGCTTCTAGAACTCCAAGTTCTGGAAGCTCTAAACAACACGGAATAAAGTCTATTAATTAATCAAATCATCCCCCAATATCCGCTGCGTCACTTCTCCCAAACGACTTCGACTAATCGGAATCAAGCGGTCTTTAATTTTAATATGCCCATCTCCCAAGGTTTGGACCTTTTCTAAATTTACGATAAAGGATTTATGAATTTGCATAAAACTAGTGGTTGGTAATTCTGCCAAGGTATTTTTTAAAGTCAATAAAGTCGTAAATTTTCCCCGTTCGGTTTGTAGGGAAACATAGTTTTGCATGCTTTCGACATAAAGTAACTCATCAAAACGAATCCGTTCTATTTTGCCATCACATTTAATGAAAAAATGTTCTTTAGGGATAGATTTAGTAGGTAGAGGGAGAACTGGTGAAGGAGTTTTTTGCATCAACTCAAATTGTTTTTTGGCTTTGATACAAGCTTTTAAAAACCGTTGAAAAGTAATGGGCTTAACCAAATAATCTAAGACATCTAATTGGTAACCTTCGAGCGCAAAACTTGGATAAGCCGTGGTAATAATGACCAAAGGTGGATTATCCAAAGATTTCAAAAAATCTAAGCCATTTATTTTAGGCATTTGAATGTCTAGAAATAATAAATCAACGGGCTTTTTTTCCATGATGGACATGGTTTCTAATGGATTTTCTGCAATGCCTTGTAATTGCAAAAAATCAATATCAGCTACATATTGGGCTAAACCTTCTCTCGCTAGAGGTTCATCGTCGGTGATAAGGCAATTTATCATTCGGGTGTTTTAGTTTAAATCTATCATAAGTTTGACAGTAAATATACCATCTGTTTCTTCTATTAAAAACTGATGTCGTTTAGGATAAAGCAATTGCAATCGTTTCTGAATATTAGCCAGACCAATCCCACCTTCCTCAAAATCTTTTAACCCCTGATTTTTATCTATTTCTATGCTATTAGCAACACAAAATTGCAAGTTATTTTTTTCCATCGTCAAACGAATATCAATTTGTCCATTTTTATTAGGACCATGTTTAAAACCATTTTCAACAAAGGGCATTAATAATAAAGGGGCAATTTTTACCTCCTCTATCTTTTCAGGTAATTCCCAATTTACTTTAAAATTTTCTCCTTTTCGTAATTGAGCAATTTCTACAAACTGTTGTAAATAATCAATTTCTTTAGCTAATGGGACGGTTTTATTATTCGCCTCATATAACTGAAACCGCAATAAATTAGAGAAACCAGCCAAAGCTTCTGCTGCGGTATCAGGGTCTTTTTTGATAAGAAAATAGATGTTATTTAAAGCATTGAATAGAAAATGAGGATGCAATTGGGATTTTAATAATTGTAATTCAGCTTCTAGTTTTTCTTTGGTTAATTGGTTGTTCTTTCGCTCCATTTCTATACGTTGTAACACAAAGTAAGGAATAACTAAAAAGGTGATACCTGAGAAATTACTCCAAAAAATGGACATTCTAAATGTTTCGAAAAATGTAGCAAAATCGGGATGCCATTCATCAAAATGAAAGAAAATAGGAAATAAGGTGGCAGTCAAAAAAATGGAAAAAACGATAATGGTCAAAAAAGTAGCTGTAATGAATCGAAAATACTGTTGTTCCCGATAAAATTTAGGGATCCACCAATCTAAGGTGACATAAGCTGCCCCTGCATTATGTAAAGCAAAAATAATGTTAATCATTATATTTCCAGGGTGCCATAAATTTTCTGCATGAATCAAATGATTGATTAAGAAATAGAGTATCCAAAACACCCAATGCCATTTTCTATTTTCTTTTCGACTATTCATACCACGAATTTAAGTCATTCCTTGCATTGATGTAGAATGATTGACCAACGGTAGTAATTACTTGACGATTGGAAGGAATTGGCGGATAGTGCCTTTTTAAACGCTATTTTACAGATAATCAAGCAATCCTAACCATTCATCAATCAGATTTTAGAAAAAAGCAAAAAGCGGATTTCTTTGTAGTGTTCCTTTTGAGGAATTTATTTGTAAATCAAGATTGGATGGTTAACTGAAGATTAACCAACCATCTAGTAAAAATTAAAACATGAAAATTAGCACAAAAGTAGGCATGACTTTTTTAATGATGAGCTTATTTATAATTGGCTTGTCCGCACAAATAGATCGAACTAAAATAACACAACAATTCTATTCCGCTTATATAATGAATAGTAGACCTGCATGGAAAATTTCTTTAGCCCAATTAGCCAATAGTAAGGATGAATCTATGCAATTGACTTTAGCCAAAGGCTATTATGGGGCTGCGGGGACAGCATTAGGCAATCAAGACGAAGATTTGGCGGAGGAACTACTAGATAAAGCTGACGAAATAACCGAAAAATTATTGGTCCGAAATAAAAAATCACCAGAAGCCAATGCTTTATTATCTGCTGTTTATGGACTAAAAATAGGTTTATCTCCAATCAAAGGCATGTTTTTGGGCGGTAAAAGTTCAAGTGCTGCTGAGAAAGGCATAGAATTAGCACCTGACAATGGGTTTACCAATTATGTTATGGGGAGTTATCTTTATTACACGCCTTCTATGTTTGGTGGCGATGTAGCGAGCAGTCTAACTTATTTAGAAAAAGCTAAAGGTATTTATGAAAAAGAAGAACATATCCAAAGTTGGGAATATATGAATGTCATGGTTTTATTAGGGCAAGCTTATCATAGTCAAAAGGAATATGCAAAAGCTAAGGCAATTTATACTGCCGCTTTGGCTATAGCGCCTAATTTTGGATATATCAAAGAGTATTTATTGCCTCAGACAGAGAAAAAGATTAGGGCTTAACTGTCTATTCAATTTGTAGCTTAGGCTTCTAGTACTATGTTTCTAAAGTTTTCACTAGTTTTATTACGGGGTGACTTCCCGTCACCCCGTAATTTAAATTACTGAATTTCAAGGTTTTAATTCACGAGGTGACGGGAAGTTACCCCGTGAAATCGCTCCGAATTAGTAATCGAGATATTGGAAAGATAGCGCTAATCCGAGTAACAGTAAGTAAAGATTGTTGCTCAGGCTAGAAGCCTAAACTACGGTAAAACACAATCATGAAAAACAACATCACCCGACCTTTTTTCATCCTATTGTTGATAGGTTTTGCCAACATACTATGCGCACAAAATATGTTGAAGGGTATCATAACAGATGTCGAAAATGGAGACCCTTTAATTGGCGCAAATATATTTTTAGCAAGCGATTTTGCTATAGGAAATCAAACGGATTTAGATGGACAGTTTAGTATTCAAACAGCGGTAAAAAATGGGACTTTAGTCGTTTCTTATATCGGTTATGAAGATCAGATGATACCCTTTAAAAACCAAGGGCAATTCATTCACATAAAAATGATACCTAAGACTACTTTGATCGAGACGGTCGTCGTGAAAGGAAATAAGTTAACAGGACAAGTATTTGCAGTTGAAAAAATTGGCAAACTAGACATTTATCTCGACCCTAGTTCTCAAGCAGATGCTTTAAAAGCGGTACAATCTAATCCCGCAGCGACCACAGTAGATGAAACAGCGAATGTTAGTTTACGAGGAAGTCCTGCCAGCGAAACAGGCGTATTTCTAAATAATGTGCCACTCAATGATGTAGTGCGCTTAGACCAATCCAATGGGGTAGGGCAGTTTAGTATTTTTAATACTAGTACGATTGAATCCGTTAGCATTTTTGCTAGTAATCCGCCCTTGGAATTTGGGAATGCCACCTCTGGTGTAGTCGCTTTGTACACAGACGATGAATTACCCGAAAAAATCAATTCACTTAGTTTAAATTTAGTAGGGATTGGAGTATCTGGCAGTCGAAAAATAGGTAATAAAACATCCATTGCTGCTTTCTCCAATTGGAACACGCCTTATCTATTAAAAAAGATAAATCCGACTGCACTAGAAGATTTAAGCACTTTTAATACCTTAGATTTTGGGACTTATGGCGTGCATCAATTTAATGCCAATTGGCAATTGAAATTTTTTAATTATGCCATTGATGAAAGCTATCGGTTTAAAGTACGTTTTCCTGCATTTGAAGATGAATTTCGCCAAAAAAAGCGACGGAATTTATCCATTATCAACTTAATTCAACAAAAAGAAAACAGTCGTTTTGAATGGAACCAAGGCATTAATTTTTCTAAAGCGAATTATCAAATAGGTAATATTGATATTCATAACCAAAACTTCGACTATTTTAGCGGACTAAACTACGCTTGGTATCCCGAAAATGGGAGTATCAAAGTGGGCTTAAATACCAATATTCATCGAATTAATTCTAGTGGTTTATTTCCTTTGTTGGAAAATGCCTTTGCTCCCGAACAACCAACGTTTGCCTTTGCCAGAAAAACATGGTTATTTATTCCAGAAGCTTTTGTTTATACCAAATGGACCTTTGCCAATAATTTTTCAGTAGGTCTTGGCGGTCGTTTTCACCCTGAAGTAGATAACTTAGAAAGTTATAATAGCTACCAATTAAATTTAGCCTATACGATTAAAGATAACCATCATTTGATTGCGTCTTTAGGCGAATACCATAAATTTCAATTACCCAATGGAGAATTTGGCGAGGTACAAAAATTATTTTCTCGACAATACTCTTTAGATTATCAAGGTAAATTAAAAAAATGGAAATGGAGCGGGGCGATTTATCAAAAAGATAACCTACGGGGTAATTTACCAAATCTAGTACGAGGTGCCGAGATATATACTGCCTATCAAGGGGCAAAATTACAATGGGGTTTAAGTGTGGCGAGTATTCAATCCACCTTAGAAGATGAAGAGACGGAATATCCATCCGACCACGATTTAAGCTATTTTTTAAGAACCACGCTAAGCTATAAATTAAATGGTGTTTGGGATATTGGACTAGTTTATTGGCAACGGCAAGGGCGCTATTACTTACCCGTCAGTCAAGCCATTTTAGACGAACAAAGCAATACTTATGTACCTATTTTTGTAGCTCAAAATGAAGGTTTACGAATCCCTGACTATCACCGGATGGACCTCACTATTTCTAGAGTAATTGACTTGCCCTTTGGTTCGGCTATTGTCTATGCCAATGCCAATAATTTATTGGATACTAAAAATGTGCGAGACTTCAATTATAATGTAGATTATAGCGAACAATTTGCAGAGTATTTGAATCGGCGGACGGTCTTTTTTGGGGTTATTTTGAATTGGGAGTAAAAGTATAAGGGAACTGCTCTTACTCGAAAGAGAAAGGCTATCCATTTTCGAGGAACTAAATAGAGGTCAAATAAATAATTGATAAAAATCCGTTGCTAATTTTTTTTAGCAACGGATTAGGTTAGCAACGCCTGCCTGCCGCAGGCAGGGATTTGATGAGCTAGACGATATTTTAAATATATTTTGTAATATAAGTTTTTACCTGATGATCTAAGATTCCCCTTTATTCAAATTAAAACCGTCTCAAAAAAGTAAAGCCAAGTAAGACAATAGCCCCTTCACCAACAGGCCTACCTTCTGTATTAATATTAATCTCTGCACCAAATGCAATATTAGGCACAAAATGCCAGCCCTTCTTTTTTAAATTAATCACATAGCCCGCTTCGGCAGTTGGTTGAAGTACATTAACCTCTGTTTGTCCCCTGATTTCGTTGGGCGAATTTGGACTTTCTATCCAATCAATGGTATTAAACCACAAATCTGTTCTAGCACCTACAAAAAAACCTTGTCGGTCTGCTTTAAAATAGCGTCTATACCCCACAGAAAAACCAAAACCACCTCCTGTTTCATCATCTTGCACGCCTAAGTCTCGATGATCTACAATATTATAGCCAATTCTACCTAATATTGCATTTTTACCATTTAGACCAAATTCAAAATGTAAACCAGGAATAAGTCCTGTTGGGTAAGCCTGTACTTCGACACCAATATCTATTGTTTTGTCATTTTGAGCAGTAGTAGCAACGGAAGCGATCGTTACGATAAAGAGCGTTAGACTAATCAATAATTTTATTCGGAACATATCTATTTTTTATGATAGTAAGGAAAGTGTCAAGTTTTGGGAGCAAAAATAAGGAAAAGACAAAGAATGTTGTTGAAAATACAGAAAAACAAACTGGACTGTAATAAGGAAGTTCTTTGAAAGGAACTATTTTCTTATAAAAAACAGGCGTGAACAGACAAAAAATAGGTATAGAAAATTGCTAGTTCATACATAAATACCTACTATTAAATAATTTCAATTAGTGGAAGATCAAAAATAAAGTGAACCAATTAAAGTAATAACAATCTGTCAATCGAGGCTGTTTTTAATTTACATTTTAATTTTAATTCTTCCCTTAGGCTACTTTCTCCTTCCAAACAATATCCCCAAATCTATCGACATAAGCCCATTTTTTATTAATAGAAACCCAAGCTAATCCATTCTTAAAAGGCAAGACATCTTCAAAACGGGCAGGAATGGCAAATTTTCCATCCGTGTCAATAAACCCCCATTTATCTTTTACTTTTACTTGTGCTAGACCATCAGAAAAGACGCCTGCATCTTCAAATTTAGGTAAGATTAATAATTTTCCTCTTTTATCAATATAACCAAATTTTTCGTTGATTTCTACCAAAGCCATTTGTTCTCCGAAATCTCCTGCAAAATCGTAAATTGGTTCAACCACTATTTCTCCTTGATGATCGATGAAACCATATTGATCATTTATAGCGACTAATGCCATGCCATCAAAAAAGTCCCCCTCCGAAAAGCCTTCGATAATATCAAATTGTGGTTCAATTAAGATTTGTCCTTTTTTGTTAATAATGCCCCATTTTTCATCTTCTCTAATGACGGCTATATCTCCTTGAAAAGAATCTGCGGATTCAAATTTTGGTTCAATGACTATTTTTCCTTTATTATCAATGAAGCCGTATTCTCCATCAATAGCAATAGCCGCAAAATCTCCTTTAAATTCCTGTGCAGCATCAAATTGAGGATTGATTTCAAAATCTCCTTTTTTATTAATGTAGCCAAATTTTCCGTTAGTGGCTACAGGTGCTAAACCCTGATAAAAGTCTCCTGCTTCATCAAATTGGATCTCAATTGCTAAGCTACCTCGGCGATCGATATAACCCCAACGTTTGACCAATTGGGCTTTTGCCAAGCCATCTTCAAAATAGCCAACATGCTTAAACAATTGCTTCATCAATAAACGTCCCATACAGTCCAAAGGGACTAGTTTATCGTTAAAGCGAACTCTGGAAAAATTATTATAAAATGCCTCCGCATCATAGTACTGTGGCTCGATGACCACCGCACCTTCTGCATTAATAAATCCGTATTTTCCTTCTTCCCGAATCTTAAAAAGCGGGTTTTTCATAATCTGTTCTTAGTGTAAGGAACTTAGTGAATTTGTGTAGTTTATTAATTCCTAACTTCCAATTTTCTCAATATACTTCACAATTTCCGAAAGATAGGGAAATTTTGAGGATTGGTGAATTGTTTGAACACTAAATTGTCTAATTGTTAGTAACTAGACGTTAATCTTTTCAACAATTACCCTAAAGCTGAGCAACAAATGGGGAATACACCGACTTATATATTATAGAAAATAATATGCCACTTTTTAAGAGGTGTCAGAAGGTAAGGAATGAATTAAAATTAAAATGACAATTAAAATTAAAACCACTACTGAC
>CAZXYA010000195.1:0-14341 GCA_964644655.1 uncultured Saprospiraceae bacterium | reverse complement strand
AGTTTAGGCTCAAAAGTCGCCGAATCACCCGACAATATTAACTGGAAAGACTACTTAGGTGCTTATTAAAATTTTCCTCAATATAAAAAGATTGATGTGATATTTTACAATATCATCGCTAAACTATGAACTAAGTACCTGAGCAGAAATATTCGACACTTTTTGAGGATACTGAGTTAATGAGATTTATGAGCTAATGAGCCTAGTATTTGGTCTAAAATGCTTTGTTTACCTCATTTATCTTAGGAACTCATCAACTCATTACCCTCTTTCTAAAGTGTCGATTAATTTTGTACAAGTACTTATAAATGGCGAACCTATTAATTTATCCGCCTAGCTTCAAATTGCTGAATGTCAAAAGCACCATCAATAGCATCCTGTGGCATAGTCGCTTCCATCCGTACCGTACTAAGTGGATTTGCTTGCAAATCTATATGGTAGATAAACTCCTCATTCAGAAATATCTTTTCAAAACCACCTTCTCTGCGAACCGTTATTTTATTAATGGGCGCACCATTTATATTAGATGTATTTGAACTAAAAAACAGGTTATTATCTTGGCTGTCTTGACGGACACCAATAAAATACCCACTTACATTAAATGCGGGAGCGCCTGGAACAATTTGAAGGTAATAATGATTAGTGGTTGTTCCCCAAATTAGTTTAATCGAGCTCGTTGACCCTGCTGACGCTAAGGAAAAATCTACCTCGAATTCGTAATCACCAGTCAAATCTGTATAGCGCTGATTGATTCGATTCGTATTTGTTATGGTATCAATTACTTCTTTCGCAGAACTTGGTACTTCCTCAAAAGCAAAGGTTTGTGTTGCCCACGCTGGCGGATTTATTTGTTCATTAAATAATTCATCTATAAAATAATCCTTTCGAAAACCAAAATATGGGATAGGTATCCATATTTCTAAACCTTCTAATGGATCTCCTCGCATAATACTTCTCCAAGCGTCATTCCCAAATTTATCATTCCTATGCCTTCTATCTAATTCACAATGTCCTAGTTCATGAAATAATAAAAAACCACGGACATCTTCACTAAAAGAAAACCATCTTGATTTATCTATTTGGATATGATGCTGCCCAAGATAACATAGCCCATTAGCTCCTGGTAATTGCACATCTGAAAACTCTACAATCAATCCGCTTTCTGAAAAATCAATAGTTTCTCCTCTCTTTGCTCCTTCCGCAATAAATTCCTGCACAAAAGGTTCAAATGTAGGATCTACATTATAAATGCCATCCGCACCAATGCCATCATCTTCTCGGCAATTTTGGAGTATAATAACTAGACTAATAAAGAAGAGTATCTTTTTCATATTGATGCTGGTTTAATTGTAACTACTTATGGGGGATGAAGAGGTACAGGGATGTAAAGGTACCAAGGAAACTTCTTAAACATTTGGGGTTCCCATTTTAGACACCTTTGTACCTATGCACCTTTATAAGTAGCTGGACAAAATTATCTTTATATTTCTTTTGACAGGATTTCAGGATTGACAGGATTTAACTCATTGAAAATCAAAATCATGTAAATCTTGTAATCCTGTCTGAAAATTAAAACTAATTATGTCTGAGTACTTACCTCTAAGTAATTAACAATAATTTATAGTTTCAAAAATAGTATTTTAGTCGAAAATATTGTTATTCCACCAATCTCTTCCCATTCCCTGACACCGCTGAGACATTAAAGAAGCCAACGACTTCTACATTTTCATCCGAAGGAAAAATGTTTGTTGCAACATTACTCAATGGAGTGGAAAATAATTCTGCAAAACCGCCCGGTCTATTTGTTTGCACCTGCACTTCATTAAGAAAAAAGAAGGCTTCATTCGTTATAGAATGTAATTCTACGAATAAAGAATCTCCAAGTGCATAAGGGGAGAGCAAGTCTCCATTTTCATCCTCATCAAATGGATTAACGCCAAAACGAATAGGTGGAATAAAAATCAATCCATCAATACTACCACCTGCTGAAAAACCTGCATCAAAAGCAATATTAATTTCACTCGGTTTCCCTAAAAACTCCCCATTCCTGAATGCTTTTATCCAATAAGTATCCCCTATGCCTTCTAAATCTCTAGCCCAAAATTCTGCGGTGTACCCTTCTGGAAAAAAGTCATCGCCTTCATCAAATTCAAAAGAAACACTGTCTACTGGCGGCACAGGATTAAGGGCAGAGATAGCATTATAGGTTATACCATCATAGGCTACATTTAAGCTATATTGTAAACCGATTGTACCAAAGGTTTCTCCTGCTTGTGGTGTCCAAGTATATTCGCCCGATGCTGTTTCTACAAAATCAAACACTTTTAGATTTTCGTCAATGACCTGCACACTTGCTCCACTTAATCCTATAGGCGAGGTATTATCAAAAAATGCTTGTGTCCCCATTACTTTGATGACCTGCGGTTCTGGTTTATTATTTATCCAAGCGTCTATAGCGACAATTTGTGGGGCACCTTCTAGGGTTGGCATAATTTCGTCTTCGCAGCCTATGAAGGCTATTTGATATAACAATAATACGCATAGAATTGATTGAAATTTAATTTTTTTGATAAACATTTTTATATTTTTTGACGCTGATTGCGCTGATTTTTATGATTTATTATATTTTACAAGGGACAAAATCATTTTGGACACAGAGTTCACAAAGAAGACACAGAGTACAACAAGGATTCATTGATCGATTTTCAAACCTTTGTGCCCTCTGTGTCTTCTCCGTGTACTCTGTGTCCTAAGAAATATCCAGTAGTAAGGTTAAGTCTTCATAATTTCCTATCAAAATTTAAAATTATAAGACACCGATGGAAAAACACTTCCAATGATAGAAACCCGAGTGGCAGTTGTATTGGCAGTTTCCTCTGCTGGTACTCGCACATCTGCTTGTGCAAAATAAATAGAGAATGGATTTCTTCTACCATAAACATTATAGACGGAAAAGACCCAGTAGCCTTCGTTCTTCTTAGCCTTTCCATTACGTTTGGTTTTTCTATTTTTCAAAGTCGCCGCTACATCCAACCGATGAAAATCAGGAATCCGAACATTATTTCTACCATCTCCAAAATTATAGGGAATCGTGTATCCTTGAATTTGGTAACGAGAAGTAGGAAAGGTCGTTGGCGTGCCTGAAACATAAGTAAAATTAGCAGAAAAAGACCAGCGATTTTCTGGTTCGTAGAAAAGCGATAGTTTAAAATTATGGGTCTGGTCAAAACGGGTTGGATACCATTCCCCATTATTAATACCGTCAACTTGTAACTCGGTTCTAGCCAAAGTATAACTCAAATAACCATTGAATTTCCCCGTATTCTTTTTCACATATAACTCGAAACCATAAGCTCGTCCAACCCCTTCTAATAAGTCGCCTTCTAGAAATTCGTTAATTAAAAGGTCTGCACCGTCTACGTAATCAATTTGACCTTTGGTTTTACGATAATAGACCTCTGCGGAAGTTTCAAAATCGTTTTCTTCCCCAAAGTTTTTAAAATATCCCAACCCAATTTGGTCACCAATTTCTGGTTTGATATTATTGGTACTTGGCGTCCAGACATCTAATGGATTCGAGGCAGTCGTATTGGAAATGAGGTGAATATATTGAGCTGTCCGGTTATAACTAGCTTTGACGGAGCTTTGAGCATTTAATTGATATTTAACCGAAAACCTTGGTTCTAAAGTCCCATAATTGGCAATGGATTCTCCTTTCTCAGCCGTAAATTCTTGCGTCACAAATCGTCTAGTGCCAGGTTCTATCGCCTCTGCAAATTCAAAATATTTACCTGGCCCTATATAAGAAAAGTTCGAATACCGCAAGCCATATTGCAAATCAATTTTCTCTCCTATTTTTTGGTCATTCCCAACAAAAACAGAAATTTCTACTGCTTTCTTTTCGGCAATACTGATGTCTCTTCTTTCGCCATTACTTATCCCAACCGCATTCGCTGGTTCGAAGGTATAACTTAGGAGTTCACCACCAAAAGTCAATTTATTTTCTGGATTGATAAAGTAAGTTAACTCTGGTTTAAAATCTAGATTTTTAATGGTCGAATTCCAATCGAATCTGTCTAAATCATCTTCCCCAAAAGCCAATTCATAATCGTAATTACTAAAAAAGAAAGTAAAATTGGAGAATAGTCGGTCGCTAAATAAGTGATTCCATCGAGCCGTTGCCGTTTGGCTCCCCCAACTAAACCCTTGTTGGGCATCAAATTTAAAATTATCTCGACCTAAATAACCAGATACAAAAATTCTGTTCTTCGTATTGATATTATAATTGGTTTTCATCGTTAAATCCCAAAAATTCAAAGCTGCCCCATCGTCTAAAACATCAGTAAACGCCTTAGCAAAAACATCTGCATAAGACCGTCGACCTGCAACGATAAAAGAAGCTTTATCTTTTACTATTGGGCCTTCTACTGCCAATCGACTAAAAATAGATCCTACCCCACCTTGTACAGCAAATTTTTTACTATTTCCTTCCTTTGTACGCACATCTAAAATCGAAGCAATTCGCCCCCCATAACGAGCAGGGATTCCACCTTTAATCAATTTTACATCTTTTACGGCATCAGGATTAAATACAGAAAAGAAACCCAATAAATGGGAAGAGTTATAAACTGGTGCTTCATCTAATAAAACCAAACTTTGTCCGACGCTTCCCCCACGAACATTAAAGCCACTTGCCCCTTCTCCTACTGTCGAAACACCTGGTAAGGTTTGAATACTTTTAATCACATCCACCTCTCCCAAAAAAGAAGGCAATTTTTGAATGGTTTTAATGTCTAGTTTTTGGGTACTCATTTGTACACCAGAGACATTAATATCTTCTGGTTCGCCTGTTACCACTACTTCAGTTAATTGCACTCCGCCTTCACTTAATTCTAAGTCAATTCGCTGATTGGCAATTAATTGAATTTTTTTAGTAATGGTTTCATACCCTAAAAAACGAAATTCAACGGTATAATCGCTCGGTTCAAGCGTAATAGAATAGAAACCATAAACATTGGTTATCGTACCATTCCCCGTTTCTGGTATAAAAACGGTCGCACCAATAATCGTTTCTCCATTAGCCGCATCGGTGATGTAGCCACTAATGGTTACTTTTTCCTGTGCCGACAGCGAAAAACCAATCGAAGAAAACAAGAGTAGCGTCAATAATTTTTTCATAAATTGTTAAGGTGATTTATTAATAGAGCGTCAGATAAATAACTGATAAAAATCCCTGCCTGCGGCAGGCAGGGATTCTACATAAATTAAAAAATGAGTAAATATCAATTTTCAATCTGAAGCTCTAAAATCGGGTAATATTCTTACCGTAGACAACTAAAACTAGGGCTTACACCTATGCACTTCTTATTTTTAATGAAAACAAAACGTTAAAAATTGTTTCTTGTTTGAGAAAAGGGAGATTTAATGCATGAATATCATAAAAACAGAAAATTCCCGACTCCCTAATACAGCAAAGCCGCTACTATAATTTCCCCATAAAGCTCATAGAAAACATAAAGTAAAAAGTCGAAAACTTCTTATCCTTCACTTAAAATTAAACTGAATTCCTTTGTGAATTAAATTCTATTCCCCATCTTATGGCCATGCGTAATTTAAAACACAGCGTCTTTTGGCCACCCTTTTTAATATTAATTGCTTCCGTTACTTATAGTCTAATTGACAGCGATGGGTTTACTAATAATGCTACGACACTTAATAGTTTCTTATTAGATAAATTTGGTTGGTTATATTCTATTAGTACTTTGGGCTTTTTTGGCATTTTAGTCTGGATTTATTTTTCGCCCCTTGCTAAAATACGCATTGGTGGAAAAAATGCCCAGCCATTATTGACTAAATGGCGCTGGTTCACCATTACGCTTTGTACAACCATTGCAACGGGCATTCTTTTTTGGGGAACTTCTGAACCTTTATATCATTTGCATGCCCCACCAACAGGGCTTGATATCGAACCGAATAGCATTGAGTCTATGCGTTTTGCCATGTCCACTTTATTTATGCATTGGACCTTAATCCCTTATGGTATTTATACGGCAGCAGGCCTACTATTTGCTTTAGTTTATTATAATCTAAAGCGACCTTTTAGTTTGGGCTCCATGCTCTATCCTGTTTTTGGAGAACGAGTAGAAGGCGGAATTGGAAAGACGATTGATGCCATTTGTTTATATAGTTTAGTCGCAGGCATGGCAGCCTCTTTAGGGACTGGTATTTTAACCATTGCTGGTGGGCTGAATACTTTATATGACATTAAAAGTAATGCTTTCATCTTATCTATTATTGCTTTGGTGATTGTAGCGACATTTGTTTTATCGGCGATTAGTGGTTTAATGAAAGGCATTCGCTTATTGTCAGATTGGAATATTAAAGCCTTTATTGTCCTAGCTATTTTTGTTTTTATTTGCGGCCCTTCTTTATTTATTTTAAAAATTGGGGTAGAAAGTATAGGAGAGTTTTTACAGACCTTTTTGCAAAGAAGTTTATATGTTGGGTTAAGTCCAGAAGATAATTGGTCAGAAAGTTGGACGATTTTTTATTGGGCAAATTGGTTAGCTTGGGCACCCATTTCTGCTTTATTTCTAGGTCGGCTATCTCTTGGTTATACTGTTCGAGAATTTATTCATTTTAATCTAGTTTTTCCTTCTATTTTTGGGGCGATTTGGATGATGATTTTTGGAGGTACTTCTTTACACCTAGATTATTTTGGCGCAGGTAGTCCAATTTATGAAATCTTGCAAAATGAAGGCATTGAGAATGTGGCATTTGCTATTTTAGGAGAACTACCTTTTGCACAAATCGTCAGCTTTTTATTTTTGGTTATTGTCTTTTTATCCTTTGTTACTGCTTCGGACTCTAATACTTCCGCAATGAGTGGATTAAGTTCGACGGGTATTTCGCCAGATAACCCTGAACCTTCTTTATTCATTAAAGTCATTTGGGGCGTAACCATTGGGGCAGTTTCTTTGATTATGATTATCAATTCGGGCATTGATGGCGTAAAAATGGCTTCTAATTTAGGGGGATTGCCTGCTTTATTTTTTATGATATTAGCAGCAGGGGCTTTGGTAAAATTAGGGCGTTCACCTGATGTTTTGGCGTAAAAAAAATAACCTACGCGAAAAAGAAAGTACACGTTCTAAGGAAAATCCGTTTAAATCCGCTAGATCCGTTTAATCCGTACAACCTATCCTCCTAGCTCGTCTGCGTAGGTTATTTTTTGCGAAACCCCTTATTAGTTATAAATTCAGGCATTTTCTTTATCGTACAAGGAAATATTATGCGAAAGGAATAAGGGTTCTTCTATGAGAAAATATACCTTAAAGTCGGCTCAAAATATTCATAACCTCGATATTTGTAGATTTTATCTACAAATCAATATTTTTTTCGTTTTTAACGAAAGTTGTTTATTCAAAGCAACTGAATCTGCTAAAATTAGAACACTCCTAAACAGTCAAAGACTGCCGAAATATGCATAGGTAGTTAAAAACTACCTATATCGTACCTTGGAAAAGACAGAAAACTCCTTGGCCTGACGGTATGGTCGTCTCCTAACGACCGTATTCAGAATTTAATCAAAATTTAGGAATCAAAACAGGCGTATTCTGTTTATATGCTTCATAATCCGCTTGCCCTCCCCATTTCCGTTTAGCCTTAGCTTCTAGCATTGGCACACCACTCACCCGTGTCAATAAAAGGGTAACAAAAATAGGCGAAATCAAGGCAATCCATTGCCAACCTTGTAAAACAGGGATGGCAATAACTGTGACTCCGATCCAAAGTAATATTTCTCCAAAATAATTTGGGTGACGAGAACGTGCCCATAAGCCTGATTGAATAAACTTTTCTTTATTGGCTGGATTTTTACGGAACTGCGTTTTTTGATAATCTGCAACAACTTCAATTACAAATCCAATAATCCATAACACCAATCCGATAATCGCAAAAACACCTAGCTCTTTTCGCTGCATCGCAGTAATAGCTATGAACGCTGGAGCAGCGGTTAAGGTAACCCAAAGGGCTTGTATCGTCCATGCATTTAGGAACCGAAGAAAATTAGGCTTGATTTTATCAAAACGATCATCTTTCCCATCTCTTTGAATTCGGCGAAAAAGGAAAGTCCCTAAACGGGATGCCCAAATAATAACCAAACCAAAGAGCAACATAGAGCGATTATCTGTAGCCCCACTCCATAAAAAAGCTATAATAGCTATAGAAATATAGGTCAAACTGCCCGTCAGGTCATAAAATTTCTCGGTTTGAAAAATATAAGCGGGTATAAACATCAACCAATTAATTAGGAATGCCAAACCAACACAAAGGGCAAAAATAGGCATGCCATCCATCTCTTGACCATTTTGCGAACCTCCCAATCCGATAAGTAGTCCAATAATCGGTATAATAGTTAAACTTATGAGTACTTGTTTCTTATCCATTTTTTCGTGTAATTAATCCTTTATAATTATTAATTTCATTAGTCTAACTACAGCAGGAACTTCGTTTTGTTTAAATACTTCCCAATGATAGTGAAAAAATGGTATATATTTAATAAAAAATAAAGAAATCAAAAGGGGATTTTAAGGGGGAGTAATCTTTGATTTATCTCTTTACCTCAAATTCAAATGTCGAATAGAATAATAAAAAATCGTCCCAAAGCCAGCCATTAGTAGCAAATGATACGCTAAAAAAGTATAATCTTCCATCTGCCAACCTATCCCTACGGCAAAAGCAAAATATACGGCTAATAAGCCTTCAAAAATGGTGGTCCAAGAAATATTGGATTGAAAGTATTTTTGCTTTCGGAAGGTATCTTTAATGCCATTAATATTAAATTTTGGGGTTCTAACAAAAGGCGATTCTTTGCCCCACCAACCTTGAATAACAGCAATGGTATTATGTAGGGATAGCCCCATTGATAAGGCAAGAAAGACGGGAAATAAAAAGATAAATTTGGTAACTTTCCTAAAATAAGATTCCTCTTTAAGTTCTGCGGAAACATTGGCTACATAATAGACTGCAATGACCGATAATAAGCCGATCAAGAAAATACCAAAATAACGGGTATCAAAGCCAATTTCTTGCATCGCAAATAATAAAGGCACACTAAAAACGCCTGCTATAAACACAAATATAAAAATTGTACTGCCTAATAAATGTCCAGTAGCATGTAATTTTTGGCTCAACCTTAAATTGGACTGCCAGATAGTTGGCAACATTTTTTTGGCAGTCTCTGCCCCTCCTTTCATCCATCTAAACTGCTGGGATTTCAAGCCATTCATTTCCGCAGGTAACTCTGCTGGAGAACCAAATTTTTCTAAGAATATAATTTCCCAGCCTTTTAATTGCGCTCTATAACTTAAGTCCAAATCTTCTGTCAAAGTATCTGCTTCCCAACCACCTGCACTATTAATAGTTTCTTTTCGCCATACGCCTGCCGTCCCATTAAATTGCAATAAATAATTACCTGATTTTCGACCTTGTTGTTCAACTGTAAAATGCACATTTAATTGCATCGCTTGCAATTTAGTCAACATCGAATAATTTTGGTTGATGTGTTCCCAACGAGTTTGTACCACACCAATTTTTGGATTTTTAAAATAAGGAATAGTATTTCTTAGAAAATCTCGGCGAGGTAAAAAATCAGCATCAAAAATAGCAATAAAATCTCCCTTTGCTTGTTCGGTTGCTTCTTTTAAAGCGCCTGCTTTATAGCCCGTTCTATCCGTTCGACAAATTTGTTTGATTTGAAAACCTTTTGCCGCATAGTGTGCTACTTTTTTCCGAACAATCTCCACCGTTTCATCTGTAGAATCATCTAGGATATGGATTTCAAATTTATCTTTTGGGTAATGAAATTCTGTCACTCGATCAATCAAACGTTCAATAACATATAATTCATTATAAATTGGCAGTTGTATCGTTACAAAAGGTAAGTCTTCATCCTTTAAATCCTTAGTCTCAGAATTTAATAATGGAATGAATTGTTCTCCCCTACTATATTTATACAGTAAATGAAACTGTAATAGACAGTAGGTGGTGATGTAAAATAACGCCACACAATAAATTCCTAAAATAGTATATGCCAAAATGGACATTGAATTAGTTTTCTGTTATGTAAAATCGTTGCTTCAAGCCAAAAATGGCGTATCTATGATGTGCTTCATGGAGTAGAAAAAAATTCGTCCAATCTTCCACATTCATCCGACCTAGTTTTGGATGAACACCTGTTTGTTGTATTTGTTCTTCGGTTAGTTGACCGATCAAATCAATGATTTGTTGTCTAACCAAAATTGCTCTTTGAATAATGTCCTCCTTTGTAAAGGCACACCAATCATAAAACTGGGTATCTTGTTCTGCTTTATATCGTTCTAAATAAGGATTTCCTCCTTTCAAAATAAAGGCTAATCTTTCTAAAAATATTTCTTGATACCTTCCTAAATGGGCTAAATGTTCGTGAATTGACCATTTATTTGGAATTGGTCGTTTTTCAAAAAAAACTTGATCCACATTTTCTAATTGCCGCAATAAAAAAGTAAGCTGATTATTTAGATTATCTTTAAGAAAATCATCCATTTAATGCTCTATAAATGAATAAATGATTATAATAATTTAAAAATCGTCCATAAAATCTTATGCCCTGCTAAAATCGTCCCTTTTAAAGTACCCGATACTTTGGATACGCCAATTCGCTTTCGATAAGTCATTGCTACCTCTGTACACTTCAATTTATGTTTAGCTGCTTTCACTTGCATCTCTACTGTCCAACCAAAGGTTTTATCTTGCATATCCATCGCTACTAATTGTTGCCATTTAATAGCTCTGAAAGGCCCCAAATCTGTAAAACTATAATTATAAAATAAGCGAATTAAATTTGTCGCTAACCAATTACCAAAAATTTGTTGGGGCATCATTGCCCCCGATTCCATATCTCCTAAAGCTCTCGATCCAATCACCATATCCATATCCGATTCTATAATCGGTGCAACTAATTTGGTCATTTCTTCAGGATAATCAGAATAATCTCCATCCAAAAAAACGACAATATCTGGTTGTGCTTGTTTAGATTTTGCTTTAATATGCGCAATACCTTTCAAACAGGCATTTCCATATCCCTTTAATGGCTGATCCACAACGGTCGCTCCATTTTCGAGTGCAACTGCTTTAGTATTGTCTGAACTATTATTATTACAGACAATAATTTCCCTAACTAAATCTTTAGGAATGTCCTTTAGTACATTTCCAATAGAATCTTGCTCGTTATAAGCAGGAATGATGACATCAATAATTGTTGGCATGTTATTTTGAATAACCTTACCGATAATCTTCGGTGGTTGTCTGTTTTTATAGTTGTAAAATTAGCGTAAAATTATCTATATTTTTTGTAACAATTCGGACAAACTCCTACCTAAATGAAAATTCCTGTTAATCCACAGAGGAATTATACGTTATACACTAACTTTGCGTTTATTCTTTCGTTGCATATAAAGAGAGTCATACTCTACCCTACTAAAATTATTTTGCAGATTTCGAGGGTAAAGTAGGAGAAACGCTTCAATTCATACCTAAGTAATACATGAAAAAAATATTATTTTTTACCATAATCGCCACTTTCTATCTTTTAGTTGCGTGTAATAAAGACGAAGATTTTTTGTTCGATAGTTCAGCAGAGTTAAGTTTTTCTGTAGATACCTTGCGTTTTGATACGGTTTTTACAGAATTGGGTTCGGCTACTCGGATTTTGAAGATTTATAATACCAATAATCGACCAGTTAAGGTCAATAAAATTGCGTTAGAACTTGGAGATGCCTCTTCTTTTAGACTTAATATAGACGGGCTACCCATCAATGAAGCTACAGATATAGAAATATTAGCAAATGATAGTCTATACATTTTTGCAGAAGTAACCGTCGATCCAGATAACCCTTTATCTATTAGCCCCTACGTTATTGGTGAACGATTATTGGTTAATTTGAATGGTACAGAAAGGGCCGTCATGCTAGAGGCTTGGGGACAAAATGCCAATTATATACCCAATCGTTTCAACCAAGGCGGAGGTGCTTTTCTTAGTTGTGATTTAGGAGAATTCGCCTTCGATGACCCCAAACCTTATGTCATCTATGGCGCTTTATTTATAGACAGTTGTACCTTAAATATCCCAGCAGGAACGGAAATTTTTATTCATGGCGGCTTTGTCCGATCAGGTGTTTTAGGGGAGAATTATAATGACGGATATATTGTTGCCTTGCCTAATGGCCGCTTAAATATCGAAGGAACATTAGAAGAACCCGTAATTATTCAGGGTGACCGATTAGAAGACTCTTTCCAAGACATCGCTGGACAATGGTTTGGTATTTGGTTAACCCCAGCAAGTCGAGGACATAAGATAGAACACACCATCATTAAAAATGCTATTGCGGGTATTATCGCCGATTCATCCTCCACCTTAATTATTGAAAATTCCCAGATTATCAATGCAGCTGGTAGTGGATTATTTGCTCGTCATTCCAGAGTGAATGCAGAAAATTGTTTATTTGCGGGAAATGGTGGCAATGCCGTACAATTAGAATTTGGAGGTAGTTATGATTTTTCTTATTGTACGCTGGCGAGTTATGGCGTAGATAATTCTGCTTTGCGGATGACCAATATACGTTGCTTCGACCAATTTTGCGAACGAGCCATCTTTAATGACCTAAGAGCTCAATTTAAAAATTCGATTATTTTTGGCTCTCGCTCAGATGAAATTGAGTTGTTTAATGCCAGTCAAGCTGCATTTGAGTATAGTTTTGAAAATTGTATCGTTCGAGTAGATGATTTGGTAGATGAAGATGATACGCCCGACTTTTTTGATAACTGTATTCCTTGTCAACCAAGCCAAGGAGAAGGAAATAATGTAGCGCTTTTTACAAATCCTAGTGAAGATGATTATACTTTAGATTCCCTATCTATCGCAGATGGTTTTGGTATTCCTATTCGCAACCAAACCACCGATATTCTAGGTGTTCAGCGAGATGCAAGTATGCCAGATGCAGGTTGTTTTGAGCGGGTAGAATAATTGAACACAGTAATAGAATAGGCCATACTTTTAGATTTTAACTTTAAGGATTTCGCAAAAAACAACCTACGCAGACAAGCTAGGAGGATTGCAAACGGATTTAACATGAACAAACGCCGTTTGTGAACCGCTTGCGGACGGGATGGTGTCGGATTTAAACGCCTGCCTGCCGCAGGCAGGGGTTTTCCTTATAAAATATGTATTATCTTTTTGCGTAGGTTATTTTTTCCTTTTCCCTTACTTAAAAAATAGCATTGAAAATAGACTATACCATAAGCGTCTTAGGCTGCGGATGGCTCGGTTTTCCATTAGCAAAAAAGCTAGTAGAAATGGGACATATCGTAAAGGGATCTACGCAAACGGCAGCCAAATTAGCGGTTTTGCATAAAAACGGAATTGATCCTTATCTGATTGAAGTCAATAGAAAGATAAAAGGCAATAATCTCCAACATTTTTTTAGAAGTGGCATCCTTATCGTTAATATTCCTCCCGGTAGAAAACGGCGAGATGTAGTCCGATCTCACCCGAAACAGGTTGAAGCCATCATAGAAAAAGCCATTATTCACGGTACAAAACGAATCCTATTTATAAGTTCTACTAGTGTCTACGGCAATGTCAATAGAGTTGTCACAGAAGCGGACGAACCTAGTCCAATAACTGATTCTGGAAAAGCATTGGTAACTGCCGAAGCATTACTACTTCAGCAAACAGCATTTGAAACGACTATTGTTCGCTTTGGCGGTTTGACTGGTCCAGATAGAAAAGCAGGCCGTTTTTTAGCAGGAAAAAAGAACGTAAAAAATGGAGATGCACCTGTCAATATGATTCATCAAGAAGATTGTATTGGTCTTTTGACCCAAATTATTATTCAAGAAAAATGGGGACATCTTTTTAACGCCTGCGCAGATGACCATCCCACTAGAAAGGAATTTTATACCGCCCAAGCCAAATTACAAGGCTTTCAAGCACCTCAATTCTCTAAAACCGAAGCATTGGTTGGATTTAAAGAGGTCTCTAATTATAAAATCAAGCAACTACTTTCTTATGAATTCCTTAAACCCAACCCTCTAAACTTTTAAGATTTTCCAAAAATTTATTCCCCTCCTTCAATTCCTATTATTTTTTACTAATTTGCAGATTGATTTAGCAGTTAGTCAGAATAATTAGATGGTCAGGTAAAAAAGGGAGATTAAGAAAATATTTAAAATAGCCTCTAGCTCATCAAATCCGTTGCTAACTTAATCCGTTGCTAAAAAAAACTTAGCAACGGATTAAGTT
>CAZXYA010000194.1:0-14400 GCA_964644655.1 uncultured Saprospiraceae bacterium | reverse complement strand
AGTTATTCGGAGGGCAAACAGCCAAAGCAGGAAATATCATTGTTCGCCAAAGAGGGACAAGATTCCACGCTGGTTTGAATACTTATTTAGGAAAAGATTTTACGGTTCATGCTAAAGTAGATGGTATCGTTTCTTTCCGCAAGCGTAAGTATAATAGAACGTTTATTGATATTACTCCTTTTGATGAAGTGCAAGAAACAGTTGCTAAAGTAGCTCCTAAGAAGGCGGCTAAAAAAGCAGCAGCACCTGCGGCAAAAACGGAAGAAGCACCAGCAGCAGTTGTAGAAACACCTGCAGCAAAAGCGGAAGCGCCAGCAGCAAAAGCGGAAGCGCCAGCTTTACCAAAAGGTGTAAAACAAGATGATTTAAAGTTGATTGAAGGAGTAGGACCAAAAATTGCAGGTCTTTTAACAGAGGCTGGTTTAGATACTTGGGCGAAAGTAGGGGCTGCTACACCAGAAGCAATCAAAGAGATTTTGACTGCTGCAGGATCTAGATATGCAGCGCATAATCCAGGAACTTGGCCTAAGCAGGCAGCATTAGCTGCTGCGGGCAAATTTGACGAGTTAAAAGCTTGGCAAGACGAGTTAGACGGTGGAAAATAAGATTGTAGTCTTTCAGACAAACAATCCTTAAAAAAGAGCTTCATTTTGTTAAATGAGGCTCTTTTTTTATGTAAACAAATGAAATTGAGTATCTTTCCTCTTAACAAAAAAAGGATTTAAATTTATATGAAAGTAACTATTTGTGGTCTTTTGTAACTATTAATTTATCCCTTTTAAGGTTTGTTGAATATTGAGTAGTGTTCGAATAAAGTTGCCTTTCAAAATCACCCCTTAACTCCGAAGTATATCGGAGATACTCCGTGATTTAAGTTTATTTTTTCCAAATCATACTTTATTCGAGCAGCTTTGAATATTGAATCTTCTTTTTAATAACACTTGTCTTATGAAAAAATATTTATATACTACGATTGTCTTTACTTTAGTTCTTTGTCTACAATTAGATGGCTACACTCAAGGTAAGTATAGTAAAAATATTCCTGATTCAGAGCGATTTAGTGCAGGTATTTTATTTGGATTTAATAATGCACAAATAGATGGCGATGCGCAAAAAGGGTTTGACAAATTTGGGATAACGGGTGGTTTGAGAGGAATTGCAAGAATTAATTCCCGTTTAGATTTTAACATAGAGATGCTTTATAGTAAAAAAGGGAGCAAAATTTTTTCTGCGGGTGGACAAGCACAGGCTATTCCTGTAAAAGATAGAATTATTGATTTGACTTATATTGATGCACCGATTTCTTTTAAATGGTTACTCAAAAATAAAGTAAATACTTGGCATATTGAGCTAGGGGGCATTTATTCGAGATTGATTGATACTGAAATTACGGAAGATATAAAAGATGCCAGTAGAGAATTTGTTTATCAGGATGCAGTGGCAGATTTTGAGAAAGATGATATTGCCATCTTAACAGGATTTGGTTATACTTTACAAAATGGAATTTCCTTCAATCTTAGATATGCAGTTAGTGTTAATAAATTTTATCAAAATTCTGACTTTGAGGAAGATACGAGTGGTTCTTTGGCTACTCAGAATGTTGCATCTCTACGTAATTATTACTATAATTTAAGTATTAGTTATACTATTTTTAAACGAGCGATTAAAGGAAAAAAGTAGTAAATTTTCAATTTTAAACTGCCTTCGGTGGGAATTGAGGTTGAGATTGAAGTTTAAAAATTATCAATATTTTAAATAATCGACCCTTTGTAAGAGGGTAATAAGTATAGGTTTAGCGGTAAATCTTAGATTCATTCTTATGCTTCTTATGAACTCACCAACTCATTACCTACTTTCTAAAGTGCTACTTAATTTTGTCCTAATACTTCATTACAAAAGAACGAAAATTGTCTTTGATTAGCACTTCCTCCTAATTATTAGTTACACTTCCGACAAAGCAGTAAAAGTATTATCGCCTTCAAGCGTGTTTTTGCTATCTTTGCAAAACTTCCACAACCGAGAATCCGTTTACTTTCAACAGAAACAGCTTTATCAAAGAATAATTTCAATTGTTTTATTATTGCAGAAAATATGCTATCTAATATAGATATAGACTATTTCACTATGCCAATAAATAATTAGGAATGCTAAAAAATAAATTTACATTTTAAAATTAGAAACTACTGATTGCCCAAGCGGTTTTAATTTTAATTTGCATTTTAATTTTAATTGATTCCTTACTTATAATAGTCCTCATTGATTTAAAATATAAATAATGCAAAGATTTACTTTACTAATAACTTGTTTTCTGCTTGGAATGCTACCCATAAATGCTCAAATATTAAGAGGGGTATGTGGAAATACGCATGCCGATCAAATGTCGCAAATAGATCGGTATCTAGTTAATAAAAGAATTGCTAAAACGAATCCATCTAAAAGCAGGAATGCAATAACTTATATTCCTATTCAATTTCATCTAATCGCTAGAAACAATGGAACAGGTGGTATTCAACTAACAGATATGTTAGATCAAATTTGTCGATTGAATGATCAGTTTGGTGCTTTTGACATCGTTTTTTATCAAGCAGATGCTCCTAATATTATTGCGAATGATGTTATTTATGACAATCATACTTTGACTTCTGCTCAATTTACAATGCGGCAGCGTAGAAATAGAGAGGCTATGAATGTATGGGTAGTGAATGAAGCAAGTCCTGCTGGCGGGCTTGCTGTTGGTACCGTACTGGGTTATTATGATCCCCAAAATGATTGGATCGTAATTAGAAAGAACCAGATTTCTGGTACTAATAATACTTTAGCGCATGAGGCTGGACATTTCTTTAGTTTATTTCATCCGCACCTAGGCTGGGATTCAGAACCCTATTCTGCAGAATTGCATGGTGTTCAAGTAGGGAATAGATCTCCAAGTGGTCGAGATACAGAATTAATGGACAGAAGTAATTGTGAAACGGCGGGAGATATGATTTGTGATACCGATCCTGATTATAATTTTGCACTTTCTTTCAGAGACTGTATTTATAATGTCGAAGTCCAAGACCCAAATGGCGATTTAGTGGATCCTGATGAGACTTTAATTATGAGTTATTTTAATGATGCGTGTACTAGTAAATTTACAGAAACACAAGTAGAAATGATGATAGCGGATGTCGATAGCCCTGGTCGGAATTTTTTAAGAATCAATGATTTTGCACCATTGGCTACAGAGATTACAGAAACGATTAGTCTTGTAGCTCCTGTAGAGAGTGCGGTTACTTCTTCTTTCAATAAAGTAGAATTAAGATGGCGAGCAGTAGCGGGAGCAGATACCTATTTGGTGGAGGTAGATAGATCTTCAGGTTTTAATATTGATAATCTTAAATTTATAGTATCGAATCAGACGAGTTTATTATTAGAGGACATATTAGATGCAGATAGAAATTATCGTTGGAGAGTGACCCCTTATAATGCAAATTATACTTGTGCCTCCTCTTCTGAAACTGCTCGATTTAGAACAGGTATTTCTACTAGCGTAGCAACGATAACAACTGTAAACAATTGGACCATTCAGCCCAATCCAATAAGAGAAGCAACAACGTTAACGCTCGATGTCAATGCCAAAACCGCATTTGATGCAGACATTAAAGTTTTTAATTTGACAGGACAATTATTACAAACACAAGTTGCTACTGAATTTTCGTCAGGAAACTCTAAGGTTCAGTTAGATATTCGCAATTTAACAAAAGGAATCTATTTCCTCACTTTAGAAAATGAAGAAGGGGTATTGAATAAAAAGTTGATTGTACAATAGTGGTCTAAGAATGAAATAAATACCAGTTTAATTTGAAAAGTTGTCGGTTATCAGTTGTCGGTTATCTAGTTACGAATCTAACCGATAACTGACAACCGACAACCGATAAACCTTCTAAATTGGTAGGAACTTGATTCCTAAACCAATAAATTCGAGATGGATTTATGATTTTTTTCCTGCATTTTCAATAGGAAATTACTAAATTACGCTCGGCAAAAACTCTGTGAACTTTTGTGTTCTCTGTCTCTTTGTGGTAAAAAATCAATTGTTTTAATACAAGATTTATTTTCGATTGACTGGGAATAATCCTATTTTTTATACATAACCCCATTTTTATTATACTTTCTACCTTCAAATAATATTACCAGATCCTTATTTTTGCAGTTGCAATCTTTATTAATTTACTTCACGGCAACAAATGCAACGCAAGAAATCTTCCATAAGATGGCTTTTTGATGATAAATACAGAATATTATTCCATGTTTTATTCTGGATATATATTTATCTATCCGACTTTTTAGCTTTATTTGGTTTACTTGAATCGGATATTTACGATTGGATATTTTTCACCATTCTAGCGATTGATGTATTAATTGTTTACTTAAACTTATATGTCTTAATTCCTAAGTTTTTACTGAAAAGGAAATATCTACTCTATTTACTGCTGACTATCATTTCTGTCTTAATCAATAGTTTTATTTCGTTTTATATCTCTTTTCCTTGGGAAGAGGTTGGAGCGACTGATTTAGAACAACCCTATATTTCCTTTATTTTTGGTTCATTTGAGGTAACCTTAAGTATGGTGATTTTGGCTATGACCATTAAATTATTAAAGATTTTTGCAAAAAATCAGTTGACCATTTCTAATTTGGAGAATACCAATCTTAAAACGGAATTGACTTTCTTGAAAAATCAAATCAACCCTCACTTTCTATTTAATGCACTCAATAATATTTACGTACAAACTAGGAAACGACCAAAAGAAGCACCAGAATCGGTGATGTTATTGTCTGAGTTATTGCGCTATCAATTATATGATTGCAGTAAGGATACTGTCTATTTGCGAAATGAATTGACTTATATTGAAAATTATTTAGCCTTAGAACGCATGCGTCGTACAGATTCCTCCATTACTTTATCCGTAGCTGGAAGCCCGAATGGAAAAATGATTGCCCCATTTTTATTTATTCCTTTTATTGAAAATGCGGTAAAACATGGTTTAGAAACACAAAAAGATGGGTTTATAAAAATGGAATTTGAGATTACGGATACTCAGGTAATTTTCCAGATTAGCAATCCAAAACCTGAAATATTGCCAGTCAAAAAAGAGGGAGGAATAGGCCTAGTTAATGTAAGAAGAAGACTAGAATTATTATATGCGAAGCAGCATGAATTGACAATTTCAGATTTGGCAGATTTATATCAAGTAAAATTAGTATTGGATGTTTAAGGGAGATGGATTATTGTAAAAAGCTAGGAATGTTGCTAGTGATTTTATGAATGAAATACCAGTTTAATTTGAAAAGTTGTCAGTTATCCGTTATGAATCTAACTGACAACTGACAACTGACAACCGCTATTTCCCCCCATCCAATTCTTCCTTAAGCGTATTCAATTCCTCCCATCTACCTTGAGCGGCTAAAGAGGATTGAGTCGGCCAAGTACCAGGATTATGCATTCTAAACCGATCCCCAGCGGCAGTTAATATCTCTTTAATAGCATCAGGAGAAGTCGTAGCTAAGGTAACATAGCTATAAATTCCTGCATTTTTTAATAGTTCTTCTATTTTTGGTCCTACACCTTCGACCACTTTTAAGTCATCTTCTGGCTCATAATGGAATTTAATTTTCCAAGATTTTAAAACCCCATCATTAGAAGAATGCATATTTTGAACTTTGAGGGTCCAAGTGCCTTCTGTTTTTTCTCCAATTAAGGCAGCTACTTGGTTGCCCGAATATTGTGCTTTTAAATGATTTTGGGAGCCACCGGTTCTATTGTGCAGCAAAACCTCAGTACCCGCTGGAGAAACTATGGAAACCACTAAATCACCAATCAATGGATGTGCTATTTCTAAATCAATTAATGTTTCTAAAATCCGACCATTAAATCTACAGGTTTGAACACTTGTTAATATCTGATCACTAGCTAAATCTGGGATAAATATTTCTGCATTATGATTACTATAAGTATCGCAATCTACTTCTATCCCCCAGGAATCTAAAGTTCCACTGTCTTTAGTAGCATGATCGGTAGCCGTTAAAGTCCAAACACCCTCGGCAGATTCTCCGATTAAACTTGCCAATACCGCTCCTGAAAAGGTATTATTTAAATTATCCGCTGCACCACCTTCTTTATCTCTTAACACCACTTCTTTACCCGAAGGAGACGTGATTTTTAAGGAAATGTCGCCAATATAAGGATGTGTAATATTGGCACTCACTTTAATGTCCTTCACGTTCCCACTACGATTAATGGTAATCGCATTAGAAAGACTGCCTTGATCAGGAATGGCAGCATTGATTTTATTCTCTTTAATTAAGGTGAACATAGATTTTATTTTTGAAATAGTCTATAAGTTAAGTACTTGGACAAAATTGCTTTATTGCTAAAATTGTTTTATTGCTAAATTGATGACTAGAGGTAACTTAGAAATAAAACGGACGCTCAATACTTACTACTGGACAAAATGTTTTTGGACACAGAGTACACGAAGGAGACACAGAGGGCACAGAGCTGTAAATTACTGATAATCTTTGTGTACTCTGTGTCCTAGAAAATGTCCAGTAGTAAGCGCTCAATAACAATGTAGCAATTTAACCATATTACAGTATAATTTAAATCCTACCACCATCTAACTTTTCCTGCCATTCTCTTAATTCGTCCCAATTTCCATCTGCGGCCAACTCTGCTTGTAAAGGCCAGGTTGTCGGGTCATGGACTCTAAATCTTGGTCCAGCATCACTTAGCAAATCTTTAATATCACTAACGGATAATTGAGCTAGTTGACGGAAAGTATAGATGTGATTCTTATAAAATAAAGCTTCAATTTTTGGTCCAATACCTTCTATAACAATTAAGTTATCCCTGTCTTCATAGGAATAAGTAGTGGTAGTGGCATCGGGGAATATTTCTTCTGTTTCTATGGTTATGGTTGATTCAGAATGACCGTTTCCATTCCCATTTCCATTTCCATTCCCGTTTTCAGTATTCATATCAGAAAGGAACTCCTCTGTTAGTACATATTTTTCTTTCGTAGGTGTATCTGAAATAGAAAGTTCTGAGGTATTTGTTTCTTCTATTTCATTTTCTTTAGCAGCTTCTGCCGCTTCCAATTCATCGATTAATGCCCATTCAGGATCTTTAGCTCCCAGATTGTCAATTGTTCTTTCAATATCTTCTTCTATAGGATTATCTTGTCTAGTCGCTTCAAAAGCTTTTAAAGATTCAGGAGAAATTTCTTGCCGAGATTCTTCAGTTGTTATTCTTTGGCGGTAGTCTTCGATGGGTATTTCTCGAATAACCTCTCGAATGACTTCTACTTCTACCTCTTTAATTACTTCTTTAATTACTTCTACTGGTACTTCTTTGATGACCTCAATTTCTACTTCTTTAATCACTTCTTTAGTAATTTCAATCGGTACTTCTTTAATAATTTCTACTTCTCGAATGACTTCTACAGGCACTTCTATAATTTTCTCTACTTCTTTTTCAACAGCTACCTCTTTAATTACTTCCTTTGTAATTTCAATGGGTACTTCGATTAATTTTTCAATTTCTACAATTTTTTCTACTTCCACAGGTACTTCGACCAATTTTTCTACCTCTACTTCCTTAATGACTTCGACGGGTACTTCTACAATACGTTCTACTTCTTTTTCAATTTCTATAATTTTTTCTACTTCGATAGGTACTTCGACCAATTTTTCTACTTGGACTTCTTTGATGACCTCGACGGGTACTTCTACAATACGCTCTACTTCTTTTTCAACTTCTACAATTTTTTCTACTTCCACAGGTACTTCGACCAATTTTTCTACCTCTACTTCCTTAATGACTTCGACGGGTACTTCTACAATACGTTCTACTTCTTTTTCAATTTCTATAATTTTTTCTACTTCGATAGGTACTTCGACCAATTTTTCTACTTGGACTTCTTTGATGACCTCGACGGGTACTTCTACAATACGCTCTACTTCTTTTTCAACTTCTACAATTTTTTCTACTTCCACAGGTACTTCGATCAACTTTTCTACTTGAACTTCCTTGATGACCTCGACGGGTACTTCTACAATACGTTCTACTTCTTTTTCAATTTCTACAATTTTTTCTATTTCCACAGGTACTTCGACCAATTTTTCTACTTCAATTTCTTTTATAATTTCAGTAGGGATTTTTTGGAAAGCAAGCCCTTCAATTTCTTTTATAACACCAACAGGTACTTCGATTAATTTTTCTACTTGAACTTCCTTAATGACTTCTACTTCGACTAATTTTTCTACCTCCACTTCCTTAATGACTTCTACTTCTACAGGTATTTCGACTATTTTCTCCACTTCCACCTCTTTAATGACTTCTACTTCCACAGGAAACTCTTGAATCACTTCTACCTCTTTAATAATCTCTGTTGGTATTTTTTGAATAGCAATACCTTCTATTTCCTTGACGACACCAACAGGCACTTCGACTATTTTTTCCACCTCGGCTTCTTTAATTACCTCTACTGGTACTTCCACTTCTTTAATAATCTCGACTTCTTTGATAACTTCAACAGGAACTTCAATCAATTTTTCTACTTCTATCTCTTTGACGACTTCCACTTCTACAGGTACTTCGACCACTTTTTCTACTTCTTTGATAATCTCTGTAGGCACTTTTTGGAAAGCAATTCCTTCAATTTCTTTGACAACGCCAACAGGTACTTCGACTAGTTTTTCAACGGTCACCTCCTTGATGATTTCTACGGGGACTTCTACTTCTTTAACCACCTCTACTTCCACTTCTTTAATAACTTCTACAGGGACTTCGACCAATTTTTCTACTTCCTTAACGACCTCAACAGGCACTTCTACAATTTTTTCTACTTCGATTTCTTTAATGACTTCCGTTGGTACTTTTTGGAACGCCAGTCCTTCGATTTCTTTGACAACGCCAACTGGTACTTCCACTATTCTTTCCACTTCTACTATCTTTTCTACCTCTTTTATGACCTCCTTTTCCACCTCCACAATTTTTTCTACTACTACTTCTTTAATAACTTCTACAGGCACTTCTACTTCCTTAATGACCTCTCTCACCTCTATTTTTTCACCATCCACAAAAGAAAGGGTTTGGCTAGGTGTAGGGGTGGATTCCAATGTCTTTAATTTAGCCGAAATAGATTGGTTTTTTAATCTGTATTCCCCCATTTCGTTTTCTGTCCTCAACTTATAAGAACTATACTGACTTTCTAAATCAAGATAATTAGATTTAGTAGTTGAATAGTCTTTTGTCAATTTTTTATTGTTCCTTTTCAATAATTCAACATCATCTTGACGCAAGTACCATCCAATTGCTCCACCCAAAAGGGCAGTAAGTAAACCAGTTAAGAATGGAAATAAGTTACAAGTAAACCAAGTAAGCATGACTGTAAATAATTTTGGAAAAGGGAAAATAAACAAGGCTAATATTCCCTTTTCTATATGGTTAATCCGTTTTCAAACGGAAATTCTTTATTACTTTAATTCATTGTGAATGGGATGGTTGACATTCCATCAACCTATTCCAAGATAATAGGTTGACTAAATATTAACTATCCTATGATTCGAGTTGAAATTACTTAAGTATTTATTGTAAGGTAATTTCAACTCGTCTATTGAGTGCTTTGCCTTCTTCAGTATTATTAGAGGCAATAGGTTCATCTGGACCAATTCCTTCATTCCTAATTTGTCGTTTAGGAATACCCTGTTCTATCATAAAATCTCTAACAAATTCAGACCGTTTTCTACTCAATCGCATATTCCATGCATCATTACCTGCTGAATCCGTATGTCCTGTAACTTTAGCTTTTGCAGTTGGATTTTCTGCTAAATAGACTTGTAGGCTATTCAAGTAGTTACGTTGTTCCGCTGTTAAATTTATTTCTTGCTCATTAGATTCAAAATACAGCGTAATCTTATCGCTTCTCAAAGCTGCTTCTCCTAATATTTCAGGCTCAACTGCTTCTATTGTTTCTTTAAAGTAGTAATCGAATCCGCCTTCCAGCATATTTTTGTAGTCGGGTAAGTCTCGAATTTCACTAGCGTCTAACTCAATGCGCTCTGCTGGAGCGCCCATTTGCACCAAGAGTTCCTTAATCTGTTCTGCCCTAGCCACTCCTAAATCTACTGCATCTGTACAACTATTGGTTTCTTCATTTTCATATAAACCTGTTAAAACAAGGATCCTATTAGTATGCTCTTGCAAGTGCTGTACCGTTTTCGCAAAAACATTTTGTAAATCTTGAGAAAGAGGGGTAGTATATTCACAAGAACCCTTTACGAACAATAAATTATCTGCGGTAGCTGTGGAAAAATCTAACTCATCATCTTGAATGGCAATGGATAAACTAGCATCAGATGTAGTTGCAGGTACAGCAGCTGCGGCTGTTTGACAATCAGGGCAAGTAGTTTTATGACAGACACTTAAGCCTATTAACCAAATTAGTAATAAAAAAGACAAGATATATACAATAGGTCTCATTATTGATGTTTATAATGTGATTTACCAAGAAATAAAATTAAAAATATACGAACTGAATAGGAATGCAACTTGCGGACAAGGTGAGCCTCTCTCTCATAGAAAAGATGTGTAGTGTTGTAAGTTCGTTTACTCATAAATTTGGCTGTCTTTATTTTAGTAAGTAACGAGCAAAAAATAAGTTCGCCATTTGGAGATAAATATTTTGTGCCAAGACGAGGCATTTTTTGCAGGAATAGCACCGCTATTGCTAAGAAAAATAACGATGTATTGGTGCAAAAGATTATCGGCGAAATGATGAAGTTATTATTTACTTGTTACTAAAGCACAGACTGTGTAAGTTTCTTGCCCTAAATATATAGATTAATTGGAAAAGAAAAAGGATACCCTACTATTTTTTTATAACAAAACTAAATTTTAGGGCTTTTTTATTAGATTCGTGTTGAGATTCTTATGTTGTTCCTAAAATATTTTTAAATTCTTTATTCTGTTATATGGCTAAAATTATAGATCTCTCTAAATCAATTCAGTATAATAAAAACGATCCTTGGTTTATGAAAGTGAAAATCAAGCATAAATCCCATAAGAAAGGGGGCTGGTTAATTCGTTTTTTGGGCTTACCTTTCAAACTTTTTCCACCTAATTTTATTGGTTGGGCGGATGATACAATTCAAAAAATGGGAGTTCATTCCACCACCCATATTGATGCCCCTTGGCATTACTCCCCAACGGTGAATGGTGAACGAGCAAAAACGATAGAAGAAGTGCCGTTAGATTGGTGTTATGGAGATGGTATAGTCGTCGATATGTCGCATAAAGCGGATTTTGACCCTATTACCGTTGCCGATATTCAAGCGGATTTAGCAAAAAACAATTTGACTTTAGCACCAGGTAGTATTGTACTCATCCGCACAGATCGAGATCAATGGATGGGGACCAAAGAATTTCCGGACAAAGGAACAGGCATGAGTGCCGAAGCAACCGAATGGCTAATCGATCAAGGAATTAAAGTAATGGGCATAGATCAATGGGGCTGGGATTTACCCCTACGCTATCAGGTGGAGCAAGCGAAAAAACATAAAAACCCATCTGCTTTTTGGGCAGCACATTTGGTTGGACAACGCAAGGAATATTGCCATATTGAACAACTTACTAACCTAAAAGTGTTGCCACCTAGTGGCTTTAAAGTGGCAGTCTTTCCTTTAAAAATTGTTGGTGCTTCGGCAGCACCTGCTAGGGTAGTGGCTATTTTTGAGGAGTATGCTAGGATAATATAACTTCATTACCAACTACTCCAACTTCATTACCTTCCTCACCCATCGTTTTTTTGGAGTAACAACTTGCAAAGTGAACAATCCTCTAGCGGCTTCTGGCAAATTTATTTCCTGCCGAAGAACCCCTGCTGGAATTTGAATAGTTTGCAAGGTTTGTCCTAGATTATCTAACATCACTAAAGATACGGCTTCTTCGAGCGGGCTTAAAAAATCAACGGTTAATTGTTCTCTAAATGGATTAGGATAAGCTATAAATAAAGGGGCACCTGCTGGCGTAATTAACACCTGTACATTTGGAGAATAAACATAATTTCCATTTTCTGTAATATATTTAACTCGATAGAAACTAGTGCCAAGCGTTGGAGTTAAATCATGTACTTGATAACAACTCGATGTCCGACCAATTGCTTTTTTGCCTAAGGCTAAAACGTTGAATTCCTCTCCTGTTTTAGAATGCTCTAATAAATATTGACTGTTAGTGGCTTCTAGTGTAGTTTCCCATTCTAGCGAAACTACTTTTCCATCCAATACATTTGCCTGCACTCTACCAAATTCAAAATCTCCAGGCACAAATCCTGGGGGAGACATGCAGGTATCTGGTGCAGCTAGGATTTCAGAAAAATTAGTAAAACAATTTAAGGAATCTAGGACGGTCACACTATAAATGCCTTCGGGCAAACTATCCAATTCACTTATATTGCCAAAATCAGGTTCCCAAGCAAAACTATAAGGAGGAGTCCCACCAGAGACCATTAAAAAAATACTTCCATTAGAAACATTACAATCGGGGTCTGCAACCTCTGCGTTTACTACTACTGGATTTTCCTCACAAGGGTCAAATTCCTGTTCTTCGGTGACTTCCTCTTCTGTTTCTTCTTCGATGACTTCTTCCTCCTCTTCAATGACTTCCTCTTCCATTTCTTCGGCTATTATTTCTATAATTTCTTCACAAACTGGACCAAAAGCAATCGTCACTATATTGGATTCTTGTAGAAATTTACTACAACCTGTTCGCCTAACACATCTACGGAAATAGGTCGTTTGGCCTATAATCGATGGGGTATAAGCTAAAGCATGTGAATTAGGAATTAGCATCCATTGGGCGTTGCCATCGACTGGATTGTCGGTTGTCATCATCCACAGGATTTCCAAATCACCACTTCCACCACTAGGCGCTTCGATATTATTAATAATGCTTGGGGTAGGATTTTCAGGACAAACAACTTGATCGGCGCCGATTATACCAGGAGCGGTTAAATCATCGCAACTGCCATTGAAGTTATCTACCAAACCATCACAATTATTATCTAAATTATCTACTAATTCTAAGGCACTTTCGTACACTAATTGATTGGTATCATCACAATCGTTGGCATTGCTAACATAATTTCTAGGTTGAGCAATAGATAAAGAATCATTTGCTAGATCACCAAAACCATCTCCGTCCGCATCTAAAAACCAGATAATAGGGGCACTCGATTCATCAATTAAATCATTACAATTTTCATCAATGCCATTAGCTGGAATTTCGATAGCCATTGGGTTTATAGCTGGATTGGTATCATCACAATCTGTTCCATTTAAAACAAATCCTGCGGGCGAAGTACAGGCTATTCTAGTAATAGTTGGATTGCCAAAGCCATCGCCATCTTCATCTAGATAAAAAGGCTGACAACCAAAAATACAATTTGCACCCGTTTCAGGAGTGTCATCACAATCACAAGCAGTACCTGCACCGTCTAAATCTTCATCAATCTGATCTTCGTTGGGAGTATTGAGACAATTATCTTCATCATCCATAATACCATCTTCGTCACTATCCAAACTATCCGAACGACTCAAAGACAATACATATTCTCCCGGCACGATAGCCGAAGGAAAGTCAAAATCTAGAGAATCATCTCCATTGGCAAAGATTTGCCCCATGATTTGTAAGTTATAATCCCCTATGGGATTTGCTTCAATGGGCGTACCAGAAATAATAATGCAGCCTAAAGCGCTATCAGGAAAGACACAATTAGGTGGATTACAAGCATACTCCAACCCAATGGGTAAGCCTACAATAGCATCCATCTCATTTAGAGCAAAACTATCTAAATCAAAATTGAGTGGTGAAATATTGACTTGATCCGTCAATTTAACCGTGAAAGTCAATTCGTAAGGCATGCCAATAGTAGCGGGAAAATCTGCCAATCCGCCATCTGGAAAGACTGCCTCATCAAATGGGGTAGGGTAGAGCCCTAATGGCGCATCTGCAAAGGAAGTATCAGGCGTACAATTTTGGGCAAGAATAGTGTCGTTGAAAACACTACTAATAAATAGCAGTACTCCAAGCACTCGCAAGTAGAGCGTTGATTTCATAGTTCTTAGTTTTTATCTTGAATGTTTGGCAGTATAATCTATGAATTGGAGATTTATACTGCTACTATTGGAGTAGGGGTGATTGGTTCTGGAAATCATAAATCATAGGTAACTATTCACCACCAAAATTAGCACTAGGCATTTTTTCTACCATGTAGTTATTTAAGTTCATATAGTTGGTTTTATTCCGCATCTTAAATGAACTTATATGCCTTAAATGGTAAAAATAAATTGCATTGTTAG
>CAZXYA010000193.1:0-14428 GCA_964644655.1 uncultured Saprospiraceae bacterium | reverse complement strand
TCAAGAATTCATGGTATTGTCCGAGAATTGAAAAATGAAAATATTGATATTATCAATTTCACCAATAACGAATCTCTTTTAATTCAAAGAGCTTTAACACCTGCAAAAGTAAGTTCTATTGATTTAGATAATGAAGAGAAAAGGGCGGCTGTTTATTTAAAGCCAGATCAGGTTTCTCTAGCTATTGGAAAAGGAGGTACAAATATTAAACTCGCTAGTCTATTAACCGAATATGAAATTGACGTTTATAGAGAAAATGATACAACGGAATTAGATGATGTCGATTTAGATGAATTCTCTGATGAAATCGAAGACTGGATCATCGAAGAGCTAAAAGCTATTGGTTGTGATACAGCAAGAAGTGTACTAGAATTAAGTGTCAAAGAATTAGTTAGAAGAACGGATTTAGAAGAAGAGACCATTGGTACAGTATTAAAAGTATTAGAAGCGGAATTTGAAGATTAATGGATTATTTAATAGGAAGAAGTTAACTTGTCAAACATTCCTTAAGCCATTAATTCTATAAAAAGGGCTAATATCAGGAACTAATTGAGTTAATTTTACATTAAATCAATTAAAAAAGTGCAGATAATAGTGGTTTTTTTAAAATGACAGCTAAGTAGCAATAAGAATTCTGTAACTTTGTAGAATACTATCACAAGTAGTTTAATATTTTTTTAATAGAAATTAAGTTTATCTTTATTATAATATAATTTCTTTATTTATATATTATAATAAATAGCTAAACTAACCAATTATTAAAAATAACTAAACTAACTTTTAGGATCATACAGTATATTAATAATGCCGCTCATCAATTAGAGAATTGAAGAGAGACAAGGCAAGTGTAAAATCTTAATTTATCTTTTTTGAAATTTCCTAAAATCATATCAAAAAAGATAAATTGGAACACTTCAACATCAATTTAATTTTAGATGTTGTTTAACAAAATCAAAGAATTTCTAAAAGAGCGGAAAAGGAATTTAATGGCAAAACGTCTGATTAAAGTAGCAAGAGATCTTAATGTAGGTAAAACTACAATTGTGGACTTTCTCAACCAAAATGGTTTTGAGATAGAGGATAAACCTAATGCTAAGGTTACCGAAGAGATGGAACAGAAACTTCATCAAGAGTTTCAAGAATCCTATGCAATCAAAGAAAAAGCAAACCAGTTGGTTATCGGTACTCGTCCAATAACTAAGAAAGAAACCGTGGCGCCTCCTCCGGTCGTGCCTCCACCACCGCCAATGACAAAAAAGGCAGTAGCGCCTCCTCCTCCTCCAATTCCAACACCTCCTGTAATTGAAGCAAAGCAAGAAGAAATTGTAACTCCTGAACCAACGAAAGAAGCGGTAAAAGAGGAGGCAATTGCTCCTGAGAAAAAAGATCCAGGATCTGGTTTGAAAATTCTTGGCAAAATTGATTTAGAATCTAGAAAGCATAAGAAAAAGCCGAAAAAAGATACGCCTCCTGTAAAAAAAGTGGCGCCTCAGGTAGAACAAAAGGAAGATAAAGTAGCACCTAAGGTAGAGCAGAAAAAAGAAAAAGCGACAAAACCTAAAGTCAAGGTCAAAGCTAAACCAGTAGTTGAAACTGAACCAGTAGTCGCAAAGACTAAAGAAGAAGAAACGACTCCTACAATTGCAGCAGAACCCGTTACTCCTCCTGTGGAAAAACCTGTGGAAAAACAACCTAAACCTGATACAACACCGAAGTCAGTAGAAAAACCACCCATCGCAGAAGAACCACCAGTAGTAAAGGCGACGACCCCTACAACGGACAAGGAAGCTCCTAAGGAAGCGACTAAAACTGGTGTTATTAGGGCCGAAGCTCCTAAGCTTAAGGGTACAAAAATTCTTGGTAAAATTGATATTGGCAAATTTTCTAAACCAAAGAAAAAGAAAGGTGGCAACCAACATCAGCAACAACAAAACCGAGGAGGTTCCCCTAAAACTAAAGCTAAACCAGCAGCAGATAAAGGAGCAAAACCTGTAGCGTCCTCAGATGCTACTACTCCCAAAAAGCGTAGACGAAAAAGAAAGAAAATTGAAACACCAGCAACAGGTGGTCAGCAAAGATCAGGTCAAAATCAGCAAAGATCAGGTCAAGGTGGTGGTAATAGAACTAGACGACCAGCGCAGGGTGGTAGAGGAGGAAATAATAGGGGTGGCAGAGGCAGAGGTAGAGGTAGAAATGACGAAGTCAAGGAAGTTTCCGCAAAAGAAATCGAAGAAAAAATCAAAGCAACAATGGCGCGTCTTCAAGGTGGAGGCGGTAAGAAACGCCAGAAGCTTAGAAGAGATAAAAGAGAGAGCATCCGAGAGAAGCAAGAACAAAAAGAATTAGAAAGTGTAAACGAAAAATTACAGCTAACAGAGTTTGTCTCTGTATCTGAATTGGCAAGTCTAATGGACACACCCGTAACGGATGTAATTATGACTTGTATGAACCTAGGGGTAATTGTATCAATCAATCAACGGTTAGATGCAGAAATCATTGAATTAGTAGCCGAAGAATTTAATCATGAAGTTGAATTTATTTCTGCTGAAGAACAAGTTGAAGAAGAAGAAGAAATTGTAGATGCACCAGAAGATTTATTACCTCGTGCGCCAATTGTAACGGTAATGGGACACGTTGACCACGGTAAGACCTCTTTGCTGGATCATATTAGAAAGGCAAATGTCGCAGATGGGGAAGCAGGGGGAATCACTCAACATATCGGTGCTTACGAAGTAGTTGTTGGAGAAGATAAAAAGAAGATTACCTTCTTAGATACACCGGGTCACGAAGCCTTTACTGCGATGCGGGCAAGAGGTGCAAAAGTAACAGATGTTGCTGTTATTATTATTGCAGCAGATGATAGTATTATGCCTCAAACGAAAGAGGCTATTAGTCACGCTCAAGCAGCAGGTGTACCTATTGTTTTTGCCATTAATAAAATTGATAAAGAAGGAGCTTCTCCAGATAGAATCAAGCAACAACTTTCAGGGATGAACTTGTTGATTGAAGAATGGGGTGGTCCAATTCAATCACAGGATATTTCAGCAAAAACAGGTTTAAATGTTGACTTGTTGCTAGAAAAAATCTTATTAGAAGCAGAACTATTAGAACTACAAGCGAATCCTAATAGACAAGCAATTGGTGCTATTTTGGAAGCATCTTTAGATAAAGGTCGAGGATATGTCTCAAAAGCATTAGTACAAACAGGTACTCTAAAGATTGGTGATCCTGTAGTCGCTGGAGAACACTCTGGTAAGATTAAGGCGATGTTTAATGAAAGAGGTGAGCGAATCAAAATAGCAGGACCAGCAACCCCTGTATTAATCTTAGGATTAAGTGGTGCGCCACAAGCAGGAGAGAAATTTAGAGTATTAGATAGTGAACAAGAAACTCGACAAATTGCCGCTAAACGAGCACAAATTTCTAGAGAACAAAGTAATAGAGCTAGTAAACGTATTAGTTTAGATGAAATCGGAAGACGTTTAGCTTTAGGTACTTTTAAAGAATTAAACTTGATTGTAAAGGGTGATGTGGATGGTTCTATTGAAGCCTTATCTGATTCCTTGATCAAACAATCTATTGAAACGGTTCAGGTAAATGTGATTCACAAAGCAGTTGGGCAAATTATCGAATCGGATGTCTTATTAGCGTCTGCTTCTGATGCCATTATTATTGGTTTCCAAGTTAGACCATCTTTAGGGGCTAGAAAATTAGCAGAAAAAGAAGGGGTAGAAATCAAGACCTATTCTATTATTTATGAGGCAATTGAAGAAATACGTTCAGCGATTGAAGGCATGTTAGAGCCGACGAAAGAAGAGAAAGTCATAGGTGAAGTCCAAGTTCGGGAAACTTACAAAATTAGTAAGGTCGGTACGATTGCTGGATGTTATGTTCAAGATGGAAAAATTACTAGAAACGCACATATCCGTTTAATTAGAAATGGGATAGTTATCTATCCTACGAAGGAAGGGGTTCATGGCGAAGTTAGTTCACTTAAACGTTTTAAAGATGATGCAAAAGAAGTTAAATCAGGCTTAGAATGTGGTCTTACCATTAAGAACTTCAATGATATTAAAATAGACGACATTATTGAAGCTTACGAAATTGTTGAAGTGAAACAAACGCTCGAAGCAAATAGATAAAATAAAAGCCTTTTGGCTTTCATTCATAAATAATAAACCTCCTACGTTTTTGAATACGTAGGAGGTTTTTTCTTGGATTTAATAATGGTTGCTTTCATTTTTACTTAGTATCTATTACTGTGTAAAAAGCTTCTTAGTATTTCCCCTCGCCATCTCCCGACTAAAGTTTCCCTTCGGCGGGACAAGTAGCGGCGGCTCGGGAAGGGGTTCTTAAAGGGGAAAAATAGATAAGACTCCATTTTTACGAGAAAACCGTAGTTGAACCGTTAAGCTTCAAATAAAAATTAGTGTATATTTTACACTAAGTTTCTATCTTTTAGATTTATTTCTACTACTTTTGCTAATCACCCAGTTTGAGTAAAAACTAAGAGCTTATTGAGAGTTTGTTTTTGAAGGTAATACAACAACAAAATAGTAAAAAATGCAAACAGAAAAAGTAATTCTAGTAATTTTAGATGGATGGGGACATGGGCAAGACCCTAAAGTAAGTGCATTAGCACAAGCGAACACCCCTTATGTGGATAGCTTGTATAAACAATATCCAAATTCAGAATTGGTAACTTATGGAGAAGAAGTAGGCTTACCAGCAGGACAAATGGGTAATTCTGAAGTAGGTCATTTGAATATTGGCGCTGGTAGAGTGGTATACCAAGAATTAGCTAGAATCAATAAGGCCATTAGAGAAAATACCTTAGTAGAAAATGAGACCTTAGTAGCTGGTTTAAAATATGCTAAAGAAAATAATAAAGCAGTTCATTTAATTGGTTTAGTATCTGACGGCGGCGTCCATTCTCATATTAACCACCTCAAAGCCCTATGTGACATCACGACCGATTATGGTTTAGAGGAGGTCTTCATTCATGCCTTTATGGATGGTCGAGATACTGCACCCAATGGAGGGTTGGGCTACTTGAAAGACGTACAAAAGTATATCAAAGAACAGCCTATCAAAATTGCTTCTGTCATTGGCCGCTACTATGCAATGGACCGAGACAATCGTTGGGAACGGGTAAAATTAGCCTATGATGTCTTAGTTAATGCCGAAGGAGAAAAAACAAATGACTTGCTAAAAACAGTAAAAAACAGATATAAAGCAGGAGAAACGGATGAGTTTTTAAAGCCAATGGTTAAAACATTTCGAGGAAAGCCTATTGCTAAAATTGAGGCAGATGATGTAGTGATTTTTTATAATTTTAGAACGGATCGCCCAAGAGAAATTACAGCAGTATTAACGCAATTAGATAAGCGGGAGTTAGGGATGAAAAAATTACCGCTTCGCTTTTTGACCATGACTCGTTATGATGAAAGTTTCAAAGGGATAGACGTGCTTTTTACAAAGGATAATATTAAAAATACTTTAGGAGAAGTCTTAGCCAAAGCAGGAAAAACACAAGTTAGAATTGCCGAGACAGAAAAATACCCTCATGTTACCTTCTTTTTTAATGGTGGTCGAGAAGCAGAATTTGAAGGAGAAAGTAGAATTTTAATCCCTTCTCCCAAAGTAGCTACTTACGACTTGCAGCCAGAAATGAGTGCTATTGAAGCAACTGATAAATTAATTGCGCATATCGAAAAACGCCAACCTAATTTTGTGTGTTTAAATTATGCAAATACGGATATGGTTGGACATACAGGTATATTCTCTGCTGCAATGAAAGCAGCAGAAACGGTTGATAGCTGTTTGAAGCGATTAATAAAAGTAGCACTCGATAATAATTACGATGGCATTGTAATTGCAGATCATGGAAATTCAGATTTCATGATCAATGCCGACGGTTCCCCGCATACCGCACATACCACTAATCCTGTTCCTTGCTTTTATATAAGTAATAATGCAAATGGACGAACTATAAAGGATGGAAAATTAGGCGATATTGCACCTACGATTCTAAATTTAATGGGTTTAGATGCGCCCCAGGATATGGATGGTGAAAATTTAATAATATGAAGAGAGAAGTGAGAGGTCAGATCGAAAAAATCTGACTTCTGACAGTCAATGAAATTGACGGTCTGACTTCTGGCTTCTAAATCAATTATCAATCTTTTATCTGATGCTATATATAACAAAAAAAAGTTCCACAGACTTAAAATAAGCCTGTGGAACACTAGCGTGTAATTTTCTCAACATCGTTTATATAAGAGACCTTTTTTTTATAAAGCTGCCTACCATTAGGCAGGCAGCATTGAGGGGATTTTGAGTATGGTTAAAATCCATTTCGTGGGGGGACAAAAATGGAGTTTAACCGTAGTATCTGAATTGCGAGAGTATGAGTTACGGTCATGAATAATGCTTATTCAGTATCAGCTTTTATCCAATCACGTAATTACCTAATACCTTTAAGTAATCTCCCTTCTCTCATAGCTCACAACTCAAATTAACGAAAGCCTATGCGACTTTGTATTGTTTTTTTAGGATGGATGATCTTATTAGCTGCTTGTCAAGAGGTAACCACACCAATTGAGCAAAGCAATGAGCCAGCTATCTTTTTTGATTTGAAAACCTTTTTTCAAAAAGAAAAAGTACGTTTAGAAAAACTCAACGCCTTTAAAAAGACTGTTTCTATCAATGGGGTATCTGAAGAAAAAGCATTAGCAACACTCGATTTTGACAATGAACTCTCCATTTTTATTGCATCTGATATTAATAGACCTGCTTGGTCGGATAAATATAAAGTTGATAGTCTTTTTACGGCTCAAAAAGAACTCCATCAAATTATTTATACTGTTCAGGATGAATCCCTAAAAATTAAAAAACTTATTATCGGTTTTCAAAATAATAGGGTGTCAACTATTGACATAGAAAAAGCTACAGATAACGCAGTTGCTCAGTCCAAACAAGCGCTGTCTTATAAGGTAGGCAAAGGATATAGTATCCAAAGCGAACAAGCTTTAAGTCTTTCTGACACAAAAACAATTTTAGTGCAAGTGGATTATCAATAGGCAGTATAAACTTTCAATCTCAACTTCAACATTTACTAGTCAGTCTTCCTTTACTGCAAATTGCCTACTGAATCAGGTTATATTGATAAATTTCAGCAAAACGGTGGGATTGTCAAATAAAGATAATTTTTTACCTAACCCGTTTCGCTGTTGAAATTTATCAATTACTATTTCTTCTTTTATATCAACTAGTGTTAGAATAATTCTTCGATTAAAATCTCTAGTTTTTGGTAATCCTTTTCCTTTAAAATAAACGGCTGGACTTGGGGTTGCAGCTACTTTCATTTTTAATCTATAGGCAGGAATACCACTTGCCAATAAAAAATTCTGAATCATTCTAGCCCGTTTTTTAGAAATTGTCTGATTATGCGCTTTTTCTCCAATATCATCTGTATGCCCCACTATTCTCAATTTTAAATTGGCATGTTTTTTCATTACTAATAAGGCTTCTTCTAAGGAGACCAATAATTCTTTACTTAAACTTAAATCCTCTGCGGCAAATCGAACAGAGCGAATAAATAAGGCTTCTTTTTCTGGTACCTTCATCAATGGTAACTCATGTGAATCTTCCATATAGGCAAATAAAGGCTGCTCCAATTCAATAATATGAGTATTCAAAAAACCACGACTAATAGCCTTTTGTTCGGCTGCCTGAGCAGCAGCTAAAGTGTAAAATTCACCTAAGGTGTAACGGATGAAATTATTATGATCTTTTTCTGCATAAAAATGGGCATAGCCAGCAAAAGCAAAAAAAGTAGGGGATATCTCTTCTGTAAAAGCAGCTAGTTGAACTTGATAGGTTTGAGCTTGTATTTTTCCCATAAAACCTAATAATAAGTAACAACTAATCAATAGGGTGCATCGCTTTCTCATACGAAAAAGAATTTAAAACCTTCACTAGTTAAACAAAGATTTAATTAAAAAATGTCATGTTGAGTGTTTTGCAAAGAGCGATTGAGATGATCTTAAAAGACAACCTCAATCATTTTTTGCTATACTTAAATGTAATCTAGTATAAAAAGTAAGTGATGCTTTTTTATCTAAGAACAGATTAATATCAATAGATGGTAGTAAATTAATGTAGCAATAATACCACATCAATCCTTTTAGATCTAAATCAATGTAATCTCGGTTTTATAAAGTAATTATAGTTTTTAAATGAAAATCATTAAATTTAAAAGGTGCAAAAACCTTTTACAATTTAATTTGGTGGTAAGTTTTGGTATGTAGAAAAATCGTTAAATGATTCTTGTTGTGTGTAAGTATGGCTCAAAAGTACAGCAAATCTTATTAAAACACAAAATAATATATTTTTTTTAATAAAATAATGAAACATTTGCTAATAGTTGTCAATTCAAGCGGATGCTTGGCAACGATTTTTTAGTATGGAATTTAATTATACTGTATAAAACTATGCTTGATGCCAAGTACTCTATACCATAACTCCCATTACGCAAATTAAAACTAATCAGCACCAAAGGTGCGGCATATAACAACATTAGGTGTCAACCCAATGAACGCAATAAAAAATTATTAAAAGTCTAAGAAAAGTAGTTCTTTTAACTAAGAAATTATTAATATTAGCATTGAATAAATATATTGATTGAATTCACTATTAGTTTTTGTACCCGATCATAAATAAAACCAACTACTAATTATACCCAACTATTGCAAGATACTTATAGACATAAAGGATTGCGAAAGCGATTGATTGATACCTTATATCAAAAAGGGATTAAAGATGAACGAATTTTAAATGCCTTTAATTCAGTCCCTCGGCATTTATTTCTCGATAAAGCATTTGAAGAATGGGCTTACACAGACAAAGCTTTTCCTATTGGTAATAAACAAACCATTTCTCAACCTTTTACGGTAGCGTATCAGACCGATTTATTAGAGATTAAAAGAGGAGATAAAGTATTAGAAATTGGAACAGGTTCTGGTTTTCAATCAGCTATTCTAGCGGCTTTAGGTGCAAGGGTATTGACCGTAGAACGCCAAGAATTATTATATAAAAAAACAAGTGAATTATTGATTAAATTAGGATTTGATACTATTCGTACTTTTTTAAAAGATGGAATGGATGGCTTGCCTAAATATGCTCCTTTTGATAAAATAATTGTAACTGCCGCAGCCAATGAAATCCCTACAGCGCTATTAAGTCAACTAAAAATTGGAGGCATCTTAATCATTCCGATAGGCAAAGAGCGACAGCAGATGTGTAAAATTATTAAAGAATCGACTAAACAGTATAAGCGAATTTATTTGGATTATTTTAAATTCGTTCCGTTATTGAAGGGATTGAATAAAGGTTAAGTAACTACAAAGTAATTTATAATTTTTATTCAAACCGAATAATCATCGCCCGAACTTTTAAACCCGCCATTTTTGCTTTTGGGTGCTTAGAAGAAAATAAACCATCCCCCAATAAATCAGGATAGACGGCTTCTGGGTTATTAGGCTCTAAAAATACTACCAGATTTTTGCTTATGTTACCTCCTTGCCAATCATTCGTATAACCACTATAATCCCATTCAAATCCTGCAAACTTAAAATCTCGTCCATTGATTTCCATTAATTTATCTACCGTCGTTCCAATATGAACACCTTGACTTGTTCCCCAAGGCGATTTCTCATTTTCTATCAAAATTTCTGTAATCACTTGAAATGGTTTATCTAATTGCCAAGAAACGAAGATTTCGTTAGCTGTTTTTGGAAAAACAACAGTAGCTGTAGTTACATTTCCTTCTCCTACACTTATTTCTTGCCGGCTAACATTTTCCTTTCCATATGCCTTTATAATCTCTCCTTCCGTAAAATTTTTATTAATCAAACCCACTTTTTCTCCTGGTACACAGGTCCAGTTGGCAATATTTTTACTAGCATCGATGGCTTTTGGCGTATCATATTTTTTATTATCTCCATCAAATTTACAAGCGGTTAAGAATAGCAATACCAATAAAAAAGATAAATTTTTCATAAGCAAATTTTAGGAAACGAGGAACTATAAATGCTGCCTGTCTGCCAATAGGTAAAAACGATGACTTCGCAAATCACTAGAACATCAACTAAAAAATGATAAATATACTGATTAATAATTTGAGAGAAATTCTAAAATTCTAAAGTTTCTTCACTTTTAGCTTGATTGAATAAAAGATAGCCTTTTTGTTTATTTGGGCCAGAAACACTAATGATATTTTTTTGATCATCGAAAGTCTCTACCAAAGTATTATTTTTTATATAGAGTTTACTAAAGGAATCAATGTTTTCAATTTCTAAATAGCACCAAACAGCGACGAGGTCTTCTGATACTTCTTTACCAACAAAGGTGTACTCTACTGCTTTATCATCTACTTTAATTTTCAATTTTTGCTGTAAATACTTATAAATATAATCATCTGCTTTTTCAGCTTCTTTTTCTGTACAGATAAATAATTTATCAGCTCCTTGTTGCCGAAGTGCTTCTTCTAGGTCATCAATAAAAATATGTAAGGTAAATTGTAAGGCATTTTCTTTTTCGTTATATTCAATTAACGTTTTACTAATATGAAATTCATGAACAGGAATCATTTCATTAGTGGAAAAAATAGTTGAATAGGATATAAGGAGGCAGCATAAAAGAAAAGAAAATCTCAATCGTTGCATAATTTTAAAGATTGCTAAATAGAAACAGGTTTGTATAAGTACTAAGACAAAAATACGGAAGTATTGGTCACTTAAAAAATAATTGCTGTTAATGACTTCTTGGATTTTGTATATTATTTGACCAAATTATTAAAATGAAGTATTTCTTAGACTTTATTTTAAAAGGCTTGGTCTTTCCAGAATTTAAAGTTCTATCCATTAGCCACAGAATAAACACTCCTATATCAAGGCAAAACCAACTTAAAAAACTTCACCAACCGTTTCTCCGAAGCCTTTGTTATTTTTTCCTTTCTTTTAATAATGTGTTTATAATAATTTAAATTACTGATAAAGGCGGTAAAAAATTCATCCTTAATCTTACCAAAATCTTTTACTCGAAGCTCAAAAGCTAAGGGTTTAAATAGGACGATAAATTCGCCCGTATTGGCTGCTTGTTGAATAATAAAATCAATACTTTCCTTTAGTTTAATTTTTTCTTCGCCTGTCTCGATTGTATCTACCGTTATTTTGTATTTGTCAATGGGTTGAGAAAATAAATCATTTTCAATTTCTTTGGTGCGAATAGTGATTTTTGATTTAGTCTTATCAACAGGAACAATGATTTGCATCATTTTTACATTGGACGCTATTTGTTCTTTTGCCTTGGAAGGAAGGAGTAATTTAAGGGTACTTTGTGGAATTTTTCGATATTCAATTTGTGGGGTAAATTTAGAGTTGGTTAGTAGGATAGAATAGGCTTCGTGATTGATACTTTTAATCAATGGCTCATAAATCGCTTTTCGTTCAAGGGAAGAAAATTTTTGCAATAATTCTTTGATGGCTTTTTCAGACATATAGTCTATTTCAATCACCTCCTTTTTATAAGTAGTCAATAACTCTCTTCTGAATTTCCGCATCCCTTTGATTAACTGCTCATTGCCCATTTGGGTATCTATGGACACGCCAAAACTAAAACTCTCAAATTCTAAATCGACCAACCGCAACTTCGAAAATGATAATAATTTATGAACGGCTTTATGAATTTTAAAAGGGTCGTTATTATAAAATTCACCATATTGTTGCTGAAATTTTATTTTCACATAATTTTCATAGGAAGCAGATAAATTTTTTAAAAACTGGGTAATGTCATTTAAGGCTAAGGTCTGACTAAAAAGTACTTCGTCTGATTTTAAGGTAAAAAATAAGGCATCGCCTTTTAAAACTTCCAAGTAATTGCCCACTTCGTAAAATAATTTTTCGGGGGTTACTTCATAGACTTCCGATAAAAAATCAATAGCTTCGTTCAAACGCCTTGGAAAATCTTCCTCATTTGTCGTTGTCAAAATAGGAATTGGTAAGGTATAATTATCAGATAATCCAATATGTGTAGGCGATTTGTAAAAAACAAATTCCCCATTTGTTTTTGCTTTTTCCCAGCCTTCTTTGTGTAGAAAATTAATGACTTTTTCTAATTCCATAATGCCTGATTTTTTACTAAGTAGCTGGACAAAATTATCTTTATATTTATTTTGACAGGATTTCAGGATTGACAGGATTTAACTCATTGAAAATCAAAATCATGTAAATCTTGTAATCCTGTCTGAAAATTAAAACTAATTATGTCTGAGTACTTAAGTAGTAATAATACTCAAATATATATAAAAAATCATAACATATTAACTACTCCCCCTTCTAATCTACAATTCGCCGTGCAAATAAAATCTTGGGTTTCCAATAAGTCGAGTGGGTGATATTGTCTTTTCGAACACCTTTAGACGTAGTACTATGCACGACAACTATCCCTTTGGCATCATTAGAAAGGACCATTGCTACATGGGAGATTTTGTTTCTACCAGTTCCTGTAAAGAAAATTAAATCACCTTTTTGAGCATCTTTTACTTTTATTTGAATGCCTCTTTTAGCTTGAGTCTGAGAACTTCTAGAAATGTCCATTTGATTTTTTTCATAGACATAGCCCGTAAATCCTGAACAATCAAATCCTTTTGGGGTCGTGCCACCATATTTATATTTACTGCCAATTAATTTTTCTGCTTCCACTTGCAATTGATTTCGGACCTTTTTATTACCAATCTTAGGTTGGTAATCTTCAGGAATAGCGACTACGTTGGGTGTCTGCTGTTTGTCCACATAAATCGTAGAACAAGCATGAAAAAAGGCTAGAAATAGAAGGAAGGTTATTAGTTTTCGCATAAGTTAAGGAGTCAGGTTTAATAGCTATTGGAAAACGAATCTGTTTTTATATTATTATTAAATCGTATTTAAAGCAGCGTTTTTAACAAAAAGAGATAAAATATTACAGTAAACTTAATAAGTTTGTTGTAAATTCCGTTGATAAAGCAGGTGATAAATTTCCCAATCACCTATCATCACTAAGAGCATCTTTAAATTTTCATGATTGAGCGAAAGGGAGCAAATTGATGGAATTTTAAACATGCTCTAAGTTTTACTATAAACAAAGGTCACTAACCCGTGCGTAAAAAACTAATACCAACTCCAATCAAAGAAGCCTTTCTGCAACAAAAAGAATGGCTGAAAACAAAATGCCAACCATTATACAAAAAATGGTTAGTCGCAAAAGAACAATACCCTAAAGGTGCTTGGGTTGCTTTAATTGGAGGTAGCCTAGGAATTTTTGGCTTCTTGTTCGTGACCATTTTTTATATTTCCGTTCGATTTGAATTTTTTGATACCTTACCTACTACCCAAGAATTACAAGAAATAGAAAATAGCAATGCTTCACAAGTATATACCGAAGATGGACAATTATTGGGTAAGTATTATCGCCAGAATAGAATCAATGCCAGTTTGGATGAGATTTCACCTTATTTATTAGATGCCCTAGTTGCGACCGAAGATGTCCGTTTTTTTGACCATGATGGCGTAGATATTCAAGCTTGGTTTCGGGTCTTTTTTAGGTCTGTTCTAATGCAAGATGAATCTGGTGGTGGTGGAAGTACGCTCAGTCAACAGCTCGCCAAAAATTTATTTAAACGAAAAAATTATTGGATGCTTTCCCTTCCCGTCAATAAAGTACGGGAGATGATTATAGCGAAACGCCTAGAACGTATTTATGCTAAAGAAGAATTGTTAACGCTCTACTTAAATACCGTTTCTTTTAGTGATAATACTTTCGGTGTAAAAGTCGCTTCTAAACGTTTTTTTAATACCAATCCCAATGATATAAAATTGGAGGAAGCAGCCGTTTTGGTAGGCATGTTAAAAGGAACTACTTATTATAATCCAATCAACCATCCCGAACGAGCGCAAAATCGACGCAATACCGTTTTAAACCAAATGGTCAAATATGGTTATTTGGCTAAAAATACGGTGGATTCTATTGAAAACAAGCCTTTGAAATTGCGCTATTCAATGGAAGGAGCGACAGAAGGCATTGGCACTTATTTTAGAGAACACCTCAGAGGAGAATTAAAATCGCTATTAAAAGATACTAAAAAAACAGATGGTAGTCCCTATAGTATTTATACGGATGGCTTAAAAATTTATACAACGATTGATGCACGACTGCAAGCTTATGCGGAAGCAGCAGTAGCGGAGCATATGCGTAAATTACAGGCAGATTTTTTCAATCATTGGAGAAAAGGGCCTTCTAAAGAAGTGCGCAAAGAAATACAAAAGATTATCGAGCGAACCCCTTATTATAAACGCCTAAAAAAGCAGATAAACCACAAGGCGTAATTGAT
>CAZXYA010000192.1:0-14453 GCA_964644655.1 uncultured Saprospiraceae bacterium | reverse complement strand
CTCGCACGTAGCGAAGCGAAGTGCGTGATTTCGTAAAATGTGTACGGTAGAGAATATTTTATAAAAAGTTCTTTATACAATACAACCCAACCCCTCCTAAAACAATGGTATAAGGCAATGCCATCCAAATCATTTTGGTATAGGATAATCGGATAGCTGGGGCTAAAGCTGAAGTTAATAGAAACAAGAAAGCAGCTTGACCATTTGGCGTTGCCACACTAGGTAGGTTTGTCCCAGTATTAATAGCTATAGCTAAATTTTCAAATTCTTCTCTATTAATAGTCCCGGCATCAAAAGCAGCTCTCACTTCGTTGATATATACAGTTGCTACAAAAACATTATCACTAATCATGGACAAGACTCCATTAGCTATATAAAACATAGTAGGTTGCATAGATTTATCCATTGCCAATACTGCGTCAATTACTGGTGTAAATAAATGCAAATCATGAATCATTCCCACAATAACAAAGAATACAGTTAATAGTGCAGTAAAAGGTAAGGCTTCTTCAAAAGAATGGCCAATTTTATGTTCATCAATAATTCCTGTAAAGGCAGTTTGTAATACAATAATTGCTAGACCAATTAAACCAACGGGAGCTAAATGATTAGCTAAAGCTATAATTAAAAAAATGGCCGCTACCGCTTGTACTTTAATCGCATACCACTCTTTGTTTGTTCTGTTGGCATCTTGCTCGTCTACATATCCTTGAATAATGGATCTAACCTGTTCTGGTAATTTCCCCCCAAAACCAAACCATCCTGTAAACTCTAAAGCGATTACTGTCAATAAGCCACATACTAATACAGGCATAGTAATAGGTGCCATGGCGTAGAAGAACTCCATAAAATTCCAGTCTAATTTAGCTGCAATTAACAAGTTTTGCGGTTCTCCTACTTGCGTACAAACGCCTCCTAAAGCGGTCCCAACTGCACCATGCATGACCAAACTACGCAAGAAACTACGAAATTGCTCTAAAGTATCTCCACCCAATTCCTTTCTATCAACCACTCCACTATCATCATAATCGGCATTACTGGAATGCACTCTATGGTAGACTTGATAAAAACCGACAAAAACACCAATTAAAACTGCTGTAACGGTCAAAGCATCTAAAAAAGCACTTAAAAAAGCAGCGATAAAGGAGAATAATAGGGAGAGTATTACTTTGGATCGAACCTTTATGAAAATTTTACCAAAGACATACATCAGTAAAGGTTTCATAAAATATATACCTGCAACCATAAAGACCAAAAGAAGAATTACGTCTAGATTTCCTTCTATTTCATGCAAAACGGTATTTGGTGTAGTGAGCCCTAAAAAAACAACCTCTAAAGCAAGTAGTCCACCAGCTTGCAATGGATAACATTTTAGCGCCATGGCTAAAGTCAAAATAAATTCACCGATAATTGCCCAACCTGTAACTATCGGTCCTGCTGTATATAATAAAATGGGGTTTAAAATTAAGAAAGCAATAATCGTCTTTTTATACCAATCAGGTGAATTTCCCAGAAATGATCTATACGCCTCCATAATTTTTGTCCGTTGTTAGTTGATTTTTTCTTGTATATACTAGCTATAAATTAAGTTCCAAAACTAATTGTAAAAATTTTTAAAAATGGAAAATTATTGAACACTAAAATTTATTCTAGGAAGAAAATGTGTAAAAAATAGTATGAAATAACCTTTTTAGGTTAATTTTATAAAAAAGAGGCAATATAGATATTTATCCATAGATTCTAAATAGCAACAATCAATTATTTTAATAAAATGCTGCCTTCTACGTTTTAGTCATCTCCCAAAGCACCTTCATTGCTTTGTCCTTGTCTTTCACGTCTACAAAAATATGGTCATGGTAATATCCAGCAATTACATTACAACTTATATTATGTTTGCCTAATGTGGTGGCAAAAGCTGCTGTTAGTCCAACTGCTTCTAAAGCAGAATGAATATTTAGCGTAATCCATGCTGCTACAAATTCATAAGAAATGCCTAAACTTTCTGCATCCTCTTTAGCCAATACAACGGTCATCCCTTCTTTTTCTTTCACCTCACAAATGGTCATTTCTCTAGGAATAACAGTAATATCAGGTACTGAAGCGAAGATATATGCCCCCTCGTTCAATATCGGTTCCATATTGGTTATTAGCTGTCGTAAATCGGTAATGCCTTTTTCTTTTTTGGACATTTCTTTAATTTTTATTTTGGTTTATCGGTCACTCGTAAAGTAATGGTAGCCGTCATTACTTCAATACCATCTGTGTTTTTCACCGATACAAAACAAGGCACTTCAGGCTGCTCCCAATCTGCCTTAGATAAATCACAAGTGGCGGTTAAATTAGTGGTCGCTTTTTTGAGATAAGCCACTTGCATCCCCATAGGAATCCATCTTCGATGACTGGATATAGAAGATTCGGCACAAATCCCCATTGCGTACTCACATAAATTACACATTGCAATGGCATGAACCGTTTTTAAGTGATTATGTATGGCTTTCCTTTTACGCATTGTCACCTTTATAAAGTTAGGTCGCAACTCCTCAATTTGGGGGTTAATGGTTGTAAAATAAGGAGCAGTTCTCGATACCATATAGGAAAAGAATCGTTTCCCAAAAGGATACTTTTGGGCTTTATTATACAATTTTAAAACTCGATTCATAATTAAAATTTAGGGAATTTTCTCTGTTTCAAATCTAGAAAATAGTGGCGCTGGAATTTTTTAAAGTTTAAAGGTACAAAACCTATCTAATTCTTTTTGTTAATTAATCAGGTACCTCGTTGCTACTTGAACTTTACTCTTTGCTGAATAATAAAATATATTTCGCAACCAGCCACTTCAAAATAAACATTTTTGGTAAATTGCGGAAAATATTCAAAATTAGATAATTTGTTATCATTAAAATCAATAAATGGGACCACTTAAAGGTATTAAAGTTATAGAAATGGCAGGAATTGGTCCTGGACCATTCGCAGGTATGTTATTAGCAGATATGGGCGCAGAAGTTATTTCCGTTGAACGGAGAACAGATCCAAATAAAAAAAGATTGCCAGATTGTAGCCGAAGAGGAAAACGTTCTATTGCCTTAAATTTAAAAAGTGAAACTGGCATTGCCACTTTATTACAATTGGTAGATGAAGCAGATGTTTTATTTGAAGGTTTTCGACCTGGCGTTATGGAGCGTTTGGGTATAGGCCCTAAAGTATGTATGGCAAGAAACCCCAAATTAATCTATGGCCGAATGACTGGTTGGGGGCAAACGGGGCCATTATCTCATGCTGCTGGACATGACATTAACTATATTTCCCTTTCAGGTGCTTTATATGCAATGGGTAGGAAAGAAGAAAACCCTGTGCCTCCCTTAAATTTGGTTGGAGATTATGGTGGTGGTACGATGTTTTTAGTCATGGGAATTTTAGCTGCTTTGGTAGAGGTCAACTCTTCTGGAAAAGGTCAGATAGTTGATGCCGCCATGACGGAGGGATCCGCTAATTTAATGGCGATGTTCAATTCTTTACATGCTATGGGGATGTGGTCACCCAAAAGAGGGGTCAATCTTTTAGATACGGGGGCGCATTTTTACGATACTTATGAAACCAAGGATGGAAAATACGTATCTATTGGCTCTATCGAACCTCAATTCTACGCTTTATTAATGGAAAAAGCAGCATTAGATAAAGATACTTTTGGTTTTCAGATGAACCAAAAAGAATGGCCGAGTATGAAAGAAAAAATGACCGCTATTTTTAAGCAAAAAACAAGAGCTGAATGGTGCGAAATTATGGAGGGTACAGACGTTTGTTTTGCCCCTGTATTGGATTTCTTAGAAGCACCACAGCATCCACATAATGTAGCTAGAAAAGCTTATATTGATGTGGATGGTATGGTCCAGCCTGCCCCTGCTCCTAAATTCAGTCGTACCCCAAGTGAAGTACAATTTGGGTCACGGGCCGCAGGAGAAGACACAGCCGCAGTTTTGAAGGATTGGGGGGTTGTTTAAAGATTATTTTTTAGCAGAAAGTTAAAAGGTTTAGGGCAGAGTTGATTGGTTCTAATTTTAGGCAATTTTTCACAGATAATTTTGGACTGTCCGAGAAGATTATACATCATAAATCCATCTAATTTTATCTTTTGACGGATTTATGATGTAAGATATATGAACTATGATTTATGATTTCTCAGAACCAATCAACCCTAGGTTTAGGGAGCAATATAATTACAAGTCTCGTTTCCGCAACAACCAATAACAAACACGAATATTAAAAGCCAACCAGCCCAGTACTATCAACACTTCTTTTAAAGAGACATAGTCCTGAATCTCTTGTAATGCCCAACGCTGGTATGGTACATGAATTAAATTATTTAAAGCCCGAATGGGAAAGAATGCAGCTACTTGTTTCAAAATAATTGGAACAGAAGCATAATCTGACAGAAATTCTGGAAAATTAGTTAAGAACAAAGTCAGAAGTGGTTCAAATGCCAAGGTGTACATCATTAAACCAACTATGACAATTCCAGAACGTCGAATAATTAAGGTCAATAAAAAAGCGAAGGTTAAGTAAGTAACTACTTCTAGGCAGTAAGCCAATAAAAATTGGGCGGACGTAAGGATGGAAGGATAACTTTCTGGATGACCAAAAATTAAACCAGTACTAATCCCTATTACCAATAATAAAAGAGTCGCTGCTACTGCCATAGCGGCTATCAGTAAAAGTTTAGACACTAGCCAATCCATTTTACTCATTCCATCAATAATATTTTGGCGTAAAGTTCTATGATTAACTTCATTGGAAATTGAAATTATAATGATAAAAGCTAAAAATAACTTGAACCAAGTAGCTATGTAAGTGATGTTTTGCCAGATGTCTGGAAAATCATAAAAGGGAATCATGGTCGGGTCGAACCCATTAAAATCAGCTCCTTTTCTTTTCAGGAAATCAAAAAAGAAATGGACGCCAAAACAGATTAAAGTGACCATTACGCCATATAAACCTGTCAATACCCAAAACGGGCGATAATGCTTGAGTTTTAACCATTCAATTTGGAGTAATCGCTTCATTTTTCGGCTAATATTTTGAGGAATTGTTTTTCTAAACTCCCTTCTCGTTCTACTAAATGGTTAATTATAATCTTTTTATCAAAAAGAAAACGACTAATATCACTGGTGGTAATCTCAGGAAGTGCGGTTAGGAGGCATAAACCATTTTTAATTTCCAACTTAGAAATCCCTTGATAATTGCTAAAAGTATTTTGTAACAATTCTAAATTATCTGCACCAACTGCTACCAGTCGTTGGTCAGAAAGTGCTTCTTTCACATTGCCCTGAAATAATTTTTTCCCTTTTCTAAGCACCATAAAATCAGTACAAACTTTTTGTACCTCATCTAGTAAATGACTAGCAAAGATGATGGTTTTTCCTGAGTTAGCAATCTCAATTACTAATTCCCTGATCTCTACAATTCCCTGAGGGTCAAGCCCATTTGTTGGTTCATCTAAAATTAAAACAGGCGGATTGGCGAGTAGGGCAGACCCTATAGCCAAGCGCTGTTTCATACCCAAAGAATAAGTTTTGAAAGGATCATTTCTTCGTTCATAAAGCCCAACGGTTTTAAGAATTGGCTCGATATGCTCAGTAGAGCATTGCTTAATTTCAGCCGCCACTCGCAAGTTTTGCAAAGCGGTCATATAAGGATAAAAACAAGGAATTTCTAAAATGGCTCCGACCTTTCTTCTACTCGCTGCTGAGGGTGGTTTTCCAAACCATTCAAAAGTGCCAGTTGTTGGTTTGAGTACACTCAATATCATGCCTAAAGTGGTTGTTTTTCCACTACCATTTGGACCGAGTAAACCAAAAATCATTCCCTTCTGAATATCAAAATTGAGTTGGTCTAAAGCGGTAAGCTTATGATATTTTTTTGTTAAATTTTGGGTGCTTAAAATTGTCAATGAAAATGAATTTTAGGATTTATTAGTGGCATTTTTAATACTATCTAAACGAATACTATCTGCTTGCATTTTAGCTATTTCTGCTTCTCTTTGTTCCTTTTCTTCCCATTCTCTATGTCTTTTTTCTCGACGAATACGACGATCATCTTCATTTTTAATCATCTCCATAATATACCCTATACCGTTATCCATCGTAGAATCTTGAGTCGTCATTTTTTCATAAATAGCAGGTAATTTCATTAAATCAATAGTGCCTTTTAGGTTAAAAATATAATGCCTATCTGCATAGCTTGCTAAACCGACTATATCTTGTTCTGACGGTTTTCCTAGTACTTGAAATTCATTGCCATCTCCATCCCAAATGATAAATTCTTCATAGGCTTCTTCTTGTAATTTCTCTGCCGTATCAAAATAATCATTGATAGAAAATCGAGTTGGATTCATCATATAAAAATGCAATTTATCTACCCCTCTAACCATTTCATTATACCCTGGGTCATCTTGAAAATTTAACATCCGCAAAGTACTTGGCGTAAAAAATAAATGAAGTTGAACCGCATTGCTATCTTTCAACGTTTTCAATACTTTGCTTTGCGAAAAACCAAAAATATTGCTACTTAAAAATAATAAACCTACAAGAAAATAATGCTTCATAAAAGATGCTAAATTTAAAAGGAATCAAATGAAAGAATCCTGCTTGTTTCTACAGTAAAAACTATTCACCATTAAAATATAGTCAACCAATTTTTTCTACCATTTAGTTATTTAAGTTCATTTAGTTTGCTTTAGCTATTTCTTAAATGGGCTTAAATGGTAAAATTAAAGAAGGCCCCTAATTATGCTGAATAATTATAATAAAAGTATAAAATAGATCTCTTTTAAAAAAACAAAACCTACAAAATGTCTATTTTCATCGACGAACAAAAAAAATAAAAAAATTCTTTCTAATGAATTGATTATCAATTACTTTAATTAAATAAAAAAAGCATCTATCAAGGCGGTTTAATCCTCAATAAATGCTTTTTTATAGTTCTAAAAGAAAAATCAATTACCTCTTCTTTTATTATTTTTTATTACCATTTTTTTCTAAAGCCTGAAAAGCTTCCATGCCATTTATTTTTAAGACACGAGATAATTTTGCAATGGTATTCAAATCAATTTCACCGTATAAAGTCATGACCATAAAATTCTGATTGCCACCAATAATCATTAGCAATTCATTAATTTGATCTCCTTCTTCTCTAATCATAAATTGTACATTTTCTCCAGCATCTTCTACGGTCATTAATTCCTCATAGCCTCCATCATTCTGTACAACATCTACGGCATCAAAATATAACTTTTTACTATTGTCTGAATTATTTTTTACGAGGGCTTTTATACCTTTTAGTTTTGCCATCGCTGCTAAAATTTCTGCTTCCTCTTCGTCTTCTGCTTCTATTTCTGTAAAGAGAGAAAACATTCGACTAGTTACTGTTACTTTGGTAAAACTTGTATCTCTTTGAAAGGTAGAAAAATGCTTGCTAATGGCATTACTTTGGGCTTGTAGCGTAATCGCAAAAAGTCCAACGAATAAAAATACGATTCCTTTTTTCATAATTTATTTTAGATTTTAATTTTTCTCTTTAAATATGATTAAATCTAATCAATTTGGATTAAAAAATGATATAATGATACATCTAGCTTGAACTACTAATGGTCTAGGAATTAAATAAATACTAGTTTAATTTGAAGAGTTGTCCATTTTCTAGTTGCGAACCTAACTGATAACCCTTCCAAACTGTCAGAAATTTAATTCCAGAACTACTAATTATTACTACTGGCAGGTTTTATTATTTTAAAGTTTTTGTAAGTTCCTGTTTCATCTGTCAGGCGTAAAAAATAAGTACCAGCGGGTAATGTTTTAAGATTCATTTTATGTGGTAAATCTACTTTTCCGATTGTTTGAATTTCTTTTCCTAGCAAAGAATAAAAAGCAACATTCATGTTTGCAGTCGCCCCATTATCAGTAGTAATATTAATATAATCTGTTGCAGGATTAGGAAAAATGTTTAATTTAAGGTCATTGATACTTACTCCTGATAAAACACCTGCTGTATTATTTGCTTGTTGAATAGTTGGTTGCCCAATATTAATTTCTTCTCCATGTAAATTGTGGAAATTTTCTAACCAATCACCGCTGCCATTTCTCATCACTTCCATTATTCTAGATAAGCTGGCTACATCAATTATTCCATATAAAGAAGCAATAACAAAACTTTTATCCGCACTAATAATAGCTAAAAATTCTTGAATACTTTCTTCATTTTCTCTAATCATAAACCGAATATTGTTGTCATCGGTTTCAACAACTACCAAATCTTCATAATCTGCATCTGGCAATAGTTTACTCATTGCTTCTTGATAGTATTCTTCCCCAATTTCCGTTTCTTTATTAGCTAAAACTTTGATGCCATCTATATTTGCTAAAGCAGCTAATACCCTTTGTTCTTCCGCATCATCCGTTTCAATTTCTTCCAACAATTCAAATGTTTTTTCCGTCACTTCAAATTTATCAAAGGCGGGGTTGTCATAATGTGCTGTAAAATATTTATCAATTGCGTTTTGTTGAGCGTAAATTGATAGGCTGAAAATGGTCATCAGACCAAGTAATATCATTTTTTTCATGATAATAAAGTTTAATTATTTAATCGGGTGAATTCTTAGAGCTTATTGCAATGTAACAAAGGTTATTTTACATTTTAGTAGCAGCTAACTATTTTTCTTCTCTTGAATTTTCACTCTTGTTTCTTCAAATTTACCTAGTGGTAACTCTACTTTGGACGCTTTATTTAACTTAGCAGAAATCAACAATAAAGCTTGTTTAGTCACTTCAAAGGCCTTTTCTGGATCTTCTTCCTCTAGCGCTATTATTTGAGTAGTCTCTTCTGTCATTGGCATCGGTTGATACAAAAAATAAGTTGCAAGCCCAATGACTACTGCTGCAGCCACTTTCCAGACAACCGAAGGAATAAGTGGTCTAATAAGACTTAATTTTTCTTGTTCTATTTTAGCCAATAATGCTTGCTCAAAAGCAGTATCTAGGGATAACTCAGAAAATTGCTTTAATTGCTTAAAATGCATTTGTTCTTCTCCTTCTAATCCATTTAAAGAACTATTGAGCAGCGCTTTTTCTTCTGCCGGGGTCGTCTTTCCTTCCCAGTATTTTTTTGCTAAATCCGACTGTTTGTTAGCTTCCATAATTGATCAATTTTCCAAGTTTCGCTTTAATTTTTTGTCTTGCTCTATATAAGTTCACTTTAACTTGACTGTCATTTAAATCCATTAATTCCTTGATTTCCTTATTGCTATAACCCAGCAAATCCCTTAATCTAAATATCTCTTTTTGCTGAGGTGATAAATCTTTCATCGCTTTATAAATTGACGCAACTAAATCTTTTTCTTCTGCTTGAGTAGCAGGATTGCTATCTCCTACAAATTGATTGGCAGCATAAGCTAAATCTACATTTTTTCTATTGGCTGCCTTTAATTTATCTAAGGCTAAATTTCTGGTAATCCGAATACACCAAGCCTCTTTATTTATTATATCTTTTAAATCGGCTCTTTTTGTCCAAACTTTTAAAAATACTTCTTGCACAATATCCTTTGCCAAATCAACCTCAAAGACGATACTCAAAGCATATCTGTATAGCTTATCCTGAAATGGTAATATGTCTTTTTTGAATTGTTCGGCGCTCATATTTGGTAGGAGACGATTGAAGTTAGCTTTGGTTACAGGTTGGGCTTAAATAATTTAATGACTGATATTTAAAAATACGTAGAGCTTCCAGAACTTTAAGTTCTGGAAGCTCTTTCTATCTGATTTATTGTAATAAATAGATGCTCTTGTGACAATATTAAATCTATGCTGCTAAAATTATTTCGGTATGTCTACAATCCACGAAACCACCGAATTTGCCAGAGAACGTCTTCAATTAAAAATTCAATGACCTTCTCTTACTGTAGTTGTTACCCCAAAAGACCTATCTTTCTTGATCAGCAAAGTAAAAAATCCACCGAGTATTAAGAAAGCCCCTGCTAATCGAATAACATTAATCGGATTATTTCCCAATAAATCATATACAAAAAACTGCATAGAAAATATTTGAATAATCATCGGGATAACGATGAAAAGATTAAAAATCCCCATATAAACCCCTGTTTTGTCTTTTGGGATAGACCCTGCGAGAAGTTGATACGGCATCGCTAACATAGAAGCCCAAGCAACCCCAAGCCCAATCGTATAAAGGTATAAAGAGGTTATCTGGATGCTACCTGTTCCGAATGGATTTGGTAAACTAAATAAGACATCGGTAATATTTAGGTATGGAATCATAATTAAGCCGATACCACCTAAAAGTAAACTAACAAAATGCACCCCTTTTGCCCCAATTCTAATAGCTAATGGAACTAAGGCAAAAGCTAATAAAAAACAGAAAATATTATAAGTACCATTCATTTGACCCGTTAATACTTGAGCTTGTTTGAAGCCTGCTGTTTCTTGATCTAAGGTGTCAAAAAGGGAGAGAGAAAGTGCAGAAGTCAAATATTGCCAGTAGCAAAACATTGCATACCAAGTAAAAAATTTAACTGGAATCAATTGTTTCATGGTCAAAGGCATATCCTTAAGTGCCTCTACTATGTCGTTATACGTACGAGAAATTATATTTCCTTTGGCTTTTTCCGCTTCCATTCTAGCTAATTCTTCGTCGGATGGTGGGTATTCTGGGGTCGTTAATACAGAATACATGACTGTTGCAATGGAGGCAAAAGATCCAATAAAGAATGCCCAATAAGTCGATACAGGAATGCCATTTTCCATCGTATCTGTCAAAGCAAAAACACCCATTGTAATTAGAATAGCGGGCGTAAAATTGGCTAAAGTACTCGCTAACCCTGTAAAGAAACTCTGCATCAAAAAGCCAATCGAATGTTGATCTTTTTCTAATTTGTCAGAGACAAAGGCTCTATACGGCTCTAATGCAATATTATTCCCCGCATCCAATATCCACAATAAACCAGCAGCCATCCAAATAGATTGGGAAAAGGGCATAAATATCAAAGCCACACTCGCTAAAATAGCACCTATTAAGAAAAAAGGTTTTCTTCTTCCGAATTTAGGGGACCAAGTGCCATCACTCATCGCACCAATAATTGGTTGGATGACCAATCCCGTTACAGGCCCAGCTAACCAAAGTAAAGGGAGTTCACTTTCTACAGCGCCCAAATATTTATAGATGGCACTCATATTACTTTGCTGTAAACCAAAGCTAAATTGAACCCCAAAAAAACCAAAATTCATATTCCAAATCTGCCAAAAGGAGAGTCTTGGTTTGACGGAATCGAGTGTGATTTTAGACATAGTTATCGTTTTGTATGAGTTATTAAGCAAACTATAATTCTAAGTAAGTAGCTGGACAAAATTATCTTTATATTTCTTTTGACAGGATTTCAGGATTGACAGGATTTAACTCATTGAAAATCAAAATCATGTAAATCTTGTAATCCTGTCTGAAAATTAAAACTAATTATGTCTGAGTACTTATCTAAGTAAAATTCAATTTTCAATTTCAAATTTTCAATTTTAAACCACCTTCGGTGGGAATTGAAGTTGATTTTGAGGTTGAGATTGAAATTTAAAAATTTATCGACAATTTGTTGGTGTTAAAATTTACGTAAGAGCTTAAGCAGAAATATTCGACACTTTTTGAGGATACTAAGTTTATGAGATTTATGAGTTAATGAGTTAATGAGGGTAGCATTTGGTCTAAAACGCTTTGTTTGCCTCATTTATCTTCCGAACCCATCAACTCATTACCCATTTTCTAAAGTGTCGATTACTTTTGTACAAGTTCTTAATTTAAATAGCCAATTCTGTAGCGATAAGCTCCAAAGGAATCATTTCATCATCTTTTGAAAATTGGATATTCATTTTCATAGTTGCCAAATTAATAAATAATTCTACTTTATCTTTATTAGTTGTCCATTTAATATGCAACAAGTTCGGAGCAGTCTCTAATAAATGAAAGTTCCCATTAAAAGCAGGGTGGGTATTCCTTAAAAACATCAATTGTTTAAGCGCTTTTAATATAGGTCTTTCCAGCTGAGCATCAATTTCAGCTTTGGTGTAATAGTGTCGATTAATATCTCTGCCTACATTTGTTTTTGTCAATAGCTCCATATCATTTTCCCCCGCAAAAAGTCCTACATAATATACTTGTGGAATACCGGGTACAAAAAACTGAATCGCTCTAGCCATTAAGTAAGCAGTCTCATCCCTACCCAAGGCATCAAAATAAGTACAATTCACCTGATATAAATCTAAATTTGAAGCAGCCTCCCCTGTGGCTTTTAAACTGTCCCCTTTACTATTCAAATGTATCTGCTTAACAATAGTATCTAAAACAGCATCTTCAATGAGTCCTGGTTTATCCTCTTCCCTAGCTACATCTACTATACCAATTCCATCATGAGTATCCAATACAGAAATGGCATTTCTAGGACTTACAGCCAACCACTTTTTTAAACTAGAAGCATTTTTATTAAATAAAGTATCTAATACCAAAACGGGAAGGGCAAAATCATAGACGTAATCCACTCGCTTGGCAATTTCAATTTGTGTTTTATAATAGGAATGAATTTCTACTAATACTTCTATACCTCTAGCCTTTGCTTTATTTGCCAATTCATCAATGAATGTAAAAGTTTCCTCTACCATAAAACAGGAAGTACCTTGTTTCTTGATGGCATATCCGGCAGCATCAAGTCGAATCATTTTAATACCGCCTTTGTGGAAAGTTTCTAAAATACCTTCTAGGTATTGTTGGCCCATTTTACTATTTACATCAATATCTATTTGATTACTGGTAAAAGTAGTCCACATTAATTTGCTAGTGCCATCCTTTAGTTTAAACATGGTAAAAGGAAGACTTGGACGAGGTCGATAAATGGCTAAAATATCTGCTTCGGATGCTCCATTTGGAAAGGCTGTATCATAACTTAAAAAAAGCGAAGCGTATTCAGAATTTTTGCCTTTTTTAAGATAATCTTGGAATTGAATAGATTGAGTAGACACATGATTAACAATCAAATCTGCCATAATATCTACTTCTTGACTTAATGATTTTAAATCAGCCCAATCCCCTAGTCTTGGATCTATTTGTTTATGATTAATAGGGTCAAAGCCAGCATCTTCTCCATCTATAGGATAGTAGAAAGGTAAAATATGCAATCCCCCAAAAAGTCCTTTTAATTGATTTTGAAACAATCTCTTTAAATCTGTTAATTTTTCACATCCTAATCTATCTACATAAGTGATTAACTGAATTTTATTCTTCATCTCTCCCTTTTTTGGTTAAGTACAGTCATTTTATTTGTTTTCACTACTTTACAAAGTAAGCGGGTACATCTCAAATTGTCACATTTGTAGCTATTAAAAGTAGCTAAGGTACGAAGGACAATTTGAGATGCACCCAAGTAAGCAATAAAAGAAAAGGCTGCCATTAAAAGCAGCCTAGTTCCAATTTTAGTTTCATACAATACAGTACCCTTCTAAAAATACTGTAGTAAAAATTTAATGGATTTTCTTGTATCAATTTTTACAACAGCATATTATAGTAGCATACTATTTATAAAATTAATTTTTTATTTATAAAATTTCGATTTAATACCATTGAATTTTGTTGCATAGTATCCGCAATCGTTTGCGCAATGGTTTGCTGTTGGTAACTTTTTCTTTTAAATCTATATTTCTATCAAAAAATGGATTGAAGGATGATAAAGAGACGCAAAGAAAAAGGGAAGGTCGAATGACAATCCCTTAACTATAAACAAACAAAAAACATTAGTTCTTTAAGTTGGGTGTTAGACTTTTTGATATCATATTGATAAATACAAAGGCTAAACATAAGAAAGTAGATTAGGTTTAGAAATTCTTCTTTTTTAAAAAGAAAGTGGTCTTAAAATGACATCCACCCTTCTATTATGTAGCTTCCCTTGATAGGTTCGATTATCATAAATTGGATTATCCTCTCCAAAATCAGCTTTCAATAATAAGTCAATAGGAATGGCTAATTGCTCCAGTTCCCACATTACCGCTTCACTTCTTTGTTGGGACAACCATTGGTTATATTGTCGGCTACCAATATTATCCGTAAAACTATGCACCAATATTTCGTATCTATTTATATTTTCAACCGCATAAATAAATTCTTGTAATTCTTTTGCCTGTTCTTCATCAATATAAGCACTACCACCTCCAAAAAAGATACTTTTTAAAATGGTTTTATTATCTTCTATTTTTATCGTTTCGACGGGTTCTGTCGATTCTACTTGACCATTCAAAAACAATGGGCAGCATAACCAGAAAAAAACAATAAATAATTTTGCAGTCATATAGGGTAGGTGTTTAATTTTTTTTCTCTACCGTACACATTTTACGAAATCACGCACTTCGCTTCGCTACGTGCGA
>CAZXYA010000191.1:0-14462 GCA_964644655.1 uncultured Saprospiraceae bacterium | reverse complement strand
CACTAAAGAGTGCCTTGCCAACTTCAAATCCCATGAACATATCCTAAAATTATTAAGCTAATCTTTTATTAGCTTTTGCGTTAATTACTTAACACATTACAAAGATACGAGCAAAGCAAGGTTATTTAAAGTACAAAAAGAGGGTTTTGTGAAAAAAATAACTAATTGTTTTTTTATTTAAAAAATTGACTAACAGTATTTTATGGCTATTTATGAATTTTAAAAGTGAATTTAATGTAAAATATTACTGCCATTTTTATACAAAAAATAAATAAAAGAGTGCTGTTTATTGCTTCAATACCTTCCAACTACTCACCTTACCTTCACTTTGTAATTGAATTATATATAAACCTGCTTGATAAGCTTCCATATTAAATTCGATAAATTGCGTGTTACTGCTATTAGCCAATTGCTGAAAAGCTAATCTTTGACCCAAGACATTGACTAAACTGATGGTCCCATTTTTTAAAGATTCATTGAGTTGCAACTCGATACTTAAATTGGTTTGTACTGGATTTGGATAAATTTTGATATTATCAATAGTTGCTGTTAATTCTTCGGTAGGCGTAGAACAAATTCCATTTTCTTCAAAAGAATAGACACTTTCAAAGAAATTGCTACAACCAGAAGTACTATTAGTTAGTTCTATACCAAATCTCCCAGTCTCGGAAATGCATAGCGAAAAAGCAGTATGATCTAATAAATTACCTTCTTGAAACCAACGTAAACTATATGGATCTGGCAGGATAGCAGGATTGAAAATACTCAACAAATTCCCTTCTTGTTTTAATACAGGTGCATCAGGAATAGGAATTGGCCCTAAAAAGGCTGAATTAGAAGTATTAACACAACCATCTTCACTAATAGTAGCCACATAATAATTGCCATCTTCCGTAATTTTTAAAGTAGCATCTGCTGCTGTATTAATCGGGGTAGAATCTCGAAACCATTGTTGGGTATTAGACAATGGAGCTGCGCTTAATTCTAAAGAATCTCCTTCGCAGAATAGGAAATTGCCATCAAAACTAATAATAGGGGCTGCTGGAATTTCATAAACCACAACCGAATCGACCACATTGATGGTATCTACGGGATGAAATATATTGATTGATACTTTTAAATCACCATCTAATAATTCTCCATTTGATAATTGATTAAAATTAATTGTCCCACAAATATCATCGCTTCCATTTAGACCACTATCTCCATCCAAAACTTCTAATTGGTAATTGCCTGATAAAATATCCAAACTTAACGGAAAAGTAATTGGTGGATCTAAGTTCTGTACGGCTTCGTTTTCAAAAACGACTGCCCCTTCCGGATCTGTAATTTTTATTTTTAAATCTGGTTTGCCCAAAAAATCACTACAGTCAGTTTCTAATACCTTGACTTCTGTTAGTATATAGCCAACAGTATCAATAATAGCTTGGTAATTGACTGGATAAACGCCAGGTTCGGTATAGCGCTGAGGTGATGGATTTTCATCAGCCGTAGTACCCCCCAATCCAAAATCCCAACGATAACTATAGCCTGCCCCATTATTACTTGGATTATTATTTTCAAAGTTGACAATCGTTTCTCCGCAACCGACATTATTGGTCATAGTAAACCCACTATTGGTGGCACTTGGTGGAGCAATAAAAATATTCCGAGTAAAAGTAGCATCTTGACTTAAAATAGAGACCTGTGCCGTAACGGTGATTTCTAGTGTAAATAAACCAAACTGTAAAGGTGTCCCACAGACTCGAATACACCCATCTCGTTCATCTGGTAAATCATAACTTTTTTGATTGGGTTCCCAAGAAAGCCCCGCTGGTAAATTATTAATGGATTTGATACTTAATTCTCCTATACCAATGCCAGCAGGTAAAGAAGGAATTAAGAACAATATCTGAGAAGTATTGACTGGCAAGCGATACGTTATACTTTCGTCGTAGGGTATTCTGAATTCCCCATCTGGAAATTCTTGTAAGTAAAAGGTATCTTCAATCAAAGAGTCTGGTAGTGTAATCACACAATCTGGACAGCCTGTTTGTGCCATTACACTAAAACTACTTGTAAAAACCAGCAATATAATTGGTACTATTTTTAGAGATACCTTTTTGAAAATTACAAATTTAAAATGTTGTATAGGTTGTGGATTCATAGATGATGGTTTGTGAGATGAATGAACGATTCCGCAGGATGGAGGTTCGGGGAACCTCCAAGTGAATGAACCGTGAAACGGGAGGGAGAGCGGTTAAGCTACCCTCTGATTGGAAGGGGTCATTGGTTCTAGTTTTAGGCAGTTTTCCTACTACCTGCTGATTTTTGCTCTAAGGTTTCAACTGTGTGAGAAATCTTACATCATAAATCTTATATCGTAAATCATAAATCTATCTAATTTTTCCTGCGTGGCAGATTTAAGATTTATGAATTTTGATTTATGATTTCCCAGAACCAATCACCCCTGCCTGGTTGGCACTATACATACAAAACGCCTGGCTATCCAAAGACAGTTAACCAGGCGTTCTAGGTACGAAAGTAAAGGAATTTGACTGATTAAGCCAGCCAAAATTTAGTCGTTTATGCTAATTATTGACAAAGGTTTATTTTAGGTGTAGAGCATTAGGCAGTTGTGTCTAACTTGAGTAAATTCTCAAGGCTGGTCTGGAGACCTGCGGATAGTCGTATCAAGTCTCCGATTCTATCGGAGACTAGAAATCACTATCTGGTCGTCTCCTGACGACCGTGTTTTGAGAACTTACTAACCTGACTGACATCTAAAATCTAAAACCTCCTATCGTCTACTAACAATCATTTTTTCAGAAATAGCTCCTGTACCATTGCTAATGGCATAGATATACATGCCTGCTTCTAAATCACTAGCATTATAAACAAACGAGTTAAAACCAGTTGTTAATTGGATTTGCTCCGAATGCATTAATTTTCCAGCAACATCAAAAACACTAAATTGAAAATCACCGCTTATATCTGACGACACTTCAATGGTGGTTTCGGCGACTACTGGATTAGGAATATTGGCTAAGGCTAAATTTTGAGCTAGGTAATCGTTGGTGCTTACGGACTCGCAGCCACCCATTTCATTAAGCACCAAGTTAAATTCTCCTTTAAATTGAGGCCCAGGGATAGTTGTACCAACTGTTCCAATAGCCTCTGCTACAATACTTGCCGAAATAATTAAACTATTAACGCCTGGCGTATTATTTTCTGTTGGTGTTCCTCTTAAAACGATGCAGCCTAAAACGGTATCAGGAAAAACGCAATTGGGAGGATTACAAAAATAATTGACCCCTTCTGGAAGTCCAGCTACTGCATCAGTTGTAGCGATTTCTGCCCTAATTAAGTCAAGCGTTAAACCATTAAAGGTTGTAGAATCTCCCACTCTAAAAGAAAAAACTAATTCATAAGGTTCGCCAATACAAGCAGGAAACATTTCAATGCCTCCTTCTCCTGTATTTGGATCTAAAGGAAGTGGAAAAACCACTTGGGCAGAATCAGCGAATGTTGGATCTGGAATACAAGCTACATCTTCTTGTGCATTCAATTGTAGCAAACAAATAAGGCTACAGCTAATAAAGAGTATAATTTTTTTCATGTGAAGGTACATTTTATAGTAAAGATGATGATAATATAATTGCAATATAGTACGATTTACTTTTTTAATAGCAAAAACAAATCAAAAATCCCTTTCATGTATGAGATTATACAAAAATGGTTTTTTTGGCAGAAAAAAAATAGTTACTAATAGGGGATAGAATAGAAATAAACATCGCAGGATTGAATAATTGTTAAAGCTAATCTCCGACAAAGGGAAGGAATTTTTCGATGGTAGTTTAATTTTTAAGGATTCTTAGCTTAATTTCACACTTAGTAACGACGAAATAATAAGTCCGTTAAATTGAGAGAGGCTATTTTGTTCTCAGCTTTTCTTTAAAAGAAGGAGTATTGTTGATACTATGACTGATTTTAAAGGAAAACTGAGGGCAAAAGAGACCGCCCAAATGGCGGAGTTATTTTTGTTACACTATACTTAGTTAAGGACTTATTTTTCTTATTCCTACTATCAATACCATCACAAACTATTTTGCAATATGCTACTTAACGACCTCAAAAAAGGACTCCTGTTACTATTAGGTACTTTTTTTAGTACTTTAATTTTTGCTCAACAAGGAACAATTCTTGGAACCGTCATCGATCAACAGACAAATGAATCCTTATTTCCTGCCACTATTAAAATAGGAGAAACAGGGACGGTTACAGATTTTGATGGAAAGTTTGAATTGAAACTTTCAACTGGTAATCAGCAACTAGAACTTAGTTATGTTGGTTATGAAACATTAGTACAGGTGGTAAATATAGAAGCAGGAAAGACGATAACGCTTGACTTTTTTATGACGGAATCTGTAAACTTATTAGCAACAGCGACGGTTTCCGCAGGGAAATATGAAAAACCACTTGGAGAAGCCACCGTTTCTTTGGAAGTATTAAGTGCGGATTTGATAGAAAGTACCAATGCTACTTCCTTGGATCAATCATTAGAAAAACTACCGGGCGTTAATTTTATTGGTGGTCAAGCAAATATTCGTGGTGGCTCTGGATTTTCTTACGGAGCAGGTAGTCGAGTTTTATTATTGGTCAATGATTTACCTGCTTTACAAGCAGATGCAGGTACTTCTAATTGGAGCGATTTGCCTATAGAAAATATTGAACAAGTAGAGGTTATTAAAGGAGCAGCTTCTGCTTTATATGGTTCAGCTGCCATGAATGGATTAATTAATGTGCGGACGAGTTATGCTAGAGCAAAAACCGAAACTAAGGTTTCTATTTTTGGAGGGGTATTTGATGCGCCTAGAGATATTTCAAAAAAATGGTGGGATGATACTCGATATGAAGCAGGCTTGCTTTTTTCTCACAAACAAAAAATTAATAAATTTGATTTGGTGCTAGGAGGGCGACTTTTTCAGCAAAAAGATGTTCGAGAACATTCAGATAATCAGCAAGGGCGATTGTCTGTGGGGACTCGTTATAGAATAAATGACCGATTGTCTATAGGTTTTAATGCGACTTATAATCAACAAGAAAATTTTTCTTATTTTTATTGGCTAAATGCTGAAGAGGGACATTATCAAGCAGATCCAACTACTTTAAGTAACTCGACTCCTAAACGATTTTATATAGATCCATTTATTTCCTATTTTGATAAGCAAGGCAATCATCACAAATTTACAAGTCGATATTTTAATATTAATAATAGATCGACTACAGGAACAGGGAATTCTTCTGATTTATTCTATGGCTCTTACCAATTTCAACGAAAATTTGAACCGACTGATTTAGTGCTGACAGGAGGAATTGTAGGCTCGCATACCAAGGCTAGAGGAGAGATTTATCGAGATCCAACTTTTCAATTTACTAGACCAGATAGTGCTTTTATTTTAACGAATGCAGCTGCCTTTTTACAAGTAGAGAAAAAAATTGCAGAGAGATTGAATTTATCTTTTGGCGTTCGATATGAATATAATAAAATAAGTGGCGCAGATACCGTAAGAAATGTCCCTTTAACGGATAAACTGGTGGCGGATTCACGGCCAATTTTCCGATTTGGTGCCAATTATAGATCTGGTGAAGCGACTTATTTTAGAGCTTCTTGGGGACAAGGATTTCGATTTCCTACACTTGCCGAAAAATTCATTACGACTGATTTAGGGGGTACACCGATTAGCCCGAATCCTTTTTTAACAGCAGAGACGGGGTGGAGTTCTGAAATTGGGTTTAAACAAGGTTTTCAACTATCTGGCTGGCGTGGCTTTTTTGATTTAGCCAGTTTTTGGATGGAATATGAAGATATGATTGAATTTGTTTTTGTGGGCTTTACAGATGGCTTCCAAGCAAATAATATTGGCAATACCGTCATTAGAGGGGTAGAAACAAGCATTCAAGGTCAAGGATCCATTTATGGCGTACCTACTAATATTATTGCAGGCTATACGTATATCGACCCTAAATTTAAAAACTTTACGGAAGATGATCAGTTGCGATCAAGTGCAGATTTTAATGTTTTAAAATATCGATTTAAGCATACCGTAAAAGTAGATATTGAAAGTAAATTCAAAAAATTTAATGTAGGGGTAGCAATGTTTAGAAATAGCCATATAGAAGCTATAGATGCTATATTTGAAACGCTAGTTGTGCCTGGCTTACGAGATTTTAGAGCAGAAAATAATAATGGCTTTTATTTATTCAACGCCAGAGTTGGTTATCAAGCGAACGAGCATTTAAAGTTAGGCTTTTTGGTGAGAAACTTGACGAATATTGAATATACGAAACGACCGGGGTTATTAGAACCAACTCGGTCTTGGACATTGCGAGTGGATTATAAATTTTAGAAAAACCAGAAAGGTGGCATAAAAAAAGGCAGATTTTGAAAAACCTGCCTTTTTTTATACCACCTTTCTAACTACCGCCCGATCCCAATTATCTTCCGATTTAACTTCTCATCTGCTTCGCCACCTGCAAAATCATCAAAAGCTTTTTCTGTGACTTTGATAATATGATCTTGAATAAAAGGTGCGCCTTCTCTCGCTCCTTGGTCGGCATCTTTAATACAACATTCCCATTCTAAAACTGCCCAGCCGTCATAGCCATATTGGGCTAATTTGCTGAAAATAGAACGGAAATCTACTTGTCCATCGCCTAAGGAACGGAATCGACCTGCTCGGTCTGCCCATCCTTGGTAACCGCCATAAACCCCAACTCGACCAGATGGATTAAATTCAGCGTCTTTTACATGGAACATACGGATATAATCCTTATAAATATCAATATAGGCTAAGTAGTCTAATTGTTGTAAAACAAAATGACTTGGATCATATAAAATATTGACTCGCTTATGATTCTTAGTGGCTTTTAAGAACATCTCGAAAGTTATCCCATCATGTAAATCTTCTCCCGGATGAATTTCATAACAAACATCTACGCCACTTTCTTCTGCGACATTTAGGATAGGTTTCCAACGCTTCGCCAATTCTTTGAATGCAGTATCTACCAACCCCTGTGGTCGCTGTGGCCAAGGATAGACCGTATGCCATATAAGGGAACCTGAAAAAGTAGCGTGGACATCAATGCCTAAATTTCTACTAGCTTGTAATGCCCATTTTACTTGTTGGACTGCCCATGCGGTTCTTGCCTTCGGTTTGCCATGTACTTCTTCGGGAGCAAAACCATCAAACATGACATTATAAGCAGGATTGACAGCTACTAACTGACCTTGTAGGTGGGTAGACAACTCTGTAATTTCTAAGCCGTAACTATTGACCTTTCCTTTCAACTCATCACAATAAGTTTTACTTTCTGCTGCTTTTTGTAAATCAATTAAACGATCATCCCAAGTGGGTACTTGTATGCCTTTATATCCAATACTCGATGCCCATTTACAGATATTATCCAAAGAATTAAAGGGAGCTTCGTCTCCCATAAATTGTGCTAAAAATATAGCTGGTCCTTTTATGTTTTTCATGATGTGTGGTGATTATTTAGATTAAGTACAAGTAGAAAAAGATTGTTTGAACCCAATACTACTTATTGCTTAATAAGAAAAATTAAAGAAGCGGTTAAATTAAGGAAAATGATGGAAATATTGATAGGATAGACTGTTTTTTTTAATATAAAACGGAGAAAGTGCTTTGAGAAGCTGGAAGCATTAGAAGGATATTAATTTCCTAAATTATTTTCTTTTTTGATAGTAGGAGGAGTTGTTTTGTCCCTTCGTTTCATAAAGTAAAACAATTCGTCAAAATTGTTAAATTCTTTTCTAAAAGAAAGCCCTACACCTGCATTATTTCTGCGGCCGCCAAATATTTCTGGCTCATTTTTATAATACCCTCGTACTTTTAACCGTCGATCTTGAGTTAATTCATATTCAATAATAAAGTCACCCGTTACTAAAGCATCACTATTATTATTGACGACATTACCGCCTCCTAAATTAGCTTTTCCTGCAATATTTACGACCCATCTATCTTTGACACGAAATTTTGGATTGATAGAGAATTCATGCCCTGTTGCTAAATCGTTAGGATTGTCTATAGTGGTCGCATCATATTGATTATAATTTACGTCAAAATCTTCCACTACTAAGAAATTATTATCAGAAAGCCCTTGGGCAAAGAGTTCCGTTAAATAGATGGATAATTGATTGGATAATAATTCACTAAGCGTATTGATCGCCAATTGAGATTGACGACCTGCCAATAAAGTGCCTTGATTGGAGGGTAGAAAGCCCCCAAATAAAATTAATCCTAAAACTTGGGTGTTCAGTTCATTTTGGTCTAATTCGACTGATCGGACCTTATTATCTGTATAATTTTTTATTTCTCCTGTCAGATTAGGAAAATCTAAACTGAAAGAAATATTGGGTTTTAATAATTGACCAGTCAGTCCCATCGTTAAATCTACTGCGGTAGATTTTCGGGCTTCGATTTTAGTTTCCTCATCATTGAGGTATTCTAAAATAAAATTATAAGGAGAGGTACTGAGTGCTTTGTATTCTGCTCCGATATTGATAATTGCGTTATAAGGGTCGCCTGTCCAATTAATTGTACCACCTCTTTTTACAAGAAATGGTTTATTGACAACATTGAGTAAGGTGAAAAGATATTCTCCTTGTTCTATTTCATAATTGCCATACATGGTAATGTCACCGCTTCTATTCATATCTAGTTTGATATTACCATTACCTGTCCCCTTCATAATATCGCCTGCTTGTTCATCGAAAATCAGTAAAACTTCGGCAGCATCGGTCATCTCTAGTTCAATTTGTAGATTAATGCCTGTTATTTCATTAGAAGAAGATGGTTCTAGTGCTATTTGGGTAATTTGTGCCGTGTCTTCTTTTTCAAAACGAATAAAACTAGCTTTTTCTACGGTACTTTCGCTACTTACAGGGATGGATACTCTAGTACCTCGGGCAGTGGTAGCTTTTATATCAATATTAGTTTGATCAAAATTGCCTGAAAAATAAATGTCCCCTTTTCCTATTCCCTTACCATAATAAACTTCATTATCAGCTTTTGTAGTGTTGATAACCGTAAAATGATCAGATTTTACTCGACAGTCTAAGGCCAATTTATTGAAAAATTGATGGGAAATACCGCCTTCTATTCTAGCAGCATTTCCAGCCTCATCAAAGATGGTTCCACCTGAAGCATCTAATAACCAATCGTTGTTCATTTTGATTTGCTCATCCTTAATAGTATAAAGTGTGTTGGTATATTCTAATAAAGTACCACCATCATACACTCGCAAATTTCCGTCTAAATTAGGATCAGATAATAAACCATTTAGTTTTAAAATAGCATCAATATTTCCATAAGTACCAGAAATACCACTTCGGACAAAATACTCTGCTAAATGTAGAGGATATTTATTGATGTCTATCTTGAGATCCAAATAATTTGGACTACTTGCTAATGTTTGTGATTGGTTATCAATACTCGGTGGATTATAGAAACCTACTAAAGCCATTTGTCGATTCCCATTTTTTGTGGTCAATCGAACATCTATGGGACTTTTGATATTGGGCGCAGTAGCAGTTAGTGCTAATTCACCATAATTATCCCAATTGATATTAAAGGTATCTGCTATTAAATCAAGTTGAAGGTTTTCTAAGGCGAACAAATCTTCTATCTTTAAATCTAAGCGATACTGACCTTCGAAATCTAGGGCATCAAAATCCCACAAAGTATCAATATAACTGGCATTAAACCCATTGACCTCTAAGGCTAATCCCTTGTCAAGTAAACTATTAATGGCTACTTTTTGGTTGCCCTCTGAAATCTGAAAATTTTGGGTTTGAATAAAATCTTTTCCAATTTGCAGGTAATTATCTGGTTCAATTGTCCAGACTTTATTGAGGATGACTAAATTGGTGGGTAGTAAGGCAATATTGAATTGTTCTCCTGCCAAAGCAAATTTGCCTTCTAAATTTAACTTATCTAATTCATGGCTTAAATCTGCTGCATTGAGATTGAAAGTAGCAGAATCATTCTCTATATAGGAGAGGAAAGAGACATAATCGAATTTTAAATTGCCAATTTTACTATCTTTAATCGAAAAATCGACCTTCCCTTCTTTTTGACCACTACCGGTCACCAATTTTACCTGCTGCGAATTAAAATTACCAAATTGGAACTGAGGCATTTCTAAATCTAAAAATAAGGTGTCTTTCGCTAAGTCGAAATAAGTATTTAGATGAACATCTTTAAGTGTATCTAAATTTTTATCTAATAAATAAGTGAAATTTTTAGTGTCAAATAGCTCTAACTTAAAATCGAATTCATTGGCTTTAACTGTTGTATCTCGTTTGCTATGAATACCAAATCGGTTGGCATAACCCGTAAAATTCTTTTCAAATTGTTGTAAAAGTGCTTCACCGATAGTGGTGACCTTAAAATCTCCAACTAAGGATGCTTTAAATAATTCTGAATTGGCTCGCCATGCTTTTTTTCTACCAGAAGTGATGGCAGAAGAAAATTTTAAAGAATCTATTTGGTAGGTCTCTTTTTTGTCTTTAATAAGCGTGAATTCATAAAGGGTCGCTCTTCCTAGTAGGTCATTGATATTATTCCCTCTAATTTTTAAATCAATATCACCTGCTAGTATGAAATCTTCTTGTAATAAATTTAATTGTTTTAAATCAACTCTATTGATATCGGCTTTAAAATCAAATACAGGAACGTTTTCTTCAAAATTGATAGTGCCATCAAAAAGAAAGTCTATATTATCATCATGAATCCCAAAATCACCAATAAATAAATTTTTATTGATGTCTCCTTCGATATTTAAATTTTTATAATCATATCCTTTGAAGGCAAAATAATCTATAGATGCTTTTAGTTTGGCAGAAGCCGTATTTTGGGTCAACCCAACACCATCGTAAACGCTTGAACTAACTGTTACCAGACCAAAATTTGGATTATCTGTCCAACGGGCTAAATCAAAGTCAGTTAGGGATAATTGTCCTGAATATTCTGCCTGTGCTCTGCCTTGTTTGGAATTGAGTTTCATATCCATTGCAGCTATACCCAAATTAGTTTGAAGAGTTCCGTCTGTTACAAAATCATTGAAAAAACCATCAAAACGCCCAGTAAAACTTAGTCTGCCTAATTTGTCGAAATTTTCAGGCGGATTGAAATTGGGAATCAATTGCCGAAGGGTATTCATGTTCGTGTACAAATGAGCTAACTTTAAACTTAAAAAAGCTTCATCCGTTTGGGTCAGATTTCTAGAGTTAAAGTTCCCTTTCAAACGTACTCTTTGACCTATTCGAAGATTCAAATTTCTACCTTTTAAATTATTAACCCTGCCTCTTAAATTCCCATCTATATAAATGACTTCATTTTTATTTTGAGCAAAAAAGGTATTGCCTTCTAATTCAGGAGCAAATGCCATAATATCTCGAACAGCAACATACGCTTCATCAAATTGCCCATCCATCGTCACTTTGTTCACATAATCGATAAAGTCAGGATATTTTTTAAATTTCATGACTAAAGTATCGCCTAAATTAGAATAAGGGGTTATCAGAGACATCCCAAAAAGCTCAATTTTTTTAGGGCTTACGGTTGCTTCTGTGGCAGATAAATTATCTAAAATAAAGCCAGACCCTTCTTTGAGAGAGAGTTGTTTTGATTCGCCCTTAAAAATCCAATCCTGTATGGTGAAATCGGCAGCTAAAATATTGATGTCATAAACATTCAAATGATTATAATCTATTTGATCATCCCTTGTGGTTTTAATGGGCGCACTTCGATAATTATGATGGATAAAAGTACCGTCGTTTAGCCCAAAATCGACCATGTTGACCGACCATTTTTTGCTGTCATTCGGAACTGAGATTGCGATATCTGTTTTGGGGGGTAGGGTAGCGGTCGTATCGACTGGTAATGGATGCTTAGGAAAATTAATTAAGGTAACATAAGGCTGGGATAAACGAATTTTATTAGCGACTACAATCCGTTCTGCTAAATTTAGACTATCTATAAAAATATCGCCTCTTGCTAGATGAATACGTAATTCCTCGCCACCTACACTATCATCTTGGATAAAGGCTACATCTCGTAAATACAAAGCATCAACATCTAAAAAGAAAGGTTTGCCTGCTTTTTTAATAGTATTATCTTCTCGTTTTTTATTACTATTTTCTCCTAATTTATCCAATAACTGCATGAAATCATCCTTGCGTTCGTTGGGGTATCTTCGCATATAAAATGTTGCCCCTGATAAAGTTAAATCATCAATTTTTAACTCTTTACGCAAAAGTTTAAAAATATTGGTATTCAAATTAATCGTCAATGCTTCACTATAGAGTAGCGTATCGCCGTGGAAATCTTCGGCATAGAAGTTTTCCAAAACTAATTTATCAAAAAAATCAAAAGAAATATGATCGAAATTGACGGTAGTTTTTAGTTCTTTAGAAACATAGCGAGTCGTCGTTTTTAGCGCTACATTTTGCACAAACTCAATCTGTAATAAAAAATAGAGCGCTAAAAATAAACCGATTAGCAAGACAATAGCATAGCCAAAGACTTTGAGCAGTCTATTCAAAAACGGTGTTTCTACCGTTGGTGGGCCGATATTTGGTGCTACATTTTCCAATATTTATACGGTTCGTGGTTTACCCCAATTTATATTGTGGATATATGGTTAAAGTTGTTAAGAGAAATAATTTAATATTTGATTTGATGCTTTTAGCAAAGCGTTGTTTTAAAATTTTAACACATACGAGTCACATAGTTCACATAGATTTTTTTGTAAAAAAATTAAAAACTATCCCGATTAAAAATATGGGACAAGTTATGTGTTATTGTGGCTATATGTTAATTTTTTTTGTGTTCATTAATAGTTGCTGAAAAATTTCTCTTAACGCCCTTAATATATATGGTTAACAATGTATAGTTTATGAAAAAACAATCACTTATAAACCATGATTCAATACCTTTAATATAAACCCGAAAATTAGGTATAATTGTTTACTTAAACTTGGATTTAACGGAAAATTAAGAAGGAATCCGGTATTTATTGGTTTTGGGATTTTAAAAACTGTATAAAATAATGAGAGTGTTGAATATTGAAAAAGAAACAATAATTTTGAGCAAATTATATTCAAGTACTTTTAATTAAAAAATTAGATTGAAATGGATAATTCTAATTCAGGAAAGGAAAAGTTAAGTTTTTTTAAAAAAATTTGGAATGACCCAGTTTGGAGCAAAGTAATTGCCGCAGGATTTATAGGACTATTTTCTTTATTTTGTTTATCCATAGAAGATTTTTTAGGTAATCAGAATGAGACAAGAACGACTAGTACTATTAATAAAAGAAAAATCTTACCACCTCTTAAAAATGAACAGGTATCTAAAGACGATATAAGAAAAATTGTATTTATTGATTCTACGATAACTTTATATTACATCATGGGTAAATTTGAACCTACCAAACACCAAAAATTTGTACCCGTAGCGCCAAAATATGCGAATGGACGTAAAGACCGTTGGCTAAGAAAAGAAACCTATGAGGCATTTTTAAAGATGCATAAAGCAGCTAAAGCAGAGGGTATTGAATTAAAAATTCTATCGGCAACACGTAATTTTGCCACCCAAAAAATAATATGGGAAGGTAAGTGGACGGGCACTCGATTGCATGAAAGCAAAGAAAATCTGGCTAAAACTACGCCTGATCCAACGGAAAGGGCGATTAAGATTTTAAAATGGAGTTCTATGCCGGGTACGTCTCGTCACCATTGGGGAACGGATATGGATTTAAATGCTTTTACCAATGATTTTTTTGAAAAAGGGACAGGGCTAAAAATGTATACTTGGATGACCCAAAACGCTCACAAATTTGGTTTCTGTCAACCTTATTCTCCTAAAAATGAACAAAGACCTAACGGTTATAATGAAGAAAAATGGCATTGGTCTTATTTACCTTTAGCACAACAAATAACTCAACAAGCAGAATTGCGATTGGCAAATGACATGATTGAAGGCTTTAAAGGGGCAGAAACGGCGGTGAGTATTGGGGTGGTGGATAAATTTATTTTGGGGATTAATGCGGAGTGTTTGTAATTTAGGAGGATGTTTACTTTAGTTATAATTTCTAAAAAACGTAGTTTGGAGCAACAAAACCCAGAAGATTTTCCTTTTATAATTGTTATAGCAGAATTTAGTATTCCAAAAGCAAAAATTGTAAAAAATGGATAGCGTTAAAATTATACATGAAGCTGCGATGGATTATTATGATTTAGCTAAAAGAGCCAAATCTAAAGGGGATAATATTGGATGGAAAGAGTATATAGAAAAAGCTTATGTTTTAGAGAAGGAGGCCGCATTAACAATGCCTGAGCAACAACATAATTAGTTCTTGACAGAAAACAGTCTAATATTTTTTGTAGTACAACAAAAACC